>JBAYVV010000026.1:0-35090 GCA_041674465.1 Sterolibacterium sp.
CCGATGACCGCCGGAGCAAAACCCTCCCGCCTGAATTCCGCCAGCACCGCCGCCTCACTAGCCGGATCGCACGCCACCAGCAAGCCGCCGCTGGTCTGCGGATCGGTTAGCAGTTTTTGCTGCCACTCCTCGGCATTCGCAGGCAAGGCGATTTCCTGGCCATAGCTGGTCCAGTTGCGTGACGAAGCACCGGTGGCGATACCTTCACGGACAAATTTTTCTGCAGCCGGAATCAGGGGCAGGCGCGCAAACTCGATCTGCGCCTGCAGTTTGGAGCCGCGGCATATTTCCAGCAGATGCCCGGCAAGACCGAAGCCGGTCACGTCGGTCATGGCATGAACGCCATCCAAAACGGCCAGCGCGGCGCCGGGCGTATTGATTTTGGTGGTCTGGGCGATCATCTCGGCATAGCCTGCAGGTGGCAACAATCCTTTCTTCAGTGCCGCCGACAGGATGCCGATGCCCAGCGGCTTGCCGAGGATCAGCCTGTCGCCGTCGCGCGCACCGCTGTTGCGCTTGACATGCCGCGGATGGACGATGCCGATGCCGACCAGCCCATAGATCGGTTCGAGCACGTCGATTGAATGGCCGCCTGCGATCGGGATGCCGACTCGGGCGCAGATTTCCTCGCCACCGGCAAGAATTTCCCGGATCACGTCCAGCGGCAGCTTGTCGAGCGGCATGCCGACTACTGCCAGGGCGAAGATCGGCTTGCCGCCCATCGCATAGATGTCGGACAACGCATTGGTCGCAGCGATGCGGCCGAAATCGCGCGGATCATCGACGATCGGGGTGAAGAAGTCGGTGGTGGCGATGATCGCCTGCTCCGCATTCAGCTGATAGACGGCCGCGTCATCGCTGGTTTCGGTGCCCACCAGCAGTTCGGGCGGCATGGTGCGCAGCGGCGTATTCGCCAGAATTTCGGTGAGCACGGCCGGAGCTATTTTGCAGCCACAGCCGCCGCCGTGGGAAAATTGGGTCAGTTTAATTTCAGGCATTGCCAATGTCAGTCCAGCAGTCACATGGGGTCGCAAACGTAGCACAGATGGCCGAGTTTGACGAGATCATCGACGTCCGCTCGCCGGTGGAATACGCCGAGGACCACCTGCCGCACGCGATCAACTGTCCCGTGCTCGACAATCAACAACGTGCCCAGGTTGGTACGCTTTACAAACAGGACTCGCCTTTTGCCGCCAGAAAGATCGGGGCGGTACTGGTAGCACGCAACATCGCCGCACACATTGAGGAGCAATTCATCGACAAGCCGCGCAACTGGCGCCCGCTGGTCTATTGCTGGCGCGGCGGGCAGCGCAGCGGCGCCTTCACCCATATCCTGCGCCAGATCGGCTGGGATGCACAGCGCCTGGCCGGCGGATACAAGGTCTGGCGCCAGCATGTCATCCAGCAACTGGCACTGCTGCCGCAAAATTTTCATTACCGCGTCATCAGCGGCGCCACTGGCAGCGGCAAAAGCCGTGTGCTGGAGGCACTGGCCCGGCTCGGCGCACAAGTTCTGCATCTGGAGGAAATGGCTGCACACAAGGGATCAGTGCTGGGTGGCCTGCCGGACATTTCTCAACCTTCGCAAAGAATGTTCGAGTCACGCCTCTTTGACGCATTGAGCCGCTTCGAACCAACGCGGCCGGTATTCGTCGAGGCTGAAAGCCGCCGGATCGGCAACCTGCAGTTGCCTGACGTCCTGCTAGAACGGGTCCGCGCCGCGCCAAGTTTCTGCATCGACGCAGCGCTCGACGCCCGGGTCGAGTTTCTGCTGCGCGATTACGATTACTTCCTGGACGATCCGGGCTGGCTGCTCGAAAGGTTCGAACTGCTGCGCAGCCTGCAAAGCAACGAAAGACTGGCGCGCTGGCGCATGCTGGTTGAGACTCGGGCCTTCCGCACCCTGGTCGGCGAATTGCTCGAGTTCCATTACGATCCGCTCTATCAGCGCTCTCAGGCCAAAAACTTTCGCGGTTTCCAGGATGCCGTGCGTATCAGCAGCGACGATCTGACACCGGATGGCATCCTGCGGCTGGCGCAGAAAATCGAGAGCCTGACCTGTTGAAGTGCGGCCTGGTATTAACCTGCCCTGAACACGTCACTGCTGACGAGCGTGACCGGACCATGATTGATCAGGCGGTAGGCGTGAGGCAATTCGATGGTCTGGCGCATGGTGAGGAGCTTGCAGTGCGTACCGGAATATCCGGGGGGGTCTCATTCACATTACCCACCGAATACCGCGCTGTTATTGAATATCAGAACTTGACGTTTGCACACTTACCACGTTTCTTACCACGAATCGGATTGCGTTACCTGCATGCCCATCCAACTTTGACTGGGAATTCCGCTCAAAATAATTTCTGACGGCCTACGCCGCCATCAAGTCGGCCTTGATGGGCTTGATGCCAGCAAGCAAGTCAGGCCGCTGCTGCACTTCCCATAGATCCAGCGCTTGCTGCATCCGTAGCCAGCTCTCAGGCGTCGTATTGAGCAGCTTGCCGACGCGGGCTGCCATCTCGGACGACATGCTGCGCTTTTCGTGCAGCAGTTCAGATACCGTCAGCCGACTGACGCCCAGCCGCTGCGCAAACTCCGTCTGGGTCATCTCCAGCGCAGGTAGCACGTCTTCACGCAATATGGCGCCAGGGTGTGTGGGGCGCCGCTTGGGGTCACGTAAGGATTTCTCAGTCATCAGTGGTAATCCTCCAGGTCAACATCGATGGCATCTTGGCCGTCGAATCGAAAAGTAATGCGCCAGTTTCCGCTCACCGAGACCGCATAAGTCTCCTCCCGGTCGCCTGACAGTTGGTGAAACTTGTAGCCGGGGATGTTCATGTCTTCCGGCCGCACAACCGCGTCGAGACGGTCCAGCAGGCGTTCGATGCGCGACTCGCTCTTAGCCATGATGCCACGATGGTCACCCTTCTTGAAGAAGCGCTCCAGCCCCCGGTGCTTGAAAGTCTTAATCATATGACTGTGTAATCTATTCCATTACAGAGTAACCGTCAAGATTACTCAAGCGGCAACCGAGTCCTTTGCTTTTCTGGGAAATAGCATGCCCCGGATTCCTGCGGCATCGAGAGCACCGCATTACTTGCGAGCATCCCGATTCAACTCATCGTAGAAATGGTGGATCAGCCTGATACGCACAGCGCGGTCGGGAACTTGGGATAGCACCTCGGACAATTCCCTGCGATGCAGGATGTCGGCATGTCGTGCACCGCTGGCAGGCAAGAGGTCTTCAGGCGGGTACCGCCTCGGGGAATGTCAGGATGGGCGTCTCATTGTTCAGCAGCGCCTGGGGAACGACACCGCGATCCAGAGACTCTTCGGCGCGCTTGCAATAGACATCGCCCTCTTCCTCTGTCGGGAAGGTGATCGAAATAGGCTTTGGCAGCAGCCCTTTCCTGCGAATGATGAACTCCCCTGATCCGGATTCACGCCTGCGCTTTGTTGGCATTTAATCCTCCGTAGACGACCAAACAAGGCCGTTGCAGGAGTGGTTTTCTGTTTTCCATATCCCGCGAAGGCCCGCAAATACGTTATGCCTTCTTCGGATACTTTGCTAGAGCTAGTTTTACTAGCGATGTAACTGCTTGATTTATTTGGAGGCGGGGGTCGGAATCGAACCGGCGTAGACGGCTTTGCAGGCCGCTGCATAACCACTTTGCTACCCCGCCAAGCCGCAGGAACGCTGGCGCTGAGACAAAAAAGGAAAGCTTGCGCTTTCCCTTGATAATTTGGAGCGGCAGAAGAGTCTCGAACTCTCGACCTATACCTTGGCAAGGTATCGCTCTACCAACTGAGCTACTGCCGCAACCTGGGCTTGCTGCTTTGCTGTGCTGGTTTTTGTGCTGGTTTGCCAAACCCCACCCGCTCAACGGCGCGAATTCTATCACAGCTTTCCGACAAAATGGCTACCCAGAATGCGCCGGCAGATCGCAGTAACTTTTACTTCTTCGAACTGATTGGAAAAGGGGCGGTGCATCCGGGCGACGGGCATCCAGCAGCGAAATGAAGTGCTATTGTGAGGTTTTCAAGAAGAGCCTTTCCTCCATGAAAATCTGGGTCGATGCTGATGCATGTCCGGCGGTCGTCAAGGACATCCTCTACCGCGCTGCAGATCGGGCACAGGTACCTTTGACGCTGATCGCCAACCAAATGCTGCGTGTACCGTCATCACCCTGGGTCCGGGCGCTACAGGTACCTTCAGGGTTCGACGTGGCGGATCAGCGTATCGCCAAGGAAGTGGTTGCCGGCGATCTTGTGATCACGGCAGATGTGCCCCTGGCAGCCCAGGTCATCGCCATCGGGGCCTACGTCATCGATCCCCGCGGGGATCTGCTCGACGCAGGCAATATCCAGGAGAGACTGACCATGCGTAACTTCATGGAGAGTCTGCGCAGCGGCGGGGTAGAGACCGGCGGACCGGCAACGTATTCAACTGCTGATCGGCAGGCATTCGCGAACCGGTTGGACGGATATCTTGCAAAGTATGCAAGGCGCTAAACGGCAGTTGTAAGCGCTATTCGCTTGGGACAAAGACCCAGAACAAGATATAAACGAGTAGTCCAGCGCCACCCATGAAAAACAGGCAGGTAAAGATCAGGCGCCAAATCCACGCATCAACGCCGGTCGAGACCGCCAATCCTCCGCACAGTCCTCCCAGCCAACGGTCAGTTCTGGAACGACGAAAGCCGTTAATGCTTGCAGCCTCCGTCTTGATCGGTGCTGGCGGCTCCAATAGTCGTGCTTTCGCGCGGACGAACTCGTCGTCTGTCAGCGTGCCGCGTTGGCGTAATTGTTCGACCTTGATCAGTTCGTCAGCGAGCGTCATGGAATCTCTACCTTACTAATGTGCGTCAATGTGCTAGCCGGCTTTCTTCAGGACGGCTGGTGCCGATTGGGGAACTGCTGCAATGTAGTCCTGCCCGCCCAGGTTTGAGCGTGAATAATGGTCAGCCAATGCCAGCGTTCCGCCCAGGGTAAAAACAGTCGCCATGATCGCCACGAAGCCCGCTATACGTTTTGCCTGCTTGTTTGCTGAGTTCATTTTCGTCTCCGGATAAGCTGCGCATCTGCGCCATGGAGACCACTTTACGGTGGTGCAATTGGGAGATCGAGTTGCTTGCGACGGAGTGCCGGAAAGACGGCGCGACTTGCGGATTTCGACGATCGGTGAAGCTGGACAGTGCTCATTCGCGGGCGCGGCAATTCCATCCTTGTCTCCATCGTCGGCAGCGGAGCCTTGCGCCTCATTTGCTGCGCAAGGAGATCTCCGGCCAAGCCTTCCTCAAATAGTAGACCATAGACCACAGGGTCAGCGCAGCCGCGATCAGAAGCAGCCAGTTGCCCAGCCGCAACATGCTCACCCCAAGCAGATCATCACTGTACAGCAACAGAGGAATGGCAATCATCTGAGCTGTGGTTTTGATTTTGCCGAGGAAGGAAACGGCGATGTTTCTGGCGGCTCCGATCTTCGCCATCCATTCCCTCAAGGCGGAAATCGCGATTTCCCGGCCGATGATGATGAAGGCAATCACTGCATCGGCACGTTCCATCTGGATCAGGATCAGCAGCGCCGCGGCGACCATCAATTTATCCGCCACCGGATCGAGGAAGGCGCCGAAAGCCGAGGTCTGCCCGAGTTTGCGTGCCAGCCAGCCGTCGAACCAGTCGGTGACCGCGGCGATGATGAATAGCGAGGTCGCAGCGACATTCTGCTCACGTGGCAGCAACCAGTTCGGCCCGACATAGAAGACGCCGACGAAAAGCGGTATCAGGAGAATGCGCGCCCAGGTCAGCAGGTTGGGAATATTCAGCGGCATGTCGCGTGGTTTAGTGGTTGAGTGATGGCTGCCTCTATGTCAGTGTAATGTCCTATGAACAACTTCGGCCAGTGCCCGGCTGATACCCGATACCCGGCACAGGTCGTCGACCGTCGCCGCCACCACACCCTGCAAGCCGCCAAAATGCGCCAGCAACTTGCGCCGACGCGCCGGGCCGACGCCGGGAATCCCCTCCAGCTTTGAAGTGCCGCGTGTCCTTGCGCGTCTCGCACGGTGTCCCATAATGGCAAAACGATGTGCTTCATCCCGCACTTCCTGAATCAGATGCAAGGCCGGGTGATGTGCGGGCAATTTTACCGGTTCTGCGCCTTTGCCGAGTATCAATGTCTCCAGCCCTGGTTTGCGCCCTTCACCCTTGGCGATCCCCAGCGTGGCAAGATGCTCCAAGCCCAGTTCGGCCAGCACCGCATGCGCCACACCCAATTGTCCCCGGCCACCGTCGATGAGGATCAGACTGGGTGCAATGGCTTCTCCGGCGGCGACTTTCTCATAGCGGCGGGTCAAAGCCTGGCGCATCGCGGCATAATCGTCACCGGGAGTAATGTCGGCAATGTTGAATCGGCGATACTCGTTTTTCTTCATCATCCCATCGACGCAGACCACGCAGGACGCAACCGTTCCCTCGCCTTGCGTATGACTGATATCGAAACATTCGATGCGTGCCGGCGGATCGGCCAGGGCCAGCGTCTCGCGCAAGGCTTCCAAACGTGATTGTGCACCGGTTGCAGCATGGCGGCGTGCCTCGATGGCCAGCCGGGCATTGTTTTCCGCCATGGACAGCCAGGCACGCTCCATTTCGTTTCGTGGCAGACAGACTGCAGCGTGCCTTTCCAGCGCTGCGAACAACGCACTGCAGGCTTCCATCACATCGTGGCTCAATATCAGGCGCCCCGGAAGAGGATGTTCGAGATAGTGCTGCTCGATGAATGCGAGCAACCCCAGAGC
Organism: Sterolibacterium sp.; assembly: GCA_041674465.1. Classification (GTDB taxonomy): domain Bacteria; phylum Pseudomonadota; class Gammaproteobacteria; order Burkholderiales; family Rhodocyclaceae; genus JACRAR01. The sequence goes on from JBAYVV010000026.1 coordinate 6,795, forward strand.
GACATCGGTATCACTGGTACCGCTCGGAAAATGCGCACGATCGCCAAGGTGCAGGCCGCCGCGCACCATCGCAAGGTTGATGCACAAGACATCCCCTTCAACAACGGCTGCAAGAATGTCCGCATCCTCTTCTCCGGCACTGCTGACATATTGCCGATGCAGCACCGCCTGCAACGCACGCACCTGGTCGCGCAACAGCGCAGCCTGCTCGAAATCTAGCCGGTCGGCCGCCGCCTGCATGGCATCAGTCAGGCCCTCGATGACTTCGCCGTGACGTCCGCGCAGGAACAATTCCGCGAGGCGCACATCTGCGGCATAGTCCCGGGCAGAGATCAGGTCGACGCAAGGGGCCTTGCAGCGCCTGATCTGATGCAGCAGGCAAGGCCGCGAACGATGCATGAAGACAGCGTTTTCGCAGGTACGCAGCAGGAATGTTTTCTGCAGCAATTGAATGCTTTCACGCACCGCCAGGCTGTTCGGATAAGGGCCAAAGTAACGGGATTTCTTTTCAAAGCTGCCCCGATGAAATGCCAGTCTCGGGAATTCGTCACATGACAGCACGATATACGGATAGGACTTGTCGTCGCGAAAGAGAATGTTGTATTTCGGTGCCAGTCGCTTGATGAGGTTGTTTTCGAGGAGCAGCGCCTCGGCTTCGGAACGCGTGGCCGTGATATCCACCTGTTCCACCTTGGTCAGCATCAAGGCGATGCGCGGACTTTGCAGGTTCTTCTGGAAATAGGAGCTGACGCGCTTTTTGAGGTTCTTGGCCTTGCCAACGTATAACACCTCGCCCACCCTGTCGAGCATGCGATAGACCCCCGGCTGATCCGGCAGGGTCGCCAGCAGTTCCCTGGCATCGAAGGGTTTAGGCGACTCGCTCAAGTTCTGCACGGATTGCGGCGAAGACAGTGGCAAAACTCTCGGCCGTCAAACGCCGTGTTTGGGTGTTGTAGCGGCTGCAGTGATAGCTGTCGATGAGTACGCGGGCTGCATTGCCCAGCTTGGGCAGTGCATGGCGTCCACCGTGCCGAAAAATGAAAGCACTTTGCTTCAGGTCCAGTGCCATCAAGACCGCCTTGTGGGCAATGCCTCCCAGGGCAAGAATGACCCGAACCTCGGGCGAGTGCTCCAGTTCTGTGGTGAGATAATGATTGCAGTCGCGGATTTCTGCCGGTTCGGGCTTGTTTTGCGGCGGCAGGCATTTGACGGCATTGGTGATGCGGCAGTCGATCAACTCCAGGCCGTCGTCAAGGGCCACGGATTCCCCTCGGCTGGCAAAGCCAAAACGATGCAGCGTTTGGTACAGCAGAATGCCCGCATGATCCCCGGTGAACGGGCGGCCGGTCCGGTTCGCACCGTGCAGTCCGGGGGCCAGACCGACAATCAGCAATCGTGCCTGCGGATCGCCGAATGGCTCGACCGGCCGCGCATGATATGCGGGATGCTGCTGACGCACATCGGACAGGAATCCAGCCAAGCGTGGGCAATGGGTGCAGTCGGTAAGTTTTTCGGGAAAGGTCGCAGCTCGCATGGATAAACATCGTGAGTTAAGGGTAGGATTCTGGCTTCAAGTGACGCGGCTTGTCCAGCGATGCGGGGAAAAACCTGGGATATCTTTTGCCGGGTCGTCGATAATTTTGGCGACATCGGATTCTGCTGGCGACTGGCGCGCCAGCTCGCGGCTGAACACGACATCAAGGTCAGCCTGTGGGTGGATGACCTTGCCAGCATGAGTCGTCTTTGTCCTGGTCTCGACATAGCGAAAGCCGAGCAAACGCAGCAGGGTGTATTGGTCAGGCACTGGACGACGCCATTTCCTCTGGCCAAAGTTGCCGATGTGGTCATCGAAGCGTTTGCCTGCGAACTACCGGAGACTTATCTCACCGCAATGGCGGCGCGACAAGAACAACCGGCGTGGATCAACCTGGAATACCTCAGTGCGGAAAATTGGGTCCGCGACAATCATGGTTTGGCCTCACCGCAGCCTCGCTTGCCGCTAACCAAATATTTTTTCTTTCCGGGATTCACTCCGAACACGGGCGGTCTGGTGCGAGAAAAAACTCTGATTCAGCAACGCACTGCCTGGCAGACCGATCCTGAACGTGCATGGCAACATTTCGGTCTGCCTTCCGCCGAACCGGAAGAAATCACGGTCTCCCTGTTTTGCTACGACAACCCAGCCTTGCCTGATCTGATGCGCGGTTGGGCAGCGGGCAAATCCAGAATTCGTTGCCTAATTCCTGCAGGCTTGGCCCTGACGCAAACTGCCAACTGCTTTGGACAGCGAGTTCCGTGTGCCGGCACCTCATTCCGGCAAGGCCATCTGAGCGTACATGCCCTGCCCTTCCTCAGTCAGGAGAATTATGACCGCCTGCTCTGGTCATGCGACATGAATTTCGTCCGCGGCGAGGATTCCTTCGTTCGCGCCCAGTGGGCTGCGCGACCATTTGCCTGGCAGATCTACTCGCAGGAAAACGCTGCCCATCGCATCAAGCTCGAAGCATTTCTCGAACTGTATTGCACCCGTCTGGAAGAACCCGCGAAAACCGTCTGCTGGCAGTTCTGGCTTACGTGGAACAGCTTTGGCCAGCCTGGTGCAGACCAATCCTGGCCGAATTATTGGCGGTACCGGGAAATCCTGGCCACTCATGCTGTCAATTGGACGAAACACCTCTCCAAAGATGAGGATCTGGCCTTTCAGCTCGTCCAGTTCAGTAAAAATTTGCTATAATTTTGGATTAAATTTTTTACGCAGGACGCATTATGAAAACCGCTCAGGAACTCCGCGTTGGCAATGTCATCATGATTGGCTCCGAACCGATGGTGGTTCTCAAGGCCGAGTACAACAAATCCGGCCGCAATTCCGCTGTGGTCAAGATGAAAATGAAGAACCTGCTTTCCGGCTCGGGTACCGAAACGGTATACAAGGCGGACGACAAGTTTGAATTGGTCATGCTCGACCGCAAAGAGGTGACGTATTCCTACTTCGCCGACCCGTCCTATGTGTTCATGGATGCTGAGTACAACCAGTTCGAGGTGGACAGCGAAAACATGGGCGATGTCCTCAACTATCTTGAAGACGGCATGGCTTGCGAGGTGGTGTTCTACAACGGCAAGGCGATTTCCACCGAGTTGCCGAATTCGGTCGTCCGTGAAGTGGTCTACACCGAACCCGCCGTCAAGGGCGATACTTCAGGCAAAGTGATGAAGCCGGCCAAGATCAGTACCGGTTTTGAATTGCCGGTACCGCTGTTCATCGGCATCGGCGACAAGATCGAAATCGACACGCGCACAGCCGAATACCGCAATCGCGTAAAGTAGCAAGTTAGCAAGGTAGCCGCAGCATTCATTGCTGCCTCTTCCTGTATCACGCCATGCGTGTTGCAGGAAAGAGTCGCACCACTGGCGCCCTGCTACAATTTCATTCGCAAATTCAGGCCGAAATAGGTGAATCCGTTATTGGGCTGCTTGATCCGGCCGTTGGAGACGTGTTGCAGAAAGAGCGCGGTTTCGTAGCGGTCTTGCGGGCCGAAGGAGAATCCGACGCCGAGTCGCTCGCCGAATTGCGCAGCAATGGCCATGCGCCGTTCGTCGATCTGCGTGTGCGAAAGCAGGCGCACACCGATGCCGGCCTCAAGGAAGGGGCGAACTGCACCCAGTTGAGGCGCTAACCAGCGGACTTGCGGCGTCACACCGACATTCACCACAGGCGAATGTTCGTTTTTGTCATCCCGGGAATGCCAATAGCCAACTTCGGCAACCAGTCGTGTGACGAGGCCGTGATCCTTGAACCAGGCATTTGAGTAGAAATTGTCCCAAAAAACCTCAGCGCCTGCGACGTCCACGTTGCTGCCGTAGCCGCCAAGGATGGCTATCCCGCTAGGCGCTGAAAAGGATTCGGCGTGTGCCAGATGCACGGCGGACAATGCGAGCATGCCGCCCAGACACACGCCGGCACAGACACGCAGAGAAATACATTTGGCGCTTTTGATGATATTTGCAGTTCTCACTTTGATAACCTTTTCGGATTGAGGCCGCCAGATAAAGAAAAACAGGCGCGGACTCCTGTTTCCAGGAGTTTAACAGAGAGGCTCGCCAAACTGTGCCCAGCCCCGGAGCCTAGCTTTCAGGCAGGGATGAAATATCGCGCAGGCCGGCCTGATAGTTGGCGTCGCGTTGCAGCGCCGCCATGTCCAGCCCTGGCTGCCCAGGCTGCAGTCGCGCCACACGTCCTGCCCTCTGTGGATCAGGAAACGGACGCCAGGCATCCAATAGTTGGTCTACCGACTCCGGCGCATTGCATACCAGCAGCATGTCGCAACCGGCAACCCAGGCCGCTTCCGCCCGGTCGATGATTCCGCCGGCGACGCTGGCGCCTTGCATCGACAAATCGTCACTGAAAATCACGCCGTCAAAAGCAAACTCCTTGCGTAAGATGTTCAGCCAGACTGGAGAGAATCCGGCCGGACGGGCATCGATCTGCGGGTAAATTACATGCGCCGGCATCACCGCATCCAGTTTCAGGTTGCGATAGGGTTGCATGTCCTCTTCAACTTCGACCAAACTGCGCTGGTCGACCGGAATGTCGATGTGAGAATCGGCGGCGACGTAGCCATGGCCCGGAAAGTGTTTGCCGCACGCGGCCATGCCGGCCTGGCGTAAACCTTCGATCAATGCCCCGGCAAGTGCCGCGACAACTTTGGGATCGCGGTGAAATGCCCGATCACCGATGACCGCGCTGCGTCCGTAATCGAGGTCGAGATCCGGGGTGAAGGACAGGTCAAGCCCATAGGCACGCAATTCAGCAGCGAGGACATAGCCGATGTTGCGTGTCACAGTCAGCGCTTTGACTCGGTCCAAATCCCAAAGCTCGCCGCAACGGCGCATGGCGGGAATTCGTGCAAATCCCGGGCGGAAGCGCTGGACCCGGCCACCCTCGTGATCGACCGCGAGCAGCAAGCGCGGCGAGCGCAAGGCATGCAGTTCGGCACACAACTGCAGCAGTTGCTCCGGAGAAGAAAAATTGCGTGTGAATAAAATCACTCCGCCAACCAGCGGGTGGGCGAGACGCTCGCGATCCAGGTCGCTGATTTCGCAACCGGCGATATCCACCATCAGGCAAGGCGGCAAAATATTTGAAGCAAAATTCATCATGGCTTTTCCAGAATGACGAAGGCGACGGCACTGTCCTGCTCGTCGCTCAATGACAGATGCGCTATCAGGCCCAACTGTGACAGATGAGCAGCCAGGTCTGGCGCGAACTCGAAGGCGGGCTTGCCAAGTGCGTCATGCACCACAGCAATCGAGGGCAACAGTGCCGGGGTGCGCACACCCGTACCCAGTGCCTTGCCGAAAGCCTCCTTGGCGGCGAAGCGCTTGGCCAGGAATTTTTCCGGCGCACTCGAGTCCAGACAGGCCTGGCGCTCGCTGGCAGCCAGAATCTTGTCCAGCGTACGTTCGCCGTGTCTTGCATACATGTCAGCCAGACGCGCGACATGCACAATGTCAGTGCCGATACCGAAAATCATGAACGGGCAGCCAGCATCAACTGCTTCATCTTCCGTATGGCCGGCTCCCAACCCATGAATATGGCCTCGGCAACCAAGGCGTGGCCGATGTTGAGCTCGGCGATTTCCGGGATCGCCGCGATCACGCCGACATTGCCGAAATGCAAACCGTGGCCCGCATTCACTTTCAGGCCGAGACTCGCGCCATAAGTCGAAGCACTTCGAATTCGCGCCAGTTCATGGGACGACTCACCGGCACTGTGCGCATCGGCATAACGACCGGTATGCAATTCCACCACCGGAGCACCAGCGGCAAGCGCCGCATCCAACTGTACCGATTCCGGATCAATGAATAAGGAAACACGAATGCCTGCACTGCTTAAACGGCCGCAGGCTGCCCGCACCACGTCGAAGTGTCCGGCCACATCGAGCCCCCCTTCCGTGGTCAGTTCTTGACGGCTCTCTGGAACCAGGCAGACATCCTGCGGACGAATGCGGCAGGCAAATGCCAGCATCTCCTCGGTCACTGCCGCTTCCAGATTCATGCGCTTGGTCAGCTTGCCGCGCAGCACCTCGACGTCGCGATCCTGGATATGCCGCCGGTCCTCACGCAAGTGCAGGGTGATTGCGTCGGCACCGCAGTCCTCGGCCAGCAGGGCTGCCTGGACCGGATCGGGATAGGTGGTACCGCGCGCCTGGCGCAAGGTGGCGACGTGGTCGATATTGACACCGAGTTCGAGAGTCATCAGAGTTCCTGCAATTCCATGAATACCCGCCGCGATTGTAGAGCCTGTCCAGCCAGGTAATGATTGATCAACATGCGCATCAGTAATTTGCTCTCGGACAACGTGCGCGGGTCAGCATAGTCATCCCGCGCCAGATCGAGCAGCGTCTTGCCACGAATCGCCTGTCCCGGCGTCTGATTCCCGGCCATCTCAGGGCTTGGTGCGGTCAGCACGGGACCGCGCTCGATCAGATAATGATAAAGCCTGTCAGGCAGAACCGCTTCACCCGTAACCGCTTCTCGCTCCAGCACCATGCCGTAGCCCAGTTCGCGCAACAGCGCCTTCTCGAACTGCCGCAGATAGGTCGTGGCGGAAGTGCCACCATTACGCCCCTGGGCAAGTGACTCCAAGGCGGTTGCATAGGCATTGAAGAGCGCGGCGTGGGCATCTTCGCGTGGCAACAGTTTCATGAGCAATTCGTTGAGATAGTAGCCCAGCATCAGCGCGGTGCCACCCAACATGGGCATGCCGCCGATCCACTCGGCACGGGCCAGGGTTCGCACCTCGCCGGCCCCGAACCAGGCCAGTTCGAGTGGCTGGAATGCCTGCAGGACGCCGCGCATGACTGAACGCGGCCGACGCGCCCCGCGCGCCAGTAACGGCAGCCGGCCGAAATCGCGCGAAAAAACATCGATGATCAGGCTGGTTTCACTATAGGCGTAGGAATGCAAAATAAAAGCGGCCTGCCCATCGATGCGTTGTCTGCCACTCATGATCGCCTGCTCTTCGCTGCCTGCTCAGGATGCCGCTACTGGTAACCCAGACTCTTCAACGCGCGTTCGTCGTCAGCCCAGCCGCTCTTCACCTTGACCCAGGTTTCCAGATAGACCTTGCCGCCAAACAGCTGTTCCATGCTGCTGCGGGCCGCTGAAGAAACCGTTTTGAGTTTCTCGCCACCCTTGCCGATCACCATTGCCTTGTGGGCTGCTTTATCGACGATGATGGCTGCGAATATCCGGCGAAAATCGCCCTCCTGCTCGAAGCGCTCGATTTCGACGGTGAGGCTGTACGGCAGTTCCTCGCCAAGATTGCGAAAGAGCTTCTCGCGCAGCAACTCGGCGGCGAGGAATCGTTCGCTGCGATCGGTGATCTCATCTTCCCCGAAGATCGCTGGCGCCTCCGGCAGATAAGTGGCGGCCACCTTGAGTACCTGATCGGTGCCGGTGCCATGCATTGCGGAGACCGGGAAGATCTCGGCAAATGGATATTCCTGCGCCATCTGCGCCATGAAGGGCAGCAGCTGCGACTTGTCCTCGAGCCGGTCCACTTTGTTAATTGCCAGCAGCACCGGGTGTTTGCGCGGTAACAGCTTGAATATGGCACGGTCGGCTGCGCCGCAGCGGCCGGCTTCTACCACGCAGATCACCACATCAACTTCGGCCAGCGCCTGCGTAACACTGCGATTAAGCGTGCGGTTCAAGGCACCGGCGTGTCGAGTCTGGAAACCGGGCGTATCGAGAAAAATGTACTGGCAAGCCGCAGTCGTGAGGATACCGGTGATTCTGTGCCGCGTCGTCTGGGGCTTGTTGGAAGTGATGCTGATTTTCTGCCCGACCAACTGGTTCAGCAGGGTCGATTTGCCGACATTGGGCTGACCAACGATGGCCAGGGTGCCTGTGCGAAAACTCTCGCTCATTTTGCGATGACCATCTCGTATGCCCTCTGTGCAGCTTCCTGCTCGGCCGCGCGGCGACTGGCGCCGCAGCCCAGGGCGCGGATTTGCAACTCGGAGATGGCGCATTCCACCTCGAATTCCTGCTCATGAGCCTCCCCGCGCGTGGCCTGCAGCGTGTATCTGGGCAGTGCCAGATGACGTCCCTGAAGCAATTCCTGCAATATGGTTTTTGGATCCTTGTGGGTCCGCAGGGGATCAAGCCCCTCGAGCAACGATTGATAGAGTTTGGTGACAACTGTTCGCGCCGACTCGAAGCCTGCGTCCAGATAAACCGCACCGACCACTGCCTCGAGTGCATCGGCAAGAATTGACGGGCGACGAAACCCGCCACTTTTCAATTCCCCTTCGCCCAGCAGCAGGGCATCGCCCAGGGATAACTTCTGCGCAAGCTCGAACAGTGTCTCCTGTCTCACCAGATTGGCGCGCAAGCGCGACAATTCACCTTCGCGCTGGGCGGGAAAACGTTCGTACAGGTGCATCGAAACAACGCAGTTCAGGACGCTGTCGCCGAGAAACTCCAGCCGCTCGTTGTGCGGTGTGCCATGACTGCGGTGCGTCAGCGCCTGTAGCAGCAGGTCCGCGCGGGAAAAAACGTGACCCAGCGCCTGCTCAAGCCTTGGCAGTCGGCTGTTTTTCTGCTTTCCTTTGAAATTTGTTGCGGGACCGCTCTCGCTCTGCATCGATTATTTACTGGAGCCTTCAAAATCGATCATGAGGCTGACGTTGGCAAAAAGCGGGATTTTTTTCGAGTAAGCGAACGAGATTACGATCTCGTTTCCTTCCTTGGTGATTTCCAGATCTTCGGCAACGACACTGCTGCCACCTTCAACCTGGATGCGGGTGGTATAGGAACTTCGAATTTGTGTGACGCTGGCACCACTGTTACCGGGGTCATGCGCCGTTGCCTTGATGTTTTTGAGCGCAGTGAAATAACCCAGCACATCCGGCGTGATTTTCATGCCGAGCAGGGACACGAAAAAAAACATGCCGCCGCCGATCAGCAAGCTCAGTATGCCGATCCCGCGCTGCCCTCGTATGGTTTGCCTCATGTCCATCTCCCGCCTCATCTGAACGATCCGATGCGTTTCAGATCGCTGAAATTGAACCAGATGAAAAATGCCCGACCAACGATGTTCTCATCCGGAACGAAACCCCAAAAGCGACTGTCCTGAGAATTGTCGCGGTTGTCGCCCATCATGAAATAATGCCCCGCAGGTACTTCGCAGGTCACGCCGGAACTATTGTAGTGGCATTTGTCGCGGAAGGGGAACTGGACCGTCGGGGCAATGACGGACTGTGTATCGGTTTCCACCAGAATGTCGTGATCGGTATTGCCCAGGGTTTCAATGTAGCGCGGCGTGTAAAAAAGGCGCTCCTTGTCGAGATATTCCGGAACTTTCTGCAGCGGCACTTCCTTGCCGTTGATGCTGAGCCGCTTGTTCTGGTAGACAATCTTGTCCCCGGGAACACCGACAACCCGCTTGATGTAGTCAAGCGACGGATTATCGGGATAACGGAAAACCATCACGTCGCCGCGCCGCGGCGTTCCGATCTCCACTATTTTCTTGTTGATGACCGGCAGGCGTATGCCGTACGTATATTTATTGACCAGAATGAAATCACCCACCAGCAGCGTCGGAATCATCGAACCCGAGGGAATTTTGAAGGGTTCAACAAGGAAGGAGCGCAACACGAAAACAATCAGGATCACCGGGAAAAAGCTGGCGCCATATTCCACCCACCACGGATCCTTGGCATCGGCGGCGCGCCTTTTTTTGAGCCAGAAGTGATCGACCAGCCAGATCAGCCCAGTGGCCAGCAGCAACAGAAACAATATCAGAGCAAAATTCATGTGTGGTTCCGGTTGGTTATTTGTCGCCGACGCGTAGCACCGAAAGGAAGGCCTCCTGCGGAATCTCTACACTGCCTACCTGTTTCATACGTTTCTTGCCGGCTTTCTGCTTCTCCAGCAGTTTCTTCTTGCGCGTGATATCGCCGCCGTAGCACTTGGCCAGGACATTCTTGCGCAGCGCCTTGATGTTCTCGCGTGCCACGATGTTCGCGCCGATCGCCGCCTGTATCGCCACATCGTACATCTGGCGCGGAATCAGTTCGCGCATCTTGGCGGCCAGCAAGCGGCCGCGAAACGGCGCATTGGCGCGATGGACGATGGTCGACAAAGCATCCACCTTGTCGCTGTTGATCAGCACGTCGAGCTTGACCACGTCGGCGGCGCGATACTCCTTGAATTCGTAGTCTAGCGAAGCATAGCCGCGCGAGATGGATTTGAGCTTGTCGAAAAAGTCCATCACCACTTCGGCCATTGGCATGTCGTAACTGAGCTGCACCTGCCGGCCACGGTAGAGCAGGTTCACCTGTGAACCGCGCTTTTGCTCACAGAGCGTAATCACTGCCCCAAGATATTCCTCTGGCACAAAGATCGTCGCCGTAATGATGGGCTCGCGGATCTCCTCGATCTTCGAGAGATCCGGCAATTTGGCCGGATTCTCGACGAACATTTCACTGCCGTCGCGCAGTTGCACCTGGTAGACCACGGTCGGCGCCGTCGTGATCAAATCCTGGTCGAATTCCCGTTCCAGCCGCTCCTGGATGATCTCCATATGCAACAAACCAAGGAATCCGCAGCGGAAGCCGAAACCGAGCGCCTGGGAGACTTCCGGCTCATATTGCAGCGAAGCGTCGTTGAGCTTGAGCTTCTCCAGTGAATCGCGCAAACCCTCATATTCGTTTGGCTCGATCGGGTAGAGTCCGGCAAACACCTGCGACTTGATTTCCTTGAATCCTGGCAATGGCTCGACCGCTGGGCGATCGACCCGAGTGACTGTGTCGCCAACCTTGGCCGCCTTGATGTCCTTGATGCCGGCAATGATGAAACCGACTTCGCCAGCGCAAAGCTGCTCACGCGCCTGGGACTTGGGTGTAAACACGCCCACTTGCTCGCACAAATGCACGCTGTCGGCCGCCATCAGGCGAATCTTGTCCTTGGGACGCAACGCGCCGTCCACGACACGCACCAGCATCACCACGCCGACATAATTGTCGAACCAGGAATCGATGATGAGCGCTTTCAAGGGTGCTTCCGGATCGCCCTTGGGCGGCGGAATCCGCGCGATCACGGCCTCGAGGATGTCTTCCACGCCCAAGCCGGTCTTAGCACTCGCCAGGATGGCTTCGGTGGCATCGATACCGATCACATCTTCGATTTCCTGCCGGGCACCTTCCGGATTTGCGGCGGGAAGGTCGATCTTGTTGAGCACCGGGATGACTTCCACGCCGAGTTCAATCGCGGTATAGCAATTGGCCACGGTTTGCGCTTCGACTCCCTGCGAGGCATCGACCACCAGCAGAGCGCCCTCGCAGGCCGAGAGCGAGCGGCTCACCTCATACGAAAAATCCACATGTCCCGGCGTGTCGATCAGGTTCAGGTTGTATACCGAGCCATCGCGCGCCTTGTAGGACAGCGCGGCAGTCTGAGCCTTGATGGTGATGCCGCGTTCGCGCTCGAGATCCATCGAATCTAGCACCTGGGCCTCCATCTCGCGGTCTGACAAACCGCCGCAGAGATGGATAATACGGTCAGCCAGGGTCGATTTGCCGTGGTCAATGTGGGCGATGATGGAGAAATTACGGATCGATTGCATCGGTGCTGCAATTAAATTCTGCAGGATTCTTGAAGGCGCCGGATTTTACCTTGAAGTGGCCTCAAGGGGTTTGACCAACCGCATCCAAATAGGCTAGAACCGCGGATTTGTCGAGAAAATAATGGCAAAGCTCGTGAACTTCTGCCACTTCAACCACGGCCAACACCGGCACCAGTTCGTCATAAAGCGGTAGCAGCAGCGGATCGGCATCGACATCGACGACTTCAATGTCAAAACCACCGACATGCTCGGCACGCAATTGCTCCAGCGCGCCGAGCATGTCTTCGCAGAGATGGCAATAAGCCCTGCTATACAGGGTAAGTCTCGGCTTATTTATTGTCACCGAGACCTTTGATGATCACGAAGGTCTGATTTTCGCCGCGCCTGACCAACAGGGTCACCGTTGCCGACTTGTCCATCTGCGCCAGCAACTTGTTGAACTGCTCGATCGACTTGACATCGGTCTGAGTGCCTTTGCTGGCAATCCCGAGAATGATGTCGCCCGGGCGCAAATCTGCCCTGGTCGAGCCGTTGCGGATATCCTCGACGACCAGGCCATGCTCGAGCTTCAGTTCTTTCTTCAGTTCCGCGCTCAGTTCCGACAGCACCAGGCCGAGACGGTTCGCCGCAGCCGGCTCGCTCGGCTTGCCGCGCCGGCTGGTTCTTTGGGTGGCTTTCTCATCGGGAATTTCACCGATGACCACGCCCACGTCCTTGGTGCTGCCCTTGCGCCAGAGTTGTATCGTGGACTTGCTACCCGGCTTGGTACCTCCCACCAGGCGCGGTAGATCGCTCGATTGCCCGACCGCCTTGCCATCGAACTTCAGAATGATGTCACCCGACTCAATGCCGGCCTTGTCCGCCGGACCACCCTTTTCAACCGAACTGACCAGCGCACCCGTGGGTCTGCTCAAACCGAAGGAATCTGCGAGATCCTTGGTAACTTCCTGTATCACTACACCTATGCGGCCGCGGCTGACCTTTCCGCCGCTCTTGAGTTGACTTTGAACTTCCATCGCCACATCGATCGGTATGGCAAATGCGAGGCCCATATAGCCGCCGGTGCGGCTGTAGATTTGTGAATTGACGCCGACCACTTCCCCCTTCATGTTGAACAGCGGCCCGCCCGAGTTGCCCGGATTGATGGCCGCATCGGTCTGAATGAAGGGTACATAGCTTTCCTGGGGCAAGGAGCGCCCCTTGGCGCTGACGATACCCGCGGTAACGCTGTTCTCGAAACCAAAAGGGGAACCGATCGCAATCACCCATTCGCCCACTTTGAGCCGGTTCGGGTCCCCCAGCCTCGCAACTGGCAAGCCGCTTGCCTCGATCTTGATCAGGGCGATATCGGTGCGCCTGTCTGTGCCGAGCACCTTGGCCTTGAACTCGCGCTTGTCGGTCAGGCGGACCAGTACTTCATCTGCGCCGTCCACCACATGCGCATTGGTCAGGATATGTCCATCGGCACTGATGATGAACCCGGAACCCAAGGATTTACTCTCCTGCTCACGCGGAACGCCCGGTTGCTGATGCGGAAAGAAACGCTTGAACATTTCGAAAGCCGGATCATCTTCGTCAAAAGGCATCTGCTGCCCGAAGGGATTGGCACGATTGCCGCGAATGATCTGAGTCGTACTGATATTGACAACCGCTGCGCCCTGCTTTTCAACCAGATCGGTGAAATCGGGTAATTCCCTGGTCTGGGCAAAGGCTGCCAGAGAGATCAGCAACAGCCAAAACGGCAGCAGGACTTTTTTAATCATGAGCTAATATCCTTTGAACAAATGGAAAAAATGCTGACTTGGTGATTTCGCGCTACCGCTGCAATGTTTGCCCACGGTATGCGCAGATTTCTACTTCCTCTTGGGTTCTATGCCATCGCCCAATCTCTTGAGCGTGGCCGACGGCGTTTCACCCATCACAACCAGCAGATGCTTGCCTGCCGCGCGCCGATAGACATTGATTGCACCCATTGAAACCATGCCAAGATCGGGCTTTTCGGGCAAGGCTTCGATGAATACCGAAATTGCGGCAAGTCCGTCAGAAAACACCATGTGCAAGCTTTCCGTACCATCCGAGCGGGTTTGCCGCTTCAAATTGGTGAGCTTCCGGAAGCCCGGGAGTTCCACATTGAATTGCCAGATCGCATCCTCAGCACGGCTGTCGATGGCCTGCACTTGCTGAATGCGCCACTTGCCGCTTTGTGCGAGGTATTTTGACTTGAGCGTCTCGGGCTCGATGGCACCACCGATCTGCAACTGCGTGAAAGCGAAGGTCTCAATCGGCTGGTTGCGCTCATTAAGTAAGCTGCTCTTGAGCAGCAGGCCACTATTCACGTCGATCCACAATTGCTGCCCATAACGCAAATCGTCCTTGGGCTCAAGGTAAATGATCTGGGTCTCATGCTCGGCAACGCGTCCCAGCGGGCCTTTGCGAATCAAGTAGTACTCATTGAGACTACTCAAGGAGGCCGGCAACAGAGCCGGAAAGGTTCGCCGTTTTGCGCGCTTATCGATAATCAGGGTGTGGCTTTCAGGCAGGTAGCACTTCACCTCATCGTTGTTGCGTATCAATTCCCGTGGGCTGCCGTCCAGCACTTCCAGGCGCTCCTGTTCTCCGGCCGCCTCAAAAAGATGGGTGATGCGAGAGGTCTCCTCAATGCCACCGTTGCGGTATGAGAAAGTACCCGCATAGTTGAGCTTCTGCGCCGCCGTGACGACACGACCGAGCCAATAGAGGCCTTCCTGCTGCTCGGCTCGCAGCGGTGCATTCCAAAACACGAAACAGACAAGGAAAGCAGAAACGCGCTTCATCGTGAAGCCGAGATCGTGCGGATGTAACTGGCGCCACCGTGGATGCTGCTGCTGGGCGAATAGGCTTGATGGGCCATGAGATATTCCTGCATTCGCTCGGAAGTGGCGACCACCTGGGGTTTGGCGACTTTTGCAAGCTGTGGCATATCCTGGGATGCGGGCGGCACAAAAGCCAGCCAGGCCACTACGGCGACACCGGTTAGCGAAGCAGCAAGTGCCGCTGCAGAACGGAACAGATTTGCCGGACGCTTCGCCGGCGGGGCCAGAACCGTCGGTTCGGATGCGAGTCGAGCCATAACCTTACCGGTGATGTCACTCGAGAGATTCTCGCAGCCGCGCAAGGCATCGCCGATCAGTATGTAACGAGTCATTGCTCCGCGCAGATCTCCGTCCTTGCGCATGGCTGTCAGCAATTCCTGATGCCGATCCGGCTGCAGCTCGTTGTCGAGCATGTTCGATAATCCATTTTTCATGTTCGCGTCACCTGTCATAGTCGCTTGCGTGCTTCGCTTATTTTCCAACTGGACTTCCAACTTACCAACGTTTGTCCGGCGCTGTATCCAGCAACGGTTTCAGTTTTTCGGCAATCGCCTCGCGCGCACGGAAAATCCGGGAACGCACGGTGCCAATCGGACAATCCATGATCTGTGCGATTTCCTCGTAACTCAAGCCGTCGATTTCGCGCAAGACGATGGCATTGCGCAAATCCTCCGGCAGGGCGTCCATCGCTGAATTCACCGTATTCCCGAGCTGCTTGGACATGAGCAGACGCTCGGGTGTATTGTTGTCATGCAAGTGCTCTCCACTTTCAAATCCTTCTGCATCCTCATTGTCGAATTCCGTGACTACCGGAGCACGTCGGCCCTTGGCAGCCCAGTGATTCTTCGCAGCATTGATACCAATTCGGTACAGCCATGTATAAAAAGCGCTCTCGCCCCGGAAACCCGGCAATGCACGATAAGCCTTGATGAAGGCCTCCTGGGCGACATCTTCGACTTCAGCCGGATCGGTGATCAAGCGGGACAGCAGACGCACCAGCTTGCGCTGATACTTGGCGACAAGCAGCCCGAAAGCTTGCTTGTCCCCCTGCTGCACGCGCTCAACCAGAATCTGGTCAGTTTCGCGATCTCCCATCGGCTGGCTTGGTCGTTAGTAAAAATGGACGGGGAAGTATACCCGATGCTGGGAACTCCACTCCGCTAACCGCTTATCTACGCTCGTCGATCAAGCCAGTGCCGCGTTGTTTCCACGAAGGTCTGCCAATCCGGTATCAATCGTTATGTGAGAAGACAAGCAAGCCGTTAAATAGTTCATCAGCCGGACTGCAAGTCAATGACAGTCCGCATGATATAGTTGACAATGGTTTGCGATGGATACCCCATGAATGACTTTGATGTCCTGATTCTTGGCAGCGGTCTTGCCGGGCAATCTCTAGCTCTCAGGCTGGCCGCGCATCGGCGCGTCGCCCTGGTAACGAAAAAAACCCTGGAGGACTCGGCTTCAGGCTGGGCACAAGGCGGCATTGCCGCGGTGCTCGATGCAGCCGACTCGATTGAGGACCATATCCAGGACACGCTCACAGCCGGTGCCGGGCTTTGCGATGCTGCGGCGACGCGCTTCGTTGTTGAAAACAGTCGCAACGCCATCGAATGGCTGATCGAACAGGGTGTGCATTTCACCCGCGACGATGCCTCGGTGCTGGGATACCACCTGACGCGCGAGGGCGGACACAGTCACCGTCGGGTGATCCATGTCGCCGATGCCACTGGAGCAGCAGTCCAGGAAACGCTGACCGACAGGGTGCGGCATCATCCAAGCATAAAAATCTTTGAGCGCCACATCGCAATTGACCTGATCACTGGCGCAAAGCTGGGCAAGCCGCAACAGGGTTGCCTCGGCGCCTATGTGCTGGACATCGACGCCGACCGTGTACTGACCTTTAGCGCGACTCACACTATCCTTGCCACAGGAGGCGCTGGCAAGGTCTATCTGTATACCACCAACCCCGATACTGCCACCGGCGACGGCATTGCCATGGCCTCGCGCGCCGGCTGCCGCGTGGCGAACATGGAGTTCGTACAGTTTCACCCGACCTGCCTCTACCATCCTCAAGCCAAGTCCTTCCTGATTTCCGAAGCAGTCCGTGGAGAAGGCGGACTGTTGCGCTTGCCCGATGGAACGCGCTTCATGCCTGAGCATGATCAACGCGCCGAATTGGCGCCGCGCGACATCGTCGCCAGGGCGATCGACTTCCAGATGAAAAAGCGTGGTCTCGATTGCGTTTTCCTCGACATCAGCCACAAGCCGGCGGGCTTTCTGATGGAGCATTTCCCGACCATCCACGCCCGCTGCCTGGAATTCGGCATCGACCTCACGCGCGACCCGATTCCCGTGGTTCCGGCCGCGCACTATACCTGCGGTGGAGTCGTGACGGATCTGAATGCCCGTACCGATCTGCCCGGACTGTATGCCATCGGCGAATCCGCATGCACCGGCCTGCACGGGGCAAACCGCCTGGCCAGCAATTCCTTGCTGGAGTGCCTGGTGTTCTCCGCAGCTGCAGCCAAGGACATTCTTTCATCAAAGCCGAAGCGCGTACCGAAATTGCCGCAATGGGACGAAAGCCGGGTCACCGACGCCGATGAAGAAATCGTCATTTCGCACAACTGGGATGAGTTGCGCCGCTTCATGTGGGACTATGTCGGCATTGTTCGCACCAACAAGCGCCTGGAGCGCGCACTGCACCGCATCCGCTTGCTGGAACGTGAAATTGATGACTATTACACCAACTTCCGCGTCAGCAACGATTTGATTGAGTTGCGCAACCTGGTCCTGACCGCCCATTTGATCGTGCGCTGCGCCCAGCGGCGCAAGGAAAGCCGGGGCCTGCACTTCAGCCGTGACTATCCTGACCTGCTGGCGCAGGCGCGTGACACCCTGCTGCGACCGTCACGCAGCAGCTGATCTTTCCAACTAGACTTGTGCCTCGGCCTGCCAGCGCAACCACAGTCGCAACTGGCGATAAGCCTCTTCGGGCAAGGAGTCCGGCAGCAACACCAGGGCTTCAAGTCGCATGTCGAAGCGCAACAGGAGTACCGTCAAATAAGGCGTGACCGTGCTGTGCGGATGAACCCGCGTCTCCCCGGTTTCACCGTTCGAGCGAACATACTCGAGTTTTCCGTCCGCGCGCAATAACAGGCGCACGATCCTCTTCACCCCATGAGTCCGCTGCCAGGTCAGCCCGAACGAACAACAAACCAGCAATAACAGAATCCATCGCATCCAGTCCGGAGCGCTGATGGCCCCGAGCACGGCCAGCGCAAAGCCGTGCGCCGCCAACAACAGGAGGTCAAGACGTCGGGATCCTTGGAGCGTCAGGGCTAGTGGCAGCTGCATGGCTGCCAGAGTTCAAATACGGCTTAGTGCCAGCGTACCGTTGGTTCCGCCAAAGCCGAAAGAATTGGTGAGAACGGCACGTATCTCCATCTTGCGCGCGGCGTTGGCGCAATAATCGAGGTCACACTGTTCGTCCTGGTTGAAAATATTGATAGTCGGCGGCGATATTTGATGATGCAGCGCCAGTGTTGAAAACACCGCCTCGACACCACCGGCTGCTCCCAGCAGATGCCCCGTCATCGACTTGGTCGAATTGACGACCAGCTTTTTTGCGTGATCACCGAAACAGCGCTTGACCGCGATGGTCTCAGCCAAGTCGCCCAGAGGCGTAGAGGTCCCGTGGGCATTGATGTAATCAATCTGATCCGGATTCATTTGCGCATTCTTCAAGGCATTCAGCATGCAACGCCTGGCGCCGTCGCCATCTTCAGCCGGTGCGGTCATGTGGTGTGCGTCACCGCTCATGCCATAACCGGCGACTTCTGCATAGATTCGCGCACCGCGCATCTTGGCATGCTCATATTCTTCCAGCAACATGACTCCGGCACCTTCGCCCAGCACAAAGCCATCGCGATCCTTGTCCCACGGCCGACTCGCAGTCGCCGGGTCGTCGTTGCGAGTAGACAGGGCGCGCGCCGACGCGAAACCGCCAATCGCCAGAGGCGTGACCGTAGATTCCGCGCCACCACAAAGCATCACATCGGCATCGCCATACTCGATGATGCGCGCCGATTCACCGATGCAATGAGTCGCCGTGGTGCAAGCGGTGACCATAGCCAGATTCGGCCCCTTCAAGCCGAACATGATCGAAAGATGCCCGGCAATCATGTTAATGATGGTGCTGGGAATGAAGAATGGTGATATTTTGCGCGGACCGGCGGCAAGAAATTCATTGTGCGTCGCCTCGATCATCTGCAGTCCGCCGATACCCGACCCGACGTTGACGCCGATACGCTCCGCATTCTCGGGCGTTACCTCGAGACCGGAGTCCCGAAACGCCTGGATACCGGCCGCCATGCCGTAATGAATGAAGGTATCCATGCGGCGCGCTTCTTTTGCCGACAGGTATGGCGTGACATCGAAGTTCTTGACCTCGCCGGCGATTTTCACCGACATTGCACTTGCGTCAAAGCGCGTGATCGCGCCGATGCCGGCCCGCCCAGCAACCAGGTTTTCCCAGGCCTCGGGAATGGAGTTCCCCACGGGGGATACAATGCCTAGACCGGTGACAACAACTCTGCGGCGTGACACAAGGAACTCCCGGTACGGTTTGAAACTGGGGTGAGTACTGCGGAATTATTTCTTGACGTGAGCGACGACGTAATCGATGGCTTGCTGCACGTTGGTGATTTTTTCGGCTTCTTCGTCCGGAATCTCGCACTCGAATTCTTCTTCGAGGGCCATCACCAACTCCACTGTGTCGAGAGAATCCGCACCCAGATCGTCAACGAATGACGACTCGTTCTTGATTTCCGATTCATTGACACCCAACTGCTCGGCGACGATTTTCTTGACACGTTGTTCGATGTTCTCCATGAACTGCTCCTTCCCTGATTATCAGGTGTTGTGAATAACGAGGCCATTTTACCAGAAGGCGAACGACTGACGCAGCCTGATCGTCCTCAGGCCATGTATAAGCCGCCATTGACATGCAATGTTGCTCCAGTCACGTAGCCGGCACGCGGTGAAGCGAAGAACGCCACTGCCGCCGCGATTTCCTCCGCCTGGCCGAGCCGCCCCAGCGGAATTCTCTCCAGCAATGCCTTGTGCTGTGTTTCAGACATGGTCCTGATCATGTCCGTATCGATGGAACCCGGGGCGATGCAGTTCACCGTGATATTCCGGCTGCCCAGTTCCTGCGCCAGTGATCGAGTCATGCCGGCAACACCGGCCTTTGCTGCCGCGTAGTTGGACTGGCCGGGGTTGCCTGAACTGCCCACCACCGAAGTGATGTTGATGATCCGCCCGTGGCGTGCCTTCATCATGCCGCGCATCACCAGCCGGGACATCCGAAAAGTGGCTTTGAGATTGGTATCGATCACGCTGTCCCACTCCTCGTCCCGCATCCGCATGGAGAGGTTGTCGCGGGTGATCCCGGCGTTGTTCACCAGAATGCTGACGCTACCGTACTTTTGCTCTATCTCTCCGATCAAGCCAGTGCACGCGTTAGCATCGGTCACATCCAATACGACGCCCCAACCTGCAATACCCGCCTGATCAAGGCTGTCTTGTATCTTCGCGGCACCTTCCATTGTTGTAGCGGTTCCCACCACCGTAGCTTTCAGTCCGCCCAATTCGTGCAAAATGGCCCAGCCAATCCCTCTTGAAGCACCAGTGATTAACGCGATTTGTCCAGATAACATGGTTGCCCCTATGAATTGTCTGCGGTTACCGAGGCGACCGCTGCATTGATGCCTGCCAGGTCAGCAAGCGCGCCTCCAGTCACACCTTCGGTACAGCGCTTGATCAAGCCAGCCAACACCTTGCCCGGACCGCATTCGTAGATATGCGTGACGCCCTGCGCTGCCATCGTTTGCATGATTTCCACCCAGCGCACCGGCGAGGCAGCCTGGCGCACCAGGGAGTCCCTGATCTGTTCAGGATCGGACAAACCGGCAACATCGACATTGTTCAGCACGGGGATAATCGGCCGGGACACAGACACACTGGCCAGTCCCAGCTTGAGTTTCTGTGCGGCGGGTTGCATCAGGGCACAGTGGAATGGCGCGGATACCGGCAGAAGCATCGCACGTTTGGCGCCTTTGGCCTTGCAGGAATCAACCGCCCGCCGTACCGCGGCGGCATGACCGGCGATGACCGTCTGCTCGGGAGAATTGAAGTTCACAGCCTCAACCACCTGACCTTGTGCACATTCAGCACAAGCCTCCTGCACCAGAGCAGACGCAAGTCCGAGTATTGCCGCCATCGCGCCCTCGCCCGCGGCGACCGCTTCCTGCATGGCCTTGGCGCGTAATTCGACCAAGGGCACGGCCTGCCGGAAAGGGATGGCTTCAGCCGCCACCAGCGCCGAATATTCGCCGAGGCTGTGACCGGCCAATAGCGCCGGCCGCGGGCCACCCTGAGCCAACCACAGACGATAGGCGGCGATGCCCGCGGTCAGCATCAACGGTTGGGTATTCACGGTCTGATTGAGCGCCTCGGCCGGCCCTTCAGTAACCAATTGCCACAGATCGCGGCCGAGTGCTTGCGAAGCCTCATCGAAAGTTTCGCGGATGATACTGTTGTCTCCGTATGCGTCCATCATGCCCAGGGATTGCGATCCCTGGCCAGGGAAAACCAGTGCAAATTTCATAGCATCGTCTCTCATCAATATTTGAGCAGAGCTGCGCCCCAGGTGAACCCACCGCCGACACCCTCGAACAAAACCACGTCGCCGTGCTTGATTCTGCCATCGCGCACCGCCACGTCCAGTGCCAGGGGTATCGAGGCTGCAGAGGTGTTGCCATGCCGCTCGACCGTGACAATTACTTTCTCCAGCGGCAAACCCAGCTTCCTGGCCGTGGCCTGCAGAATGCGGATGTTCGCCTGGTGCGGGATCATCCAGTCGACCTGCGCGATACTCATTGCGGCATCAAGAAGAACTTCCTGGGCAACCTCGGCCAGGATCTTGACTGCGAATTTGAAGACTGCCTGACCATCCATTTGCAGGAAGGGCGAACCGATCACGTTGCCCCTGCTGATCTGCCCCGGTACCGAGAGTATCCCGCTATAGCTGCCATCAGCATGCAAGGCGCTGGCGAGAATACCGGGTTCTGCACTGGCTTCGAGAACCACCGCCCCGGCGCCGTCACCGAACAGGACACAGGTTGAGCGATCGCCCCAGTCGAGAATGCGCGAGAAAACCTCTGCGCCGACCACCAATGCGCAGCGATGTGAGCCGGAACGAATGAACTTGTCTGCAATCGTCAGACCGTAAGCAAAGCCACTGCAGACCGCCTGCACGTCGAAAGCCGCCGCGCCATTCCTGATGCCAAGCTTTTGTTGCAACAAGGCTGCGCTGCTGGGAAAGACCATGTCCGGTGTCGACGTGGCGAGAATGATGAGGTCGACATCGTCGCCAGCCCTGCCGGCCGCTTCAAGTGCGCGGAGACTGGCCTGCAAAGCCAAATCGCTGGTGCTGACCGATTCCTCTGCCAGATGGCGGAAACGGATTCCAGTGCGTTCGACTATCCAGTCGTCATTACTGTCTATGCCGCGTGCAACGAGGTCATCGTTGCTGACCGGCGTGCCTGGCAGATAGCTGCCAGTGCCTGTTATTTTCGAGAAAACAGGCCGGATCATGCGCTGGCGGATGACATCGCCATACGGGCGGCGATACGTTCGGGAAGATTGTTGCGTGCCGCCAGGGCCGCCTGCTCAAGGGCGTGAAAAAAAGCCAGGGCATCAGCCGAGCCATGGCTTTTGACGACGATTCCTTTCAGTCCAAGCAAGCTGGCACCATTGAAACGCCGGGGATCAAAACGGTGCTTGAAGGCTTTCAGGACCGGCAAGGTCAGCAATGCTGTCAAGCGGGTCAGCCAATTGCGGTTGAATTCCTCGCGCAGCGCTGCGCTCATCATGCGCGCCACACCCTCCGAGGCCTTGAGTGTCACGTTGCCGACAAAGCCATCGCAGACCACCAGGTCTACCGTCCCTTTGTAGAGATCGTCACCCTCGACATTGCCATAGAAATTCAGCCCGCTGGCCTTTAGCAGTTCCCCGGCGCGTTTGACGACCTCATTGCCCTTGATCTCCTCCTCGCCGATATTCAGCAAACCGACTTTGGGCCGCTCCTTGTGCTCAAGGGCCGAAATCAGCATTGAGCCCATAATGCCGAACTGCAGCAGGTGCTCCGGTTGGCAATCGACATTCGCGCCGAGATCGAGGACATAGGTATGGCCGTGCAAAGTAGGCACGACGCTGGCGATCGCCGGACGATCTATTCCCGGCAAAGTTTTCAACACAAAATGCGAGATGGCCATCAAGGCGCCGGTATTACCAGCGGAAAGCGCCGCTTGCGCTACTCCACCTTTGACCAGTTCGATTGCGACACGCATCGACGAGTCTTTTTTGTTACGCAAGGCCGTGGCGATTGGTTCATCCATGGCTACCTGCTCGCTCGCGTGGCGAAAGGTCAGGCGTGAACCGAATTTGGCTTCGGCTTGGCCCAGCAGGGGTCGCAATTGATCCTGCAGCCCCACCAGAATCACGGAACAATCGGGGTCATGCCGCAGGAAATCAAGTGCGGCAGGTACGGTAACCGTTGGACCATGGTCACCACCCATACAGTCGATGGCCAGCGTCACCGTCATACGAAATGTCTTGCGGAGGGTAGTTGTGAGCTAAGACCGGCCTGAGCCCGCCAGTGATGCGGCCAGAAGCGCGCGTCCTATCGGAAGTTACTCACTCGTCTTTGCTTTTTGCAACCTTCTTGCCCCGATAGTAGCCGCTGGGGCTGATATGGTGGCGCAGATGCACTTCCCCCGTTGTTGCCTCGACCGCCAGTGGTGGTGCTGTCAGGAAGTCATGGGCACGATGCATGCCGCGTTTGGAAGGGGATTTCTTGTTCTGCTGGACTGCCATTTCGATACTCCTAAATAAAACGCTCAGTTTAAAACGTTCAGTTCGTTGTTTCAGTGTTTCTTCAACAGAGCCAAAGCCGCAAAAGGGGAAGCGGCGACACTATCTTTTTCGTATCCCGGCAATGCGCAAAATTCATGGCGCGGTGCAATCGGCAAAGCCAGCAATACTTCATCTTCCAACAAAGGCAGCAGGGGCTGTTCCTCCAGTGCTTCAACAGGATCAGACCGATCATCCTCAAGCGACTCATCAGGCCAGTTTTGGCCCGGAGCGACAAGCTGCAAATGACTCCTGACGCTCAACCTGAAAGCCAATGCAGCAAGACAGCGCTGACACTTCAAATGCAATTCACCGGATACCGCCACCATGAGGTAAGGCTTGCCTTCTCCATCACGGTCGCCGCGCACTTCCCAGGCCAAGTCCCCTTCATCGTCGGCAAGCGCATCAGCGAGCCGACGCATACAATTAACCGGAACTTCCCCAGCCAGACGACGCGCCTCAAAAGCAAATTTAAGGCTATTGATGAAATAATCGGCAATTAGCTTCATATGCTGCCGCGGTGCAAACGATAAATAATATAATTTTTCTCTTCTTTAGTCAAAACCAGCACATCTGCTCCATTCGACAGCCTCCCCATGAGCTTTGCGATGAACATTCAACAAAACAGTCACTTGAGCCTGATCCTCGCCTCCACTTCAGCCTTTCGGCGCGAATTGCTGGCGCGCTTGCAAATCCCCTTTGAAGTCGCCGCGCCATCCGCCGACGAAACCGCCCTGCCCGGCGAAATGCCTGCCACGACGGCCGAACGACTGGCCATCAGCAAAGCGCGGGCGGTCGCCGCAAAATTCCCGGCAGCCCTGATCATTGGCAGCGACCAGGTGGCCTATAGCGGGGATCAGCGTTTTGGCAAACCGGGCAATCGTCCCAATGCCGTCGCACAACTTCGCGCAATGCGCGGCAAGGAAGTGATTTTTCATACTGGCCTGTGTCTGCTGAATACTGCGACGGGAGGCATGCAGATGTGTGGTGTGCCCACAGCCGTCCGCTTTCGCGAATTGTCAGACAGCGAAATTGAAAGCTACCTGGACCGGGAAGATGCTCTCAACTGCGCCGGAAGCGCCAAATCGGAAGGCCTGGGTATCGCCCTGCTCGATTACCAGCGCTGTGACGATCCCACCGCGCTGGTCGGCCTGCCCTTGATCGCGCTGAGCAGGATGCTGCGTGCCGAAGGGATTGCCCTGCCATAGCTTGCCAACTCAGTCGGCAACCTTGTTGCCTACCCTGTTGCTAAATTAGCGCAATCTAAAACTAGCAAGCACACTCGTCGCGCCTTCGGCCATATCTGCACCGAACTGCTTGGCCAGTTTCTCGGCGAGGTTCTGCTTGACGGTGTAATCGCGGACATCCTCTGCCTTGATCACGTCACGCGCCACCGAGTCGATGCTGCCGAAGGCATCCGCCAGCCCCAGTTCGATGCTCTTGGCACCCGTCCACATCAGTCCGCTGAACATGTCCGGCGTCTCCTTGAGGCGTTTGCCGCGTCCTTTGCGCACCACATCGACGAATTGCTTATGAATCTCTGCAAGCATCTGCTGTGCGTGCTCCTTGTGATTGGCATCCTGTGGCGAGAATGGATCGAGGAAGCCCTTGTTCTGTCCCGCAGTCAGCAGACGCCGCTCAACGCCCAGCTTTTCCATGGTACCGGTGAAGCCAAATCCGTCCATGAGCACACCGATCGAACCGACGATGCTGGCCTTGTCGACGAATATCTTGTCAGCCGCCGCCGCCACGTAGTAACCGCCTGAGGCACAGATGTCCTCGACCACGACGTAGAACGGAATATCGGGGAACTTGGCACGCAGGCGTGCAATCTCGTCATTGATCATGCCCGATTGCACCGGACTGCCGCCGGGGCTGTTGATGCGCAGAATAACACCCTGGGTTCCCTTGTCCTCGAAAGCGGACTGCAAGGCCGCCGTGATTCTTTCGGCACTCGCGTCGCCCTTGGCCTGGATGACGCCGGTCAGTTGCACCAGGGCAGTGTGTTTGGCCCCATCACCGAGTTTGTCGGCGGATCCACCCCAATCCAGGACCATCACCAGCACTATGGTCAGATAACAGAATCCCAGCAGTTTGAAGAAGATTCCCCAGAGCCGTGCCCGACGCTGCTCGACCAAGCCTTCCAGGGCAATTTTTTCAAGTACGTTGCGCTCCCAATTGGGATCGTTTTGCGAGGAGTCCATGCCAGATTAATCTTTCAGGTAAACATTGCCATCGTTTTCAGTAACGGCCAAAGGAATCAATCCATTACCGTTGCACCGCCCACCCAGACAGTTGCCGCTTTCGGGCGAGTAGAGCGCACCGTGGGTAGCGCAGATCAAGTATAAACCGGAATCGTCAAAAAACCGGCCGGGCTGCCAATCCAGTTCAGCGGGAACATGGCCGCAGCGGTTGAGGTAGGCATGCACCCTGCCCGCGTAGCGGACGACGAACGCCTCTTCGCTGACGCCGTGGCGTTCCACGTTGAAACGCACGCCGTCACCACCATCGAGCAATGCTGCCGATGCGCAGATTATGCGTTCTGATTCAGCCATGCACGCATTTCCGCCACATTTGCAGCGCACTCCAGCGGCTTTTCCGCTTCCAGAACCGGCCGCGGATGAGCACCATAAGCAACCGCCAGCGCCGGCACCTTGGCATTGCGCGCCATCAACAGATCATGCGTGGTGTCACCGATCATCAGGGTATTTTCTGGCGCAACGGAAAATTCCTCCATGAGTTCCAGGAGCATTTGCGGATGCGGCTTGGAATGGCACTCGTCGGCGCAGCGGGAAGCATGGAAGCTCGACTGCAGGCCGCTGCTGCGCATCGCGCGATCCAATCCATTCCGGGTTTTGCCGGTCGCCACCGCCAGAAGAAAACCGGCGGTGTTGAGTTCGCCAATCAGTTCGAAAGCACCATCAAACAAGGCGAGCTCGTGATCATGCGCAAGATAATGGTAGCGATAGCGTTCCGACAATTCGCGGTAACGCTGAGACGGCAGTTCCGGCAGCGCCACCCGCAGGGCATCCTGCAGGCCCAAGCCAATGATATGGCGCGCCTTTTCATCACTGGGCGGCTCGATCTCCAGATCCCGGCAGGCCGTCTGCAAGGCAGTGACTATGGCTCCCGCCGAGTCCATCAACGTGCCATCCCAGTCAAACACTATCAACTCATATTGTTTAGCCATAATCTCTTTTTTCATTGATCTCCAGCCGCGCCACAAATTGCTGCAGATCTTGCGGCAACGGCGACTCAAGCGCGATCTTCTGTCCGCTGATCGGGTGGTCAAAAGCGAGTCGGGCGGCATGCAGGAACATACGTTTCAGGCCGACTTTCTGCAATTCGCGATTCAGCACAAAATCCCCGTACTTGTCGTCACCCGCCAGGGGGAAACCGAGATGGGTCAGATGCACCCTGATCTGATGAGTGCGCCCGGTTTTGAGTTCAACTTCGAGCAAGCTGAAGTTTTCCCAGCGCTTGAGCAGCCTGACCACGCTGTGCGCATCCTTGCCCTGCTCGGAGACACTGACACGTCGCTGGTTATCGCCGGTCAGGTATTTTAGCAAGGGCAGGCGCACGTGCTGGAGCGGGTTCTGCCAGCGCCCCTTGACCAGGGTCAGGTAGCGTTTACTGATCGTGCCGGTGCGGAAGGCATCATGCAGGCGCGTCATCGCCGACCTTTTCTTGGCCACCATGAGCAAACCGGAGGTTTCACGATCGAGGCGGTGCACCAGTTCCAGCATGCGCGCTTCAGGCCGCTGCCGGCGCAATTGCTCGATCACTCCGAAGCTCAGGCCGCTGCCGCCATGCACCGCAAGGCCGGCCGGCTTGTCGATGACCAGCAACGACTCGTCTTCCATGACGATCGCGAAGTCGCGCGGCGGAACAAATTGAGGTGCAGTCTGAGCAGTCGCTGCCGGGGATGCCACCCTGATCGGCGGCATGCGCACCACGTCGCCAAGCTGCAGCCGATGATCCGGTCCAACCCGCCCCTTGTTGACGCGCACTTCGCCGCTGTGCAGAATCCTGTAGATGTGGCTTTTCGGCACACCTTTGCAGGTGCGCAGCAGGAAATTGTCTATTCGTTGGCCCTCGGTCTCCTCGCCAACTTCCAGCCAAGTCACGGAATCTTTGCTTAAGCCCTTCATTTGCAATATACTGCCTCCCGGTTTGCCGTCCTTTGGCAAGCGTGCCCGACAGCCCGAAGCGGCGTTGGTGGCGCTCCTGGGACGTTGTCGATTGCCGCTTCCGCCGGACTCATTCACGACCCAAGCGCGTTCAATTCGGCATTGAACGGGGATTTTGTTCAGAGTGGTCCGATACGTCGAACACCCAAAATTGGTGCAAGATTATCGCCCGCCCGCCCAGCAAACCCACCAGGTTAATTCGCTCACCCGAAGCAGCGATAGTACTTGATTTGCGCGCACCGAGCACTGCAAGAATGCCCGGCTTCGAGACAGCGGCAAGCAACACCCCGCATGTCTCGGAGCAGTTTTATTGAGACGAACACGAGAATTGGTTTGCCCGAGGCTGATGACAACCACCATGCCCCCGCTATTGCAATACTCATGACAACCGCCCGGTCTTAAAGCCAAGCGGAAGGTTTGTCTTGCCCGTGCCCGTGCGCGCGGGAGCAAACATGAAACGCATGCTGTTTAATGCGACGCAGGCAGAGGAACTTCGCGTCGCGATCGTAGATGGTCAGAAACTGGTTGACCTCGACATCGAATCTGCCAACAAAGAGCAACGCAAGAGCAATATCTACAAGGCGGTCATCACCCGTCTGGAACCCAGCCTCGAAGCGGCTTTCGTCGAATACGGCGCCGAACGGCA
>JBAYVV010000027.1:0-34656 GCA_041674465.1 Sterolibacterium sp.
GCCTTCCGCAATCAGCGGCTGCGGGTCATTCGCGTGGCGCACCAGCACCAGCACGCAGACATAATGGGCGCGACGGTTCTGCTGTCCGGCCAGTTCCGCAAGCAGCTTCTGGTTGTTGCGCTGATCCGATTTCGGTTCGCCGCCGTAGCGTGCTGACAGCACCCCGGGTGCTCCGCCGATCGCTTCAACGCACAGCCCGGAATCATCGGCCAGCGCCGGCAAGCCGGACAGACGCGCGGCATGGCGCGCCTTTTCCAGCGCATTTTCGACGAAAGTGCAATGCGGCTCCTCGGCTTCCGGGATGTTGAAATCCGCCTGCGGCAGCACCGCGAAATCCAGCGGCGCGAGCAACTCGGCGAATTCGCGCAGCTTGCCGCGGTTGTTGCTGGCAAGAACCAGTTGCTTCATGAGGCCTGCAGGGCGAACTGTTGCGCCATCACCAATTCCTCGATGCCTGCCGCAGCCATGGCCAGCAGGGTATCGAGCTCGGTGCGCGAGAACGGCGCGCCTTCGGCGGTGCCCTGCACTTCGACGATGCCGCCGTTGCCGGTCATCACCACATTCATGTCGGTATCGCATCTGGAATCCTCGGCATAGTCGAGATCAAGCACCGGCTGGCCGTTGACGATGCCGACCGAGATCGCGGCGACAAAATCGCGCAACGGGTTCTCGGCAATCTTGCCTTGCGCCAGCAGGCCGCGGACGGCGTCGTGCAGCGCCACACACGCCCCGGTGATGGCAGCCGTGCGGGTGCCACCGTCAGCTTGCAGCACGTCGCAATCGAGCGTGATCTGGCGTTCGCCAAGTGCCTTCAGGTCGGTGATGGCGCGCAGGCTGCGCCCGATCAGGCGCTGGATCTCCTGCGTGCGACCGCTCTGCTTGCCTTTGGCCGCCTCGCGCGCGGTGCGGGTATGCGTGGCGCGCGGCAGCATGCCGTATTCGGCGGTAACCCAGCCTTGTCCCTTGCCACGCAAAAAGCCGGGCACGCTTTCTTCAACGCTCGCGGTGCACAGCACGCGGGTATCGCCGAACTCGACCAGCACGCTGCCTTCGGCATGGCGGGTGAATTCTCGGGTGAGGCGCACTTTGCGCAACTGGTCGGGCTGGCGTCCGGAGGGGCGAACTGAGGGTTGAGTCATGTGGGGTTCCTGGTTGATTATGATGAGTGGGTTACGGATTGGGGTTAGTTTTTTGGAAGACGCGTTCTCTGGAATATGGGCAATACCGGGGCCTCCAGCAGAATGCGCGGCTCAAGCTTCGGCCGGTTCTCCTTGCCGATTCAGGTGAGTTTGATTTTCTGTTCCTTCAACATGGGGATATAAAGTAACCATTTGATTGATATGCATTTTATTTGATTTGTCGTTTTCGAGTGAAGTAAAGCCGTTCAAGCCCAATATGGGACATACTCGGCGAACTTCGATGAGGGCGAGTCCGTATCCTTGCGTTTGATACGTCCGGCATTCACCGCGTCCCGGATCAGGTTGGATACCTGGGTGCGTTGTCGTTCTTGCATCTTCAGACGTTCCCGCAAGCTGGTGTTGGTCATGGCGCCGCTGGATAGGTACTTCAGCACGGCGTGCTGGTAGCAGGCCTCAATGCGCTCGGACTGAGACATGTCGGCAAACTTGCGCGGCGCATAGAGAATAACCTTGAACGCCTTTTCGGCCTGAACAAATGCGACCGGCGGAAGCCCGAACAACTCGATGGCCGTCACGACTTTCTGGAAACCGGTGCCCCGTTCCTCGCAGATGCGGTAACGACGAAAGGCTGCGGCGAGAATTTCGTTGCGCGATTCAGGCGTTGCTCCGATCAGGCGGTCTACCGTCTTGCCGGGCAGCAGGCCGCCCGGGTTGGTGAACTCGATGCGGTCATCGAATACCTCGATCATTGGCCCCGCCCCGGCGATGGTGAAATCCTGATGGATGAGGGCGTTCGCAATCAACTCGCGCAAGGCGATCTCTGGGTAGACGGCAACCTCTGTCCGCAACGCCTCCCGGATGACTTCGCTATGGGGCAGACTACGCTTGAGATAGGCAATGAGTCCCTCAAAGCCGATGGCATAGCCCTTCTGACCGACCATCTCGTCAATGGTCTCCACCTTGTTCAGTCCGCGATAACGAATGACGCGCAGGCGCTTTCTTTGCAATGTGTCGAACGGGTGCAGATCGCGGGCGGCGGCGATCGCGCCGAAGTGAGTGAGGTAACCGCCATCGCCGAAAGGCTCGACCATTTTCTCCTCGACCAGCCAACGTAGCGTATTGTCGGAATCCGCCGGCAGCGGCCGTTCCAAGAGCTTGCAGATCGTGGCAAGGTCGAGTTGCGCAAGCAACTCCGGCAATGCAAGGCGAGGGGACGCACGCAGTTCCTCCCAGCGCGGCGCGCGGCTGTTCATCAACAGCGCGCCGATTTCCTGGCGCGATGCCTTGCGCGTCGTGCCGCCCGAGCGGACCCAGGCGTGTTCGATGGATTTTCCGCGGCGATGCACGGGCTTGACCGGCTGTTCCGGAATATGCACGAGCAGCAGCGGCACACCCTCCCAGTCGACCACCGCATGGTCGATGGCGATGGGTGGTTCGAGCGCGTCCCGGCCCAGGTTGGCCAGTTGATTGACGATTGTCTCGACCGCCTCCTGGGTTACGCCGACCACGGCAGCCGTCGAGTCGTCGATGCCGAAAACCAAGAATCCGCCGCCGGAATGGTTGCCGAAGGCCGACAGGTGCTCGACCAGCCGTTCCTTGTTCGATGACAAACCGCTCTTCCAGTCGAGTTCGTTCGGCTCCGTGGTGAGCGGAAACAGGTTCTGCCGAAGAATCGCGACGGCGCGTACAAGCCAAGGTTTCGATGTGCTCATATCGCAGCAACTCGTTGATGAACAGTGAAGTATTTGAATATGTCGTTTTCGAGTGTAGTAACCGCCATAGCAACTGCTGCCTTCAGCCCCAGCAGGTTGTCGAACATATCTTGATCCGTCATTCGATGCTTCGCTTGATACGATTTCGCAGGGTCTTCCAGCAGAATGTGCGGCTCCAGCTTCGGCCGGTTCTCCTTGCCGATCCAGGTGAGTTCGAGTTTTTGTTTCCTAACCATCGTATTTCTATAGCTGAAGCATGCCGTGATGCAGGCATCATGGCAGGGCTAAGCCCTTGCATACCGATAGTTACCTTTTATTTGTTGCGCCAAATACTGCCCCTTTGACGCGGCATTTCGCAGGTCATTGAAAACAGCCTCGGGTACGTCAAAGTAGTTGTACATTCCTCCACTATTGAATTCGACCGTAAGCACTTTGCTGTCTGTGTCGTAAGCAAAGCGCGATATGTTCGATGATTGCGTGACTATCCATTCCATGTCTCTCTCCTGAACAAAAATATGCGGGTTTTGCATGCGCCAGTGCTTAACCATGCGTGGGTAGTTAGACGGATCACGTCCTTGGCTCCATCCAGCTGGACCGTCAAAGCCTTCGTTCTTGTTACCAGGCACAACTACACAGGGATCAGCACTGTCAGGACGCTTGTCAAGAGAAGGTGCGGAGATCAAAGTCCGAACCGGAAGACTAACCGCCTCCCCAACAATGATGGCTTCGCCCGTTCGCAAGATGGGGAGCATCTCAAATAACCCTTTGAGGTTGTCCGATGCCGCGCTGGCGACATGGCTTCGGTCAGTGTCATTAGCTAGTCGCATAGCGAAAATTGTTCCGCACTGAGAAAGAATGGTCGAGTCAATCTCCGATGGACGCTGGCTAACGATCATCATGCCAACACCGTACTTTCGCCCTTCTTTAGCAATCCTGCGAACTGCTGTCGCCGCAGCGCCTGAATTCTCTTTGGCAAGATATGCATGCGCTTCCTCCAGAACGAGCAGTAAAGGCCGATGACGTCCCCCCTCTGGCAAGTTTCGCGCCCAGAATATGGCGTCGTAGAGAATGCGAAGAAGCGCACCAATCAAGTCATTGAGAATCGATGATGGAATGCCTGATAAATCGAGGATCGTGATAGGTTCTTGTCCACCGATCCACTCCTCCAGTAACGTGTCTAAGTCTCTTTTTGTTTTGCCA
Organism: Sterolibacterium sp.; assembly: GCA_041674465.1. GTDB lineage: Bacteria > Pseudomonadota > Gammaproteobacteria > Burkholderiales > Rhodocyclaceae > JACRAR01. Next base: position 4,052 of record JBAYVV010000027.1, read on the forward strand.
TCAACATCGGGTAACCAGTCTCCGGGATTGAAGAGAAAGCTCATCCTGGGGTCGCGAAGTCTAGATGCCAGACCAGCCAATTGTTGCCTCAAATTGAGCGGCTCAGGAGATCGACTCCAATTGATTTGTTGATCTTTGGGACCCGAGGTTTTAACTGTTCGATACGCGGGAGGCATTACAGCCATAGCATCGCCTAACTGTGCCGGTTGGCCGTTCGCATCAAGTACATATGCGGGTTCAAGCTCATCTTGTCCCCCGCCTGGTTTTGCAATTACAGTTTGGTGTTCTCGTCGATAAAGATCAAGCCACAGTTGGTGTATACAAAACGGAATTGGAGAATCAACTGTTATTCGCGTCTCATCTATTCCCTCTCGGGGCTGATTTCTTAGAGAGTCTTTCTTTAGTTGCACAATTGCATCGGCAATTGCTGCCGTCTTCGCGCCATTGTCATCGCCTAACTTTCCAAACGTGAGTGCAGTCAGTTCTTCAAAGCTAAGTGCCCAAAACGGAACACGCAATGCCTTCTGGGCTTTGGTGGCATCTTCGGAGACGCGAAATACAGCTGCTCTATCAGAGAGTGCTTTAGAGTATTCGCCATGAATATCGAGGACGACGATTCTGGCGGACGGGTAATGAGACGATTCAGACAAAGAATTCAGCAGTCCCGCCACAGTCGTCGATTTACCTGATCCGGTAGTTCCGACAACTGCCGAGTGCCGCGTCACCAGCTTATTGATGTTTACAAGCGCTGGAATGGATTCAGCGCTAGCAAGATGGCCTACAGCCACGAAGTCATCAGGCTCGCCAGCGCCATAAATTCCGCGAAGATCGGCCTCGGTAACGATATGCACACGATCTTCAATTGTTGGATGCTGAGATATCCCTCGTTTGAACTGCCGCCCGCTGCGCTCACCCTCACCAACCATTTGCACCGTGATCCAACGGTTTCCGTAAACCCGTTGTTCTTGCTCGCGCTGCGGTGCTGCTCCCGCGCCCACTTGTGAGACCACTCCATATAAATCGAAGAACCCTATCGGAATGCGAACAAAGCTTCCCACTTGGCCAATGCGGTAGCCTTCGCCACGTACGAAGCTAAGTCCGGTAACCGTATCGTTACTCAGCTCAACTGTTATCGTCGCACCATGAACGTCTTGCACTGTTCCGATGAAGGTAGGATCACGCAACATCGCCGTCCTTTTTTTCGCCTTGATGCTCATCATCGAAGCGGGATAGCTGTTGTGCTAGAAAATCACCAAAGTGTTTGAAGTCCCCAAGCTGAAACTCACAGTTTGTAACGATTGCATCATCGCCTACAGGCACGTCTTTTTTTATGACACTCAAACCATGCATTGCGTGCTCAGTGTTTTCGTCACTTCGCCAAGCTCGCTCTATCGTGCCTAAAACCGCACCATCGCGCGCGAGTAGACTGAGATTTGGATGCTTTTGCTTCTTAATCAATTCACCTGAATAATTCGACCGAGGCCCATACAAGAGCCCGAAGCAAATAGCTGTTGGATTACTTCTCAAGCCTTGAAAAATAACTTCGTTCAAATGCTGATCAGCGAACGAGTAACCACAGGTCACTAATACTGCTTGGCCACGCGCCAGGAAATTCTTGAGGCGGTCAAGCATGGCCAAGTACGGCAATCTTCGACTCTCGTCATATTTAAGGTGCGACGGATAAATCATCTGGCGATCACCCTCAATCGGTTTCCCGGTACCCGTCCGCACCACCTTGAGAGTTTTTTTATCCTCGCCCTCGTACCTACCCCACCAATTTATGGATCCATGTAGTTTCCACAACCGACTCCAGCGTACAGGAAGGCATGTTGCCGGAAGAGATACATCCTCCTCCATTGAAGTTAGGTCAAAGAAAGCCTCCTTTGCTCCGACGAACCCATCAAAGTATGGAACCCTGTGCAATTCGAGGGCCTGCTCGACTAACAAGTCGTAGTTAGGTGTAAATATTTCCACTGGATGTTCACGCGGGATTCCATTAATCCATTTTGTCAACTGATGGTAGGGGGTGTTGGAGTCAGGCAGTTCGGCTCCAACAACTTCAGTGGTGATCTCACATATTTTTTCATCGAGTCCAGAAAGCGAGGTTCTATTTAAACCATGTATGTCGCCATCCCTCACTACTTCCTGAAGGGCGCGAATATGGCTCAGGATATCTTCAATCGTTGGATCGGCTGGTCCACCCTCTGAAAACCGCTTCAAGATGATATTAAAACTGTCTTTATGCTCCGCAGATTCTCCAAGTTTCTTCTTGATGTCGGCAGTAAGCTCTCGGATAGCAGGAATCAACGGTGTTGTCCCGTCACCGTCTGGATGTGGAATGGAAGCTGGGCATCCAGCGCCGAGAAGAAAAGCAACCTTCGTCTTTGCTGGAGCAAGCGCATCTAAAAGATTTTTTGATTGCCGATATGGGCAGTGCGATTGTGTACTCATGAGTTGGTCAGCGCCTTTGGTGTTTTACTTTCAGTGTCGAGAGTTTGCAACTCCAAGCCCTCAATCTCCTGCAACGACTTCCCCGCAATCCCCTGCAAGTCCCCATACATCCCCACCGTCGCCCCCATCACGCGCTCGATCTGTTCTTCTCGCTTGGCCCATTGCTTCATGATCGCCTTGCGCTCCTTGTCCAGGTCTTCCTGCATCGAGGAAAACGCTTCGACGATGGCTTCGACGCGATGACGGAAACGGGGGCCGGTGAGATACTGATAGACCATCTCGGTCTTGGTCTGCTGGCCTTCGGAAACCTGCCGCGCCATGCTGACCTGAAGCAGCGTATGGCGCAGCACCGTCGCGACGGGCAGCGCGGCACGCGGGCTGGTGACCCAGACGCCGTCGACGACATCGAAGGATTCCACGCCTTTGGGCAATACCTGGCTGACGAGGACGGAGATGTCCGCTTTCGCGGTGCGCTGATCGTCCCGCAGCTTGGCCAGCCAGCCGTCGCTCCAGTTGCGGGTGCGCTTCGATTCCCAAAGTATGGTGCCGCTGGGCTGGCCGCTTGGGCTGACCACCCGTTGCAGCGCGTCGCCGCCGAATTCGCCTTTCGGCACTGGCTCGATGGTGTCGAACGGGAACTTGGCGCGCAACAGGTTTTCCAGCTCCAATTCCTGCACTTCGCCCTGCAACTGCTGCGAGCCTTGCTCGGCTTTCTGCTTGAGTTCTTCGATTTTCTGCTGCATCGAGGCGATGGTCTGGTCCTTTTCCATCACCTTGAGCTTGAGTCCTTCTTCGGCTTCGCGCCTGGCCTGGGTGCGCACTTCGGTCAGGCCGTCTTGCACGCGTTTCTCGACGGTCAGTTCCAGTTCGCGTTTCGCATCGTCGAGTTCGCGCTGCTTCTTGATGAGTTCGGCCTGTGCGTTCTGTGCTTCGGCAAGTTTTTCATTGCGCTGTTTCAACACGTCCTGCAGTTCGGCAAGTTCCTGTGCGTTCCGTTCCAGATCGGCAGCCGCCGCCTGCTTGGCTTTTTTGGCTTCCTCCGCCGCAATTCGAGTGCGATCGGTTTTCAGTTGCGCCGCAACCTGATCGGCCACCTGTGCATCGAGCTTGGCTTTGGCGTCCGCCAGCAGCTTTTCTTTTTCACGCATGGCTTGCTCGCGCGTGGCAATATCGGCGTCCTTGCGCGCCAGTTGTTGTTCGAATTGTTTGCGGGTGGACTCAATCAGCGGCGCGGCCAGCGATTCGGTGAGTTTTATCTCGGTTTTGCAGTTAGGACAGGTGATGGTCGGTTCGGTCATGGTGTCTCTCACGCATCCTTGTTCTTGTTGCTGGCATCGCCCAGCAGCCCGCCCGCATCGCGTTGATCCAACTCCAGCTTCGGCGTCGTGGTCTTGATCCGCTTTTCCACTTCCTTGATGTGCTCTGCCGGCGGGATGTGTTCGGGCAGGTCGCCGCCGATGCGCTTGATCGCATCGCGAACTTCCTTGCCGACTTGTTCGTGGGTACGGATGGCCTGTTGCTGGTCGCGGATGCTTTCACGTGCGAGCTTGTCACGGGTCTGGGTCATTCGGAACTGGTTGGCGGCGAGTTCGGTGGCATTCATGCGGTCCATCAGGTTCTCCTTCTCGGGGATGGACTTCCGGGCCTTGATGGCGTCCCGTCCGAGGCCGCCGTATAGCCCTTTGTAGCCGGCATCGTGAAATACACCGAACATCCTGTTCTGTACGCCAGCATCCTGTGCGGCACCTGATAGCGCCTTGAACTCTTCGCCGGTCTGCTTGCGTAGTTCCAACCTTTCCATGTCGGCAGCCAATTGGTCGGATAGTTCCTGGCGGCGGGTTTGGATAGCGAAGTATTTCTGTGCCTGGGCGATCTCCGGCTTGCGCGGATCGCCGTTCTGGGCGATAAGGTAGCAGGCGAAGCGGGAAAGGTGATAATCCTGAACAATTTGCACTGCCCCCTTGCCACCGGGGATCGGTTTGCCGGCGCCGGCAAAGTGATGGTCGGGATTGTTTCCCGATTCGCCACAAGAGCTTATGGCGCGCTCGACGGCTTGCTCGAAGCGCCGCCACTGGCTGTAGCCGAGCAGTGGTTGAAGATCACGGGCGCTCCAATATTCGGCGTTATGTTCGTTGGTTTGCTTGAGCGCTTCAAAGGTCTTGCCACCGATGGCAGGAAATTGTTTGTCGATCATCCCACGCTCCCATAGTCCTTATTCGACAGTATGACATTTCCGAAATGGTCATTATCACCCCATTGCATAGCCATCAGCATCGGATGGTTGCAGGCGTGCGGCCAGCAGGCAATACCATTGGGGACAACACCTCACAGCGGCCCGTTCGGCTTTTCCACATCCGGTTTTTCAAACCAGGCCGGATCGACCAGATCGAGCAACTGCCCGCCCAACACCTTTTGCAGGGCAAACACGCTCTGCGGACGGGTCGCGGCCGGCAGCCGCAGGCACCAGTCGATCAACTCCAGCAATTGCGGCGAATATTCCTTACCCCAACGCTGCAGGGCGGGTTCAAGACTATCCTGCTGCATGCGCAAATCGGCCGAGAGCGGCGTACCCTTGGCCAGGCAGGCGTACAACGATGCGCCCACGGCATAGATGTCGGTCCAGGGACCCTGCGCCTCGTCGGTGCACATTTGTTCCGGCGCGGCATAGCCGCGGGTATATACATCCTTCAGGGAAAATTCGCTGGCGCCCAAGCCTTGCCGGGTGGCGCCGAAATCCAGCAACACGGGCTGGCTGTGGCTGCGCAAGTAAATATTGGCGGGCTTGATGTCCAGATGCAGCAGTTTGTGCATGTGGACTTCGCGCAGGCCGTTGAGCAGCCGCACGAAGATATTGCGAATGAAATTTTCGGCGAGCGGTCCCTGGTGCTTCTGGATATGTTCCTGCAAGGTGCGCCCGCGCTCATAGCGCATCACGAGGTAGGCGGTCTGGTTGGCGCGGAAGAAATTCAGCACCCGGACAACATTGGGATGGTCAAGCTGGGCAAGCAGCCGGCCCTCCTCGAAAAAACTCGCCAGACCTTGGTTGTAGGCATTCCGGTATTCCGCCTTGACCTCGGGAACCGGACTGGTCGCGCTGCGTTGCGCGAGGCCATAAGGCAAATACTCCTTGATGGCGACCGGCATCTCTTCGGCGTCATAGGCGAGATAGACCAGGGAAAATCCGCCCTGCGAGAGCTGCTTGTCGATGCGATAGCCGTTGAGATCGAAGCCCGGCGCCAACGGGTGAATGATTTGTTCGTTTGGTTGTTGCAGCATGGTGCGAAGGTTAAACTACCGAGACAACCATTATGGACTCAACTACATGATTTACAGCATGACTGGCTACGCTGCGTTACAGCACGATCTGGGACTGGCCATCCTGCATCTGGAACTCAAGAGCGTCAATTCGCGTTATCTCGATATCAGCTTCCGCGTCAGCGAAGAATTGCGTTTCCTGGAAATGCCCTTGCGCGACCTGATCGCTTCACGCATCGGGCGCGGCAAATTCGAATGCCGCGGCGGCTTGTTGCCGTCCTCCGCTTCTGCCAGCGTGCGCAACCAGTCTCCCAGCCCGGATTTGCTGGCTCAACTGGCCAAATTGCAAAGCCAGGTGCGCAGCGTTCTACCTGAAGCACCGCCGCTCACAGTAGCCGATGTATTGCGCTGGCCCGGCATGCTCGGCGACCAGACCGTCCCGCAGGATCTTCTGCAATCCGAGTGCCTGGCCCTGGCCGCCAGGGCTCTGGATGAATTCGTTGCCACGCGGGAGCGCGAAGGCGCAAAGCTGGCGGCGATGATCCTTGAACGCGCCGATCGCATGCGCGAACTGGTGAAGCAGGCGGAACCGCTGCTGCCGCGCGCACTGGCCGATTATCAGGAACGGCTTGCGCTCAAGCTGCGCGAAGCCGTAGCCAATCTCGACGAGGAACGCATCCGCCAGGAAATCGGCGTCTATGCCACGCGCATCGATGTGGCGGAAGAGTTGTCGCGCCTTGCCACGCATCTGAGCGAGCTCGAGCGCGTGTTGAAGAAAGGCGGCGCCGTCGGCAAGCGGCTCGATTTCCTGATGCAGGAGCTCAACCGCGAAGCCAATACCTTGTCGTCAAAATCCGTCTCCGCGGACATCACCGCGATCGGTCTGGAAATGAAATTGCTGATCGAACAAATGCGGGAGCAAATCCAGAATTTGGAATAACCCGCCAACTTGTTTGCTCCCGAGCATGTGCCTGCCTCTACAAAGTCACCAGCCAGCAGACTGCCAGATGCCGTTGAAATAGTAATGTACCTGGTCGTTCCAGAGCAGTGCGCGGTCGCTGCCTATGTCGCGCTGCTCCGGTGAATTCGCTGGCAATGCCGGGCGCCTGGTCAGACTCTGCGCTGCCACGTCAATTTCAAACCGCTGCAATTCGGTTTTCGTGAACTGGTAATAATCGCTGGCAAGTCCGCTCGGCATATCTGGCGGTGTATCGTGCAGACTGACCGGCAGGCCGACGCGCACCCGGTTGCCAGAAGTCTGCAGCGCGATGCCATGATGATCACGTAACACGGTGGCATCGGTACCACGCCGGCCGATGATGCTGCGGGCGACCTCACGGGGATGCGCCTGATCGCTGACATCGATCAGCGAGACTTGCACGCCTTGATACCAGGCGAAGCGGCCATCTCCAGCCGTACCATCCGACAACGCATCTTTGCCGACGCCCAGCAGCAAATTGTCAGTGAGCGGGAACAGGTAATCCGAGTAGCCGTTGACTTGCAGTTCGCCGCTCACTTTGGGATCGGACGGGTTGCTCATGTCCAGCACGTACAACGGATCCGTCAGCCGGTAGGTGACCAGATAAGCACGTGTTCCGATAAAGCGCGAGGCATACAACTGTTCCCCGGATTTTCCCAGTGGCTGCGGACGATTGGCGTTGGGCAGTTCTCCCACGATGGCCAGTGTGCCCGAGTCTTCCTGCAGGATGCTCAGGTGCCCTGGCGATTCGATAGTCTTGCTTGTTGCCGCCGTTGGCGTACTCGCAGGCATGGCCAGCCAGCCGCTCCAGGTCTCCTGTGTTTGAGTGATCACCCGCAGCATGCCGTTGTGCTCACCCATGCGGAAAGACTTGCGGTTCTGGTCGAAACCCAGATGTCCCACGACGCTGCCCGAACCACGATAGACAATGTCCATGCCGTTGAGCGCAAATTTATGAATGTCGGTGGCGGTCTGGGCGGCATACACAGGGAATGCGCCGTTGTAAGTGTAGGTGTTGCGCGTCGTCGCCAGATACAGGCTCTGGTCCGACATGTAGAACGCCTCGGTCCCGCCAGTAAAACAACGCGCCGTGTGCCGATGGGTATCCGCGGCGAGGTCGATGGCCACAACGGTGATGATGTCGGCGCTCTTGATCGAGTTGTTCTCCTGGGTGTAACAGGCAGAGGCTTCGACCAGGGCTTGCGCCTTGCCGCCGTCAAGCGATAGCGTCGGCAATAACTGGGAGGCATTGAGCGAATCGAGCAGGTTTTGGTTGGCTGTGGTTTTTTCGGCAGACCACCAGGGATCCAGTCCCGGCACTTGCGGATAACTGCGCATCACCAGATAGAGCGTCGAATCGAGCCGCCGCGATCCGATCAGTTGTGCGTTGATACGCAAAGTACGGCGCGTCTGCATCTGAGCTGGTTTGGCGCTGTCGACCAGCATGACCTCCGTCACGCCGTGCCCCCAGGACTGCGGTGCGAACCAGAGTGGATAAACGCCCATGCCGCCGTTGCCTTCGGCCAGGATGACCAGCTGCTGGCGTTTGCTGTCCAGGTAGATGCCGGTGCCGCGGACATCGCCGGAGAAAGCCAGTTTCAGACTGTCTCCCGGTATCAGGGACGCCGCAGCAGCATCGAAGCGCTGACGGCGCAACAGATTTCGTGAGGAATCCTTCGCATCAAGCTGATCCAGGCTGAATACCTGGGCGCCATCCGTCTTGACCAGATCGGCTTCATCCACGCCGGCCTCTTGCAGGGTTGTGGTGGAAAATGCGGCCGATGACGTTGCAACGGCAGGTGGAGCAACGGATGAGACAGCGGTCATGGCATCGAGCGCCCAAGGACTGCCCAGATAACTTTTCCCTGCTGGTCCCAGTGCTTCCCGGAAGTAAGCGGTCAGACCCGCTTCATTGGTCGCCTGCAGCGCCATCGGCGACCGCTTTGGTTCGGTTGTCGTACCGCCCCCGCCACAGCCTGGCAGGACTGTCACTGCCAACAGGCAAGCTGGGGTTAAACACTGCAGCCACATCAGCAGGCTTGTGCGATCAGTCTTCCGTTTCATCATTTCACTTCATCTCTCTTAGTCAGCAGATCGGCGACAAGTTGCCTGACTGCCTGTTGTTCCGCCAATGGAGCGAACAAGCTTGCTCTTGCCGTGATCTGGGCCTTGATTTGTTGCAGCAACGCTGCCGGATCGGCTTGCGCCTTGCTGCACTGGCGCAGCAGATGGGTAAGCCTTCCGGCATCACCCCAAGGAAAGTAGCCCGCGTAGTTCTCGCCAAGGAGGCCGATGTTGCCGTCGATAGCTGATGCCAGTACAGGTGTGCCGCATGCGACCGCTTCAAGAATGGCATGCGAACCCCCTTCGATTTGACTGCAATGAACCAGGACATGTGCGCGCTGGATACGGCGCCTGGTTTCCTCGTGCGGTCTGTTGCCCAGCCATCGATAGTGCGGACATGCCGCCATGGTAGCTTCCGCCTCGCTTGCAAGCACCCTGTCCAGCGGGCCGCCGACATGATCGATCAGAATGCCTTCGTCGGGTTCGATCATGCGTGCAACCGCAAAGAGCGTGGCGGGAGATTTTTCCGCACGCAGGTGACCGACCATCAAGGCTCTGAAGTGTCGCGAAGTCTTGGGCAGCATCGCCCGCTTCGCTGCCGATTGAAAAATCACCCGGGTCTTGGCGCGGTGCGCCGGAAGCAAGGCAAGCGGCCCACGCTCCTGCAAAGTCACCAGCAGATCGGCAAGTTCGAGCGAATGTTGCGCCGAGGTATCGGTATGGATGTCGCGGTAGAGGTCGGTTCCCGTCAGAACCACCACCAGCGATGGACCGGTTTGGTGCTCGCACCAGGCTGCGATCGAGGTTGCAGAGCGTCGCGCATGCAGGGCGATCATCAGGCTATCCGCCGCAGCGTCCTCATCTGGCCACTCCTTTACCAGCCGGGTCCGATAGAGTGGTTCAAGAAACCGCCGCCAGCGTTGCGCCGTGCGCCAATTGCCATTGTTGGCATCAGCCAACGCCGGAGTGACAATGACCACTTGAACCTTGCGTGGCTGCACTGCTCCTCCGGATAAGCAAGAAGTCAGGAAACCGCTTCAGGCCGAATCAGCGCCTATGTGTTTGCCAGTGCCCGTTCGATCCTCGTATCCGCCTCTCGTGCCAACTCAACCAGCTTCTGATCGCCCAGGGCACGCATCATGCCGGTTGGAGCAGCGAATTCCAAGGAAATTTTTCCCGGCGATATTTCGCGGATCACTGCGTTGCACGGCAACAAGCTGGCCACGTCAGTGTTGGTGGTGTATGCCTCGTACGCCAGGTTCGGGTTGCAAGCTCCGAGTATCACTGTGGGAACAATGTCCTTGCCCGTTTTTTCCTTGATCTTGCTGTGCATGTCGATGCGTGTAAGTATCCCGAATCCCTCTGCCGCCAAAGCCTTGGTCGCACGCTCTACCGCATGATCGACGGTATCCAGAATCTCGCGCTTGAAGTTTATGTTGTTCATGATGCTCCCCAGACAAAGAAAACGGCATGTTGCCAAACGGCGATATTAGCCGATTCCTGTTGCACGCTGCGGAGAAGCCGCAAACCCTGCAACTGCCAGGCACGGACCTGCAGCACCCGCTGCGGCCGGGTCAGATCCCGAGTTCAGCGTAGTGCCTGGTTATGTGGCGCATTGGCAGGGAATATTGAAGCATTTCCTGAAGCACCTGCAGACCATCGTCCTTGTAGTTGATGAACTGGAATCCCAGGCGAAAACAGGAACTCGCTCCCGAATACACCGAATACACCTGGCGCGCATTGATTTCGATGATTTTTTGCCGTTGCCCGAACAGCAGCGGGGGCGGTGCCAGCAGGAGAATCACCGGAGCAGTCGTAAAGCTGTCGGAATGGGTGTGCATCGCCGTTCCGGTCAAGGACAAGTCGATGGTCTTTCCCTGCAACGGGTGTCGTTGTTCCTGCTGGTCGAAAATCAGCGCGATTTTCCATCTCACGTGATACCGCTCGGCACCGCGGGGAACGATGCCGGACTTCCTGTTCTGGCTTTGGGAACAGGCGCCGGCAACCGATTGTAGTGAAGGCAAGCCACTCAGTACAGTACTCATGATGATCTCCCGACAATCCTGACATCGTTATATCAAACACCTGTCGTGTCAGCTGTGAGCCGGTTCACAGTAGCTCAGGATTTCACCAACCATTGCGGAGCATCAAGTTTGCTGTCAGCAGGATGAACAGACAACGCCATTTGACTGATAGACTGCCTCACAAACACTTATAAATTTCATCGTGTGCCCTGTACATCCGTTGCCGCGCACAGCACATAAAGAGGGGCACCATGAGACTGGAAGACTTCGTATCCGTGTTGCTTGCGGTCTGCTGTGCGACGCCGGCGATGGCAACCGATGGCTACTTCTCCCACGGTTACGGCATGACGGCCAAGGGCATGGCAGGCATCTCTACTGCCATGGCCAAGGATACCTTCGGTGGCGCCAACAATCCCGCCAGCATGGTCTGGGTGGGAGACAGGCTGGATGCGGGCATGGACGTCTTTCTTCCCCACCGCAGCGCAGAGCGCAGCGGCAGTCTCGCCGGGATCGACGCTTCCGTACCGAGCCGCAGCAACTTCTTCCTGATCCCTGAATTCGGCTACAACAGGATGCTGGGCCAGAACCGAGATATGGCGGTCGGTGTCACTGTGTATGCCAATGGCGGCATGAATACCAATTATCCGGGCGGCCAGATTGCCGGCGGGCCGGGCACGGTCTGCAACAGCTTCAATCCGGGAACCGCCACGACGCGCTACAACCTGCTCTGCGGCACCGGCGAGTTGGGACAAAACACCCTCCAGCTGGTGGTCGCGCCGACCTTCTCCTTCAAGGTCAGCCCGGACTCTTCCCTGGGTGCCGCCCTGCTGATCGGCTATCAAAAGTTTGGCGGCCGCGGGCTGCATGGTTTCGCGGGCTTCACGGCGAATCCGGCCAACCCGGCCATCACCAACTTGGGCTATGACTCTTCACACGGGTACGGTCTGCGCCTGGGCTGGATGAGTAATGTGACGGACAGGGTGACACTGGGTGCCGCCTATGCCACCAAGATGCGCATGAGCAAATTCGACATGTACAAGGACCTTTTCCCCGGCTGGGGTAATTTCGATATTCCCTCGAACATGAGCCTGGGCATCGCGTACAAGTTGTCTCCTTCCTGGACCATCGCATCCGAGTACCGGCGCATCAATCTGACCGGGGTGAGTTCGGCCGGCAATCCGAGCACCAATATCGGCGATGCCGTGGCCGCCACTGGCTATACCATGGGCTCGCTTGGCTGCGACACCTGCCGTGGCTTCGGCTGGCGCGACGTGAATGCCTACAAGCTCGGCGTGGAACACCAGTACAATGCAAATCTGGCGCTGCGCGCGGGCTACGACCACAGCAACCGGCCGCTGCGGCCGCGCGACATCACCTTCAACATCATCGCGCCCGGCGTGATCGAGGATCACCTGACCGCGGGTTTTACTTACAAGCTCAGCAAAAACTCCGAACTCACCATGGCCTACATGCATGCCTTCAAGCGCTCGCTGACTGCGCCCAGTTTGCTCAACAACTGGGTCACTACAACGGGCGGTGTCGGCATCGCCGGCAATGAAACCCTCAAGCTGTACGAAGACTCGATCGGGATCGCATATGGCCTGAAGTTCCAATAGGTTTAGCGGAAAACCCAGAATCTGAGGAGTATGGCGGCCAGTCCGGCGCATGTGGCGGAGAATCCGAACGCCAGCACTGACGATTGTGCCTGCCACAGCCAGCCGAAAATCAGCGAAGCCGGCAGCAGCATCGCGCCACTGACCAGATTGAACCAGCCGAAAGCGGTTCCGCGTCGTGTCGCCGAGGCGAGGTCGGCCACCAGGGCTTTTTCGACACCCTCGGTCGCCGCCATGAACAGTCCGTAGAAACCGAACAACGCAAACAGCATCAGACCGTCCTGTGCCAGGGTGCCCATGAGGAAATAAAACAGACCATAGGCGAGATAGCCTCCCACCAAAATGTGCATGCGCCCGAAATGATCGGAGAGTGCCGATAGCGGCGTGGAGAACAGCATCGCCACGAACGACACGGCGGCCCAAAGCAGCGGCACCTGCGCCTCGGGCACGCCGAGTTCCCTGGCGCGCAACAGCAGGAACATGTTCGAGGAATTGCCCAGCGTGAACAAGGCCACCACCGACAGGTAGCGCTTGAATACCGGCGACATGTCGTTCAGGCGCCAGTCGAAAGGCTGTGCCGGATGCGACGTCGCCGTCATCGGCTCCTGAACCGCAAATGCCAGTGCCAGGCATAACGCTGCCGGCAGGGCGGACCAGAGAAAAATGTCGCGCATCGGTACTTGCGCCATCAGCAACCACGCTGCCATCGCCGGACCGATCACCGAGCCGGCATTGTCCATCGCGCGATGCAGGCCGAAAGCCAGACCGCGCCGCTCGGCCGGAACGCTGCCGGCAAGCAGTGCATCACGCGGGGATGAACGCAGTCCCTTGCCAACCCTGTCTACGAAACGCAGTACCAGCAGCCCGGGCCAACTTGTGACGAAAGCGATCAGGGGGCGACCCGCACCCGCGAGACCATAGCCGAAAACGATCCACGGCTTGGCGCGGCGAGTGCGATCCATGATCACACCCGAAAAAAGTTTGAGCAGGCTCGATGTGGCTTCGGCAATGCCCTCGATCACGCCCAGTGCGCGCGGTCCGGCCATCAGCACGGAAGCAAGGTAGAGCGGCACCAGGGGATACAGCATCTCCCCGGCCGTATCGTTGACCAGGCTGATCAGGCCGATCAGCCAGACAGTGCGGGGAAGACTGGTGATTGCTTGCAGCATCGCCGCCTGAGCAGGTCTAGTTCCCTACATCAACTGCGGGCACTAGAACTTCAGAGCTCCGGTCAGCGACAGGACTTCTTCGGCCGATTCTTCGAGAATGCTGGAGAGGGTTTCCTTGCCGATGGCGATCTCTATGCTGCCGGTCATACCCTCGCGTCGGTCGCTACCTCCCAGCTTGTGCAGCGGGGAAGCGATCGGGGAGAGTTCCTCGGCCAGCAGCAAAGTATCTCCCAGGGTGCGCGGCGGCAAAGCCAGAAAGCCCTCCCAGAAATACTCGACCGATTCCAAGACCGGCTTGGGTACCGCCAGCACATTGAGGACGGCGCGGCCTACCGCAACTTCTCCGGACTCGATCCAATCCTCGAAGTTGTCGTCGATGAGACCCGGGAAATCCTTGGCGCGCGAGAGCAAATAAAATCCGCCCACCTCATGCACGATGCCGGCGAACATTGCGGTCTCCGCGTCGATATGCGTCACCCGCCGGGCAATGACGTGCGCCAGTGAAGCCACGTGGGCCGTGTGCTCCCAGAGTTGCGTCGCCAACTCCTGCTGCGGCTTGGCAGCCTGGCTGCCGGCCATCTGCCGCGTGACCAGGGCGGTGGCCAGAGAACGCACGGCACCGAAGCCAAGCCGCTGCACCGAGGTACGCACATCGGTGATCTCGCGTCCGGAACGATTGAAAGCCACGGAATTCGCCATCGCCACCACACGCGCGGAAAGCAGCGGTTCGGCCTGGACCAGTTTGGCGGCTGTTTCGATATGACAATCGGGGTGATCCAGCGCCTGCCTGACCTTCATCGCAACCCGGGCGCTGGTGGGGAACGCCAACTCGCCTTTGGCAAGATCGGCGGCAATGGATTTGAAGGCGGCTTGCTTATCCATAGGTGGAATCATACTTGAGAGTTGACGTTGTCGCAGTAGAATGTGAACACGCTATTTGCAGCACGTCAGGCGTTGCCTGGCGTGATCTTGATCCAGTGAGCAATCTTTCGCAACTTTCAGGCAAGGAATTGGAGCGCATTGCCCGCAACATCAATCCGGGGGGATGGGCGATTGAGTCGGACAAGCCAATTGCCACGCTGCTGGGTTCCTGTGTCGCAGTCTGTTTGTTCGACCCCAAACTCAGGCTCGGCGGCATGAACCATTTTCTGCTGCCAAGCCGGACCAAAGCCAGCAATTCCGACACGGACGCCACCCTCAGTGGTGACTTCGCGATGGAGGTACTGGTGAACGGTCTGCTCAGCAAGGGTGTCAGCAAGAACCGGCTGGTTGCCAAGGCTTTCGGCGGCGGCACCATCGTCAGTTTGACCACCATGGCGATCGGCGCGCGCAACGCCGAGTTCGCCCAGGAGTGGCTCGACCGTGAAGGCATCCCGCTGATCGCTTCCGACTTCAACGGACCCTGGTCACGCAAGGTGGTGTTCCTGCCGGAAAACGGCGACGCCTTCTGCCGGCGACGCCCCACCACCCAAGCCGACGCCGCCGAAGTGGTCAAGGCCGAAATGGATTACGAAAACTCGCTGGCTTTACCGAAGAAGACCAAGGAAAAGCGGATAGAGTTGTTCTGAGGTTGTTTCTGCAACACCTCATTCCCGGGCAACTATCAAAGGCGCCGTGATCACGATAACGGTGCCGTTGCCCGGGCTGCTATCGATCTGTACCTTGCCCCCGATGAAATCGATGCGCTCGCGCACGCTGAACAAACCATAGCCGACCTTGGCTGAAGGCTGGGAATCCTTGCTCACGGCAAAACCAATGCCGGCGTCGGCCACGCTCAGTACCAGACGATCTTCTTCGCGTCGCGCTTCAATCTCGGCGCTACCGACCTGGGCATGTTTCGCCACATTGATCAGCAGTTCCCGCGTTGCCCGGAAAATGGTTTTGAGATCATGTTCGGCAAGCGGCTTGGGCAACCCGTCGTCGCTGACGCGAACGTTGAGCCGGAAGGAACGCAGCATCTCATCTGCGAGCCATTCCAGTGCGGGCGCCAGGCCCAGCTCTTGCAGTGCCGGCGGACTCAGCTGCAACGACAGCGAGCGCATGGCATGGTTGGCTTCATCCAGCAACGCCTCGATTTCCCTGACTTCGCGCTGCAACTGAATGCCTGAAGGGTTGTCCTGCGGCGGCAGATCCAGTGCCGAAAGCTTGAGCTTGGCCGCTGCCAGGGTTTGTCCCAGACTATCGTGCAGGTCCTGTGCAACCAGATGCCTTTCGCGTTCTTCGGCCATGGTCAGCTCAATTGCCATGGTGCGCAACTGGGCGGTTCGTTCGAGTACCTGCCGTTCCAGCAAGTCGTGTTGCGCCATGCGCTCATCTTCGGCGCGCTTGCTCTCGGCAATGTCCCAGGCCAGGTCGGCAAGTTTGGTGACTGCTTCCAGATCGGCCTGGTCATAAGGTTTAGCCTTGTTGCCGACCCCAAGGATGGCGACGATCATGGTCTTGCGGAATACCGGTACCACCATTTCGCGCAACACCATGGCATGGCCGGGCGGCAATCCGCGCTTGTTAGGTAACGTGGCGTAATCGTTGTGAATCACTGCCTGGCGCTGGCGCACGCATTCCACCCAGACGCCTGCAGCGTCGATGTTGTAATGGCTGCCTTCGCCCGCAGCCGTGCAGAACTCGCGCGTGGTGCGGGTGGACCAGGCTTGCAGGGACAAGGTTTTCTGATCGGCTTCGAGAAAATGGTAGAAGCCGATCGGACTGTCGGTCAGTGCGCCGGCCTCATCCAGCGTGGCGCCGAGCAATTCCTTCAGCGTGTGGTTCGCGGCGAAGCGCATGAGCCGCAGGCGGGCGTCCTGTATCCGCTCGATTCGCTTGCGCTCGCTGATGTCACGGATGAAGGCGTTGAACTCGAGCTTGCCGGACGATCTGACGGGAGTGATCGTGAGTTCAATCGGGAACTCGTGACCATCGCGGTGCATGGCCCGGACTTCGATCAGATGCTTGAGCAAGGGACCTTCGCCACTGGCCAGATAACGCTTCAAGCCCTGCAGATGAGTTGCCCTGTGATCAGGCGGAATGATCAGGTTATGCAAGGGCTGACCAAAAGCCTCCGCCTGTGTCCAACCGAAAATCCTGGCTGCTTGAGGATTCCAGCCGGTGACGACGCTGTCGGTATCGATCATCACCACGGCATCAAGGGAATTCTCGAGGATGGTTTGCAGCTTGAGCTGGTTTTCCCGCAAGGACAGCATGAGATCGACCTGCGCCTCCCCAGCACTCCAGCATTCCTGGGGATCCATCTTGAAGCCGCCGCGCTGCGCGATGTGGTAGGCAGCGACCTCGATCATGTCGTTGCGCTCCTTGGCGCTGGGAACCCAGGCGGCAAAGGCCTCCTGGGCGCGGGCAGCGGACTCGGGGAGAGCGAGATTGCTGTCTTGATCCATTGGAACTTCCCCATCGGGATGGGGGCTCAGATTGCTGGCGGTTTAATTAGTACCCTAGAATCAAATCCGGGTCTAGTGCTGAAAAGGCCGAACGATCAACCGCAGGTCGCCGGAATCCGAGTTGGATAAATCCAGCAGGAACAAATCGCTGGCAAAGCTCTGGCCATTATGCTTCTGCGCCTTGAAGTAGCCGCCGATGCGGCAGAGAAACAGCAGGCGCGGGTTGAGCTGCCCGTCGCAGACCAGTTCGGTGTCGGCCAATTGCGGCAATAACATGGAGACATGCTGCCAGACCACTTCTCTGCGTCTGTAGCCGAACAGATTTTCGCTCGCTCCATTGCAGTTGCGGATCATGCCCCTCTGGTCGAGCAACAGCGTTGCCACGCCATCCTCAGCCACGGCAGAGCTGAGCGGAGCACCTGCGCGGCGAGCTAAACGCTGTTTTGGCTTCTGCAAGGGCATCATGATTTCTTCTCCACCATTCTGACTTGTTTCGTCATCACTGCAACAACTCCCAGTGGCGATGAATATATGCGGTCGGCAAGAAACCGGAAATACCCTAAAAGCCGTAATTTGTAATACCCAATTACCGGTAGTGAATTGGAAAAATCTCGAATAATTTGAGACTTTGGTAGGATAGTGCGCAACACCTATCCTCAGTCTTGCGCCAGACCCGCCATGACCATCACGCTACAGACACTATCTTCGGCAGACCTTCCCCAACTGAAGCAGGTCCGCCAGTTTTTCCGGAACTATGCAGCATGGCTGGGCGTCGAACTGTGCTTCCAGAATTTCGATCAGGAAATGGCCACACTGCCCGGCAGATATGCCGCCCCGCAGGGGCGTCTGTTCTATGCCGAAAACGACGGTGTACCGGCCGGTTGCGTCGGTATCCGGCCGCTCTCGGAGGGTATCTGTGAACTCAAGCGCCTCTATGTCGTCCCGGAGCAGCGTGGCCGCGGTGTCGGCCGTCACCTGGCGGTTGCGGCGATCCATGCCGCCCGCGAGATCGGCTATCGCAAGATTCTGCTCGACACCTTGCCGAACATGCGCATTGCCGTGAAGCTTTATCGCGAACTCGGCTTCCAGGAAGCACCGGCGTATTACCAGACCTCGCTCGAAGCCACGCAGTTTCTCGCCCTCGACCTGGAAAACTGGTCAGAAGCGCATGCCGGCAACGAAAATCTGCTCCACCTCTTCGACTTCAATGTCGCCTGGTCGCGCCAGATGACCCAGGTGGATCCGGATTACTTCGAAAAACTATCGCACCTGCAATCCCCCGAATATCTCTGGATCGGCTGTTCAGACTCACGCGTCCCTGCCAACCAGATCGTCGGCCTGCTGCCCGGCGAAGTGTTCGTCCATCGCAACATCGCCAATGTCGTGGTGCACACCGACCTGAATTGCCTCTCGGTGATCCAGTTCGCCATCGACGTGCTCAAGGTCAAGCACATCATGATCGTCGGTCACTATGGTTGCGGCGGCGTCAGCGCGGTATTGCACCGTGAGCGTGTCGGCCTCGCCGACCTTTGGCTGGGCCACGTGCAGGACGTGCATGTCAAACACCAGCCACGCATCGATGCCCTGCCCGAGGTGCAGCAACTGGACCGTCTCTGCGAACTCAACGTCCTGGAACAAGTGATCAACGTCTGCCGCACCAACATTGCGCTGGACGCCTGGCAGAGGGGGCAGGCCCTGACGATTCATGGCTGGATCTACGGCCTCCAGGACGGCCGGCTGCGCGACCTGGGTCTCACGATCAGCGATCCTGGACAAATTCAGGAACGTTACCAGGCCGCACTCGGACGGCTTTTGCAAACCGCCTGATGCAAAGGTGTGACAACATCAGTAAACTTCAAGAACTCGATATGGACTCGAACACACGCCGCCAGATCGCCCACTGGTTAATGATCTGCTGTGCCATGGTGTTCGCCACGCTGGTCGTGGGTGGCGTGACGCGGCTGACTCACTCCGGTCTTTCCATCGTCGAATGGCAGCCGCTCATTGGCGCTCTGCCGCCCTTGAATGCAGCCGAATGGAACGAGGTTTTCCTCAAATACCAGCAGACGCCGGAATTCCTGAAGGTAAATCACGGCATGAATCTGGATGAATTCAAGACGATCTTCTACTGGGAATACCTGCATCGTCTACTCGGGAGAGGCATCGGGCTGGTTTTCCTGTTGCCCTTTCTCTATTTTCTTTTGCGCAGGAAAATCGACCGAACGCTTGCGCCAAAACTGATCGGCATGTTCCTGCTCGGCGGATTGCAAGGCGCGATGGGCTGGTACATGGTCAAGAGCGGCCTGGTGGACGATCCGCGTGTCAGCCAGTACCGGCTCACCGCGCATCTGGGATTGGCCTTCGTCATTTTCGCGGCAATGGCCTGGGTAGCCCTGGGACTGCTGGCGGAACGAAAGAAATCCCTGGCTTCGGAAAGTCCTGCGTTGCGCGTTGCCCAAGCCCAGGCAAGTGGGCTGCTGCTGCTGGTCTTCGTGATGGTACTAAGCGGCGGCCTGGTCGCCGGCCTGCATGCCGGTCTGACGTACAACAGCTTTCCGCTGATGCACGGGTATTTCATACCGCCCGACATCTTCATGCTGGAGCCGAGGTACCTGAATTTCTTCAACAACCCCGGCACGGTGCAATTCGATCACCGGCTGCTCGCCTGGCTGCTGATTATTCTGCTGCCGCTTTTCTGGTTTCGCACGCGCAAGCTGTCGCTCACTCCGCGCGCACGAATGGCAACTCATGGTTTGCTGGCTGTCTTCGTGTTGCAGATTGCCCTGGGCATCTCCACCCTGTTATTGGTGGTCCCGGTTCATCTTGCCGCAACCCATCAGGCGGGTGCGATGGTGCTGTTTGCCACCTTGCTGTGGCTCAATCACGAATTGCGCGTATGAAGAACCGCTAGACAGCGACGCGGCGAACCAGGAAGACTTCGGGATTCTGCCCATGTTCCAGCAGGATGCGCCGCACCCGCTCCTGCCACAACGCGCCGAATCGTTTTTCTTCCGCTGCGGACGCCGTACCGCCCAGGCTGCGCTGCATCAGACCCGACATGTCCGGGTCTGCGGGAATTTGCCTAAGGTTGGCAGCGACATCCACTTGCGCCGCATTGTCCGTCCGCGTGAAGCGTATTTCGAGTGGTATGGCCGCATTGAAAACCAGCAGATTGCGCCGGTCGAAACGGCCGGCCAGCCCCTTGAATCCCGTGTCTCCCGCAGCACCAGTCAGCATGGCAACAACATTGGCGATCACGCCTGTGACGCCGCTCTGCCGATCGTCATGGAACTCGACGCGCAGCGCACCGCGCTCGGCAGGTTCCTCGCCGTACAGGGTCTTCAGTGCCTGGCAAGTCATCCAGTAGGCCGATGCCACCGTCGGACAGGAATGGCCAGCCAGTTTGACGGCATCGAGATAGGTATATTCAATGATGCCGTCTTCAACAGCACCGAGAAATTGCGCCAGAGGATCGCGCAATCGCAAGCGTGGAACGGCATCAAAAAACGGTGGATAGCGCATGGTTTGCTTTCTCCGTAAGCGGACAAGGGTTGCTAACTTGTTGGATAATAACCGCCTTGGCAGGAAGTTGTTCCGTTGTTAATCGATTCAAGGAGAACCCATGAGAGCCGCAATTTCATGCCTGCTTGTTGTTCTGCTGACGGCATTGCCGGTTGCTGCCCAGGAAACTCAGGAAGTTTCGACGTCTGCCGAGATCATCGCCCCGCGGCAGGGGCTCACCTTTGTCGATCTTAAGCTGTTCGACGCCAAGCTCTCGCAGGAACTCAACAGCGGCAAGGATCGCGTCGAAGTCGAAATGTCCGGCAAAGTGCCTCTCAACGACATTCCGGAGCGGATCGACAAGTGGGTATCTCGTGTCGGCGAGCAGGGCAGCGTCGAAATACGCGAGGTTCCACGCACGCGCATGGTGATATTCAGCCTGCTGCCGATGATCTTCTCGGCATTCCAGTCGACCAGCGAGGAGCGCATGCTCGAACCTGCGAAATATTACAACGCCAGCATTCTTTACCGTCGCGATGCCAACGGCGAATCCAGCATCGAGCGCATCGTTTTCACGCGCAAGAAATAAACGCATTTTCAAATCATCGTCAGGGAGCATCACCCATGTCAGGAGCTGCAGGTCACATCGATCCCGCCAACAAAAAGATAGCCTTGCTGATCGCTTTGCTGGCGCTGGTGTTGGCATTTTCCGAAACCCTCGGCAAGGCGGCGCAAACGACGGCTCTGAGCAAAAACATCGAGGCGGCCAATCTCTGGTCTTTTTACCAGGCCAAGAGCATCCGCCAGACTACGCTGCGGACAGCTGCGGAACAAATGGTGGCACAGGCAGGATCAAATGAAACGGGTGCGCTCAAAGCACAGATCGAGGCCTGGCGAAAAACTGTGGCGCGCTACGACAGCGAACCGGAAACAAGGGAAGGACGCAAGGAGCTCGCCGAACGCGCCAAGGAAGCCGAAGCCAGGCGCGACCACGAAATGGCCGCCTACCATCAGTATGAGATTGCCTCCGCCGCCGTGCAGATCGCCATAGTCCTGGCCTCGGCAACCATCATCACCGGCATCGGTGCATTAGCCTGGATCTCAGGCGGTCTTGGCGTGGTGGGTGTGGTTTTTTGCCTGGTCGGCTTTTTCATGCCGACGGCTATTCACTTAGTCGGCTAGCGACCGGTAAATCGCGGCCGGCGTTTTTCCAGAAAAGCGGCCAGCCCCTCGCGATAGTCCGAACTGTCGAGGTAGGCAAAGTTTTCCAGCACCTCGGCAGGACGCAGCGGCGAAGAATCTTGTGCCAGGCGGCGCACCAGTTGCTTGTGGAACCGCGCCACCAGCGGCGCGCCCGAAGCGATGCGCTTGGCCGTGGCATAGGCTTCCTCGACAACCTGGGCATCTGCCGTTACCCGCGTCACCAAACCCTTGGCAAAGGCTTCCTGGGCTGTCAGCAGGCGACCTTCCAGCAATATCTCCAGCGTCGTCGCCGTTCCGGCAAGCGCCAGCAAACCACGCAATTCGCTGTGCGCCATTGAAAATCCGAGCTTCATGATCGGCGCACCGAAACTTGCCGATTCCCCGGCGATGCGCAAATCGCATTGGGCTGCGATCTCCAGTCCACCGCCAACGCAAGGCCCCTGAATCAGGGCAACACAGGGATGGCGGCAGGTGGTGATGCTCTCCAATGCGGCGGCCACCCATTCACCGTGATAAACCTGAGCTTGAGCGTAGTTGTCACGCAGCGTCAGAAATTCCTCGATGTCGCCACCGGCCGCGAAAGTCTCGCCTGCTCCGCGGAGCAATACACAGCGCAAGGTTTCGTCAGCATCCAGGGCATTCATGGCGAGCTTCAATTCGCGCCACATCGAAGCCGTGATGGCATTAAGTCTGTCCGGATTGCTCAGGGTGACGGTGGCAATGCCAGTCTGCGCTTCAGTCTGACTGAGAATTTGCGGCTTCATGACGCACTGGTGTTCAACTTGCTAAGCGCCGCCCGTCCGGACAGGAGATGCTCGTGCATCAGTTGGCCGGCCTGATTGCCATCATGTTGCCTGATCGCCTTGAGGATGGCACGGTGCTCGGCCAGCGATTGCTTGAGCCGCCCCTCCAGACGCAACGAATCACGCCGCCTGAGTTTCAGCAGCTTGCGCGTCTCGTCGATCAACTGCGACAGCCAGCGATTGCCGGCAAGCTCCTGCAATGCCGCGTGAAAGTCATGATTGGCTTCAAAAAACCGGTCTGCGTCGCCTTTTCTCGCACTCTCCTCAAGCCGCTCATGAATCGCCGTGAGACGCAACTGATCACCTTCATCGGCATGCTGCGTCGCCAGGGCGGCACAGCGACCTTCAAGCAGGGCGATCACCGGAAATATTTCGTCCAGATCCTCTTCGGACAATTCCGTGACATAGCAGCCGCGACGCGGCTTGAGCATCACCAGTCCTTCGGCGGCCAATACCTTCAGGGCCTCACGCAGCGGCGTGCGCGAAATGCCGTACTCCTGCGCCAGCGTCTGTTCGTCGAGCCAGCTGCCGGGCGGCAACTGGTGGGCAAAAATGCGCGCTCGCAAGCGCTCGGCGACTTGCTGGTAGAGCGCGGCCGGGGCAATGCTGAATTCCGATCTTGCATTCATAATTATGGATACAGTATTATGTTGCTTGGATGATGTCAAGCAGCACTCGGCAAGCTCAAGTAAAGAGTACAGTTTGCCGAATTCGGAAAGGGCAATTCATGTGCAAATACCCGGAAGTCAAAGTTCCCCCTCTGGAGTCCTGGACCAAGGCGGCTGCCAAGTCGGCGCCGGATGGCGATGTGGGCCGTCTGGGCTGGAACACCCCCGAAGGCATCGTCGTCAAACCTCTCTACACCAAAGCCGACAGCGAGGGTTTGCCGTTCGCCGACACCTTGCCCGGCTTCGAGCCCTTTGTCCGCGGCCCGCAGGCCACGATGTATGCAGTGCGGCCATGGACCATCCGCCAGTACGCCGGCTTCTCCACCGCCGAGGCCTCCAACGCCTTTTACCGCAAGGCCCTTGCTGGCGGCGGCCAGGGCGTCTCGGTGGCCTTCGACCTCGCCACGCACCGCGGCTACGACTCCGATCATCCACGCGTCACGGGCGATGTCGGCAAGGCCGGGGTGGCGATCGATTCGGTCGAGGACATGAAAATCCTCTTCGACGGCATCCCGCTCGACAAGGTCTCGGTGTCGATGACCATGAACGGTGCCGTGCTACCGGTGTTGGCCGGTTACATCGTCGCCGCCGAAGAGCAGGGCGTCAAGCAGGCGCAGCTCTCGGGCACCATCCAGAACGACATTCTCAAGGAGTTCATGGTCCGCAACACCTACATCTATCCGCCCGAACCATCGATGCGCATCATCGCCGACATCATCGGCTACACCGCGCAGCACATGCCCAAGTTCAACTCGATCTCGATCTCCGGCTATCACATCCAGGAAGCCGGGGCGACGCAGGCGCTGGAACTCGCGCTGACCCTGGCCGATGGCCAGGAATATGTGCGCACCGCGCTGGCCAGCGGCATGGACGTAGACGGCTTCGCCGGTCGCCTGTCGTTCT
Organism: Sterolibacterium sp.; assembly: GCA_041674465.1. Classification (GTDB taxonomy): domain Bacteria; phylum Pseudomonadota; class Gammaproteobacteria; order Burkholderiales; family Rhodocyclaceae; genus JACRAR01. Next base: position 28,074 of record JBAYVV010000027.1, read on the forward strand.
TCTTCGGCATCGGCATGAACTTCTACCTCGAGGTCGCCAAGCTGCGCGCGGCGCGCCTGTTGTGGTGGCGCATCATGAAAAGCTTCAACGCGAAGAATCCGAAATCGCTGATGCTGCGCACTCACTGCCAGACTTCGGGCTGGTCGCTGACCATGCAGGATCCATACAACAACGTGGTGCGTACCACCATTGAAGCGATGGCGGCGGTGTTCGGCGGCACCCAGAGTCTGCACACCAATTCGCTCGACGAGGCGATCGCGCTGCCCACCGAATTTTCATCGCGCATTGCGCGCAACACCCAGCTTATCCTGCAGGAAGAAACCCACATCACCAGTGTCGTTGATCCCTGGGCCGGCTCCTACATGATGGAAAAACTGACGCAGGAAATTGCCGACCAGGCCTGGGCGATCATCGAGGAAGTCGAACAGATGGGCGGCATGACCAAGGCCGTGGCCTCGGGCTGGGCCAAGCTCAAGATCGAGGAATGCGCGGCACAGAAGCAGGCGCGCATCGACTCGGGCCAGGACGTGATCGTCGGGGTCAACAAATACACGCTCGACAAGGAAGAGGAAATCGAATTCCTCGATGTCGACAACCATGCCGTACGCGAAGCACAAATCGAACGGCTGCTGCGCATCCGCGCCAGCCGCAGCCAGCCGGCCGTGGATGCGGCATTGACGGCGCTGACCGAAGCCGCCAGGAGTGGGAAGGGCAATCTGCTCGAGCTTGCAGTCCAGGCCAGCCGTGTGCGCGCCAGCGTCGGCGAGATTTCCGACGCACTGGAAAACGCCTGGGGCCGTCATCGTGCCACCAATCAGGTGGTTTCGGGCGTATATGGCGCCACTTTCGACAAGGATCCGGACTGGATGGACATCAAACAGCAAATCGAGGTTTTCGCCGCCGCCGAAGGGCGCCGCCCGCGCATCATGGTCGCCAAGCTCGGCCAGGACGGCCACGACCGCGGCGCCAAAGTGGTCGCCACGGCCTTCGCCGATCTCGGCTTCGACGTGGATATCGGTCCGCTGTTCCAGACGCCGGAAGAAGCCGCACGCCAGGCGGTGGAAAATGATGTCCATGCCATCGGCGTATCGACGCTGGCGGCCGGGCACAAGACGCTGGTGCCGGCGCTGGTGAAAGCGCTCAAGGAACAGGGTGCCGGCGACATCGTGGTGTTCGTCGGCGGCGTGGTGCCGCCGCAGGATTACGAGTTCCTCTACCAGGCCGGCGCCAAGGGCATCTTTGGCCCCGGTACACCGATACCACATTGTGCTCATGAAGTGCTGCGGGCGATCCGCGCTGTGCATGCGCCAGCCAGCACATAGACGCAAAGACGGTTTCCTGCCGGGGACTACCAATGAGTTGGGTTAAATCTCCTGTTCTTGCTGGCATCCATGCACGTACGCAGGAGGTCTGGAAAGTTTTAAGAACTAAATTTGCACATGGAGGACTTCATAATGAACAGCCCACTGCTTGAGCGCATCACCCTCGAAGCCGGCAAGCGCGGCGGCAAGCCCTGTGTTCGCAATATGCGCATCACTGTATATGACGTCCTTGGCTGGCTGGCTTCCGGCATGACACAGGAAGAAATTATTGCCGATTACCCTGAGCTTGAAATTGAGGATATTCAAGCCTGCCTAGCTTTTGCAGCGGATCGAGAACGCCACATGGTGCGCGTTGCAGCGTGAAACTGCTTCTCGATCAGAATCTTTCTCGGCGCTTATTGCCCATGTTGGAGGCGGCCTTCCCGGGTTCCAGTCAGATTCAACTATTGGGAATGGAAAGTGTCGCTGACATCGAGATTTGGTCTTACGCCAAGGCAAATGGCTGCGCTATTGTGACCAAGGACGCGGACTTTGTCGAAATGTCCGCGCTGTTTGGACATCCTCCTAAGGTTGTCTGGATCAATCTTGGCAACTTGCCCAATGCTATGGTTATGAATCGGCTACTCAACCATGCATCAACCATCAGTGAGTTTCTTGCCGGCGAAGCGGATGGGGTGATGGAAATTGAGTGAAATTGGCCAACAGCCGGCCGGCGAGCTGCCGCACCCCGATGCACTGCTGGTGGCCGGTGTGCTGTCCCGCCAGCGCCGCCCGCTGGCCAAGGCAATCACTTTGATCGAATCGACCCGCAGCGATCATCAGGCACGCGCGGAAAAGCTGCTGAACGCATTGCTGCCGCACAGCGGCCGCTCGATTCGCGTCGGCATCTCGGGCGTGCCGGGTGTCGGCAAATCGAGTTTCATCGAAGTGCTCGGCATGTTCCTGATCGAACGCGGGCATCGCCTGGCGGTGCTGGCGGTCGATCCCTCGTCGAGCATCAGCGGCGGTGCCATCCTTGGCGACAAGACACGCATGGAACAATTGAGCCAGCGCGAGGAAGCCTTCATCCGGCCGTCGCCCACCAGCGGCTCGCTCGGCGGCGTGGCGGAAAAGACCCGCGAGGCGATGCTGCTCTGTGAAGCGGCCGGCTACGACATCATCATTGTCGAAACGGTCGGTGTGGGTCAGTCGGAAACCGCGGTGGCCAACATGACTGACATCTTCGTCCTGCTGCAGTTGCCGAATGCCGGCGACGACTTGCAGGCAATCAAAAAGGGTATCGTCGAACTGGCCGACCTGGTGGTGTTCAACAAGGCGGACATCGATCCGCAAGCCGCCGACTTTGCCGCAGCCCAGATGAAAGCCGCGCTGCACATGTTGCATCCCGGATCCAGGCATTGGCAGCCGAAAGTATTGCAGGTCAGCGCAGCTAAAAAACAGGGCATCGAAGCCTTCTGGCAGGCGATCGAGGATTATCGGCAGGTCATGACACAAAGCGGGGAGTTCGTCACCAAGCGGCGCCACCAGGCGCTGGCATGGACCTGGTCCTTGATCGATGCCGGCCTGCGAGCCCGATTTCGCCATCATCCGAAGGTGCGCAACGCACTGCCAGACCTGCTCGGCAGCATCGAACGGGGCGCGATTGCCCCGGCGCTTGCGGCACAGCAGTTGCTCGGTTATTTTCAGCAGTAAAACGATTTTCAGGGAGACATTGCCATGCATGACATCATTCAACAGCTCGATGAGAAGCGCGAACAGGCGCGGCTCGGCGGTGGACCCAAACGCATCGGCGCCCAGCATGCCAAGGGCAAGCTGACCGCACGCGAGCGCATCGAGCTTCTGCTCGACCCGGGTTCCTTCGAGGAATGGGACATGTTCGTCGAGCATCGCTGCAGCGACTTTGGCATGGCCGACAACAAGGTTCCCGGCGACGGCGTGGTCACCGGCTACGGCACCATCAACGGCCGCATGGTGTTCATTTTCTCTCAGGACTTCACGGTGTTCGGCGGGGCGCTGTCCGAAGCGCATGCCGAGAAAATCTGCAAGGTGATGGACCATGCCATGAAAGTCGGCGCGCCGGTGATCGGCCTCAACGACTCGGGCGGTGCACGCATCCAGGAAGGTGTCGCTTCGCTGGGCGGTTATGCCGATGTGTTCCAGCGCAATGTCATGGCCTCGGGCGTGGTGCCGCAGATTTCCATGATCATGGGGCCTTGCGCGGGCGGGGCGGTCTATTCGCCGGCGATGACCGATTTCATCTTCATGGTCAAGGACACCTCCTACATGTTCGTCACCGGACCGGAAGTGGTGAAAACCGTGACTCACGAGGAGATCACGTCCGAGGAATTGGGTGGTGCGGTGACCCACAACACCAAGTCCGGCGTGGCCGATCTGGCCTTTGAAAACGATGTCGAGGCGCTGCTGATGCTGCGCCGCTTCTTCAACTACCTGCCGCTCAACAATCGCGAGAAGCCGCCGCTGCGCCACACCGGGGACCCGGCCGATCGGCTCGACCTGTCGCTCGACACGCTGGTGCCGAACAATGCCAACAAGCCTTATGACATGAAGGAACTGATCGTCAAGATCGCCGACGACGGCGACTTCTTCGAACTGCAGCCCGACTATGCCAAGAACATCCTGATCGGCTTCGTCCGTATGGAAGGCCAGACCGTCGGCATCGTCGCCAATCAGCCGCTGGTGCTGGCCGGCTGCCTCGACATCAAGTCGTCCTCCAAGGCGGCACGCTTCGTGCGCTTTTGCGACGCCTTCAACATCCCGATCATCACCCTGGTCGACGTGCCCGGCTTCATGCCCGGCACCGCCCAGGAATACGGCGGCATCATCAAGCACGGCGCCAAGCTACTCTACGCCTTTGCCGAATGCACCGTGCCCAAGGTCACGCTGATCACGCGCAAGGCCTATGGTGGCGCCTATGACGTGATGTCCTCCAAGCATTTGCGCGGCGACGTCAACTTCGCCTGGCCCTCCGCCGAAATTGCCGTGATGGGGCCGAAAGGCGCGGTTGAAATCATCTTCCGCGAAGAAAAAGGCGACCCGACCAAGCTGGCCGAACGCGAAGCCGAATACAAAGCCAAGTTCGCCAACCCCTTCGTCGCCGGTTCGCGCGGCTTCATCGATGACGTGATCCAGCCGCACGAAACACGCAAGCGCATCTGCCGCTCGCTGGCGATGCTGAAGCGAAAAAAATTGGAAAACCCGTGGCGCAAGCACGGAAACATCCCACTCTGAGCGCCAAGGAGAAACCAACCATGTTCAAAAAAATACTGATTGCAAACCGCGGCGAGATCGCCTGCCGCGTCATCAAGACCGCCAAGAAAATGGGCATCGCCACGGTTGCCGTGTATTCCGAGGCCGATCTCGACGCACGCCATGTCGAGTTGGCCGACGAGGCCGTCTGCATCGGCCCGGCGCCGTCCAAGGAATCCTACCTACGCATCGACAAGATCATCGCCGCGTGCAAACAGACCGGCGCCGAGGCAGTGCACCCCGGCTATGGCTTTCTTTCCGAGAACTCGGAATTCTGCGCGCAACTGGAAGCGGCCGGCATTGTCTTCATCGGCCCGCGACCGCATGCCATGCAGGCCATGGGCGACAAGATCGCCTCGAAAAAACTCGCCATGGCAGCCAAGGTCAACACCATCCCCGGCTACACGGATGTCATCAAGACTGCCGATGAAGCCGTGCAGATCGCCGCCGGAATCGGCTATCCGGTCATGATCAAGGCTTCCGCCGGCGGCGGCGGCAAGGGTCTGCGCGTTGCCTTCAGCGACAAGGAAACGCACGAGGGCTTCCAGTCCTGCACCAACGAAGCGCGCAACAGCTTCGGCGACGACCGCGTGTTCATCGAGAAGTACATCGAGGAACCGCGTCACATCGAAATCCAGGTCCTGGGCGACAGCCATGGCAACGTCGTGTATCTGGGGGAACGCGAGTGTTCCCTGCAGCGCCGCCACCAGAAAGTCATCGAGGAAGCACCGAGTCCCTTCCTCGACGCCAAGACGCGCAAGGCCATGGGCGAACAGGCTGTGGCACTGGCCAAGGCGGTGCAGTACCAGAGTGCCGGCACCGTCGAATTCGTGGTCGGCGGCAAGGACAAGAGTTTCTACTTCCTCGAAATGAACACACGCCTGCAGGTCGAGCATCCGGTCACCGAGTACATCACCGGCCTCGACCTGGTCGAGCAGATGCTGCGCGTCGCCGCCGGCGAGAAGCTGTCTTTTACCCAGGCCGACATCAAGCTCAACGGCTGGGCCATGGAATGCCGCATCAATGCCGAAGATCCGCTGCGCAATTTCCTGCCCTCCATCGGTCGGCTCATCAAATACCAGCCGCCCGAGGAAACCTCCGGTCATGTCCGTGTCGATACCGGTGTCTATGAAGGCGGCGAAATTTCGATGTATTACGATCCGATGATCGCCAAGCTGATCGTGCATGGCGCCACGCGCGAGCAGGCGATTGCTCGCATGCGCGATGCCCTGAACCAGTTCGTAATCCGCGGAGTGTCTTCCAACATCGCCTTCCAGGCGGCGCTGATGCAGAACCCGCGCTTCATTTCAGGCAATTTCAACACCGGCCTGATCGCCGAGGAATATCCGCAAGGCTTCGATTCCGCCGACCTGGCGCACGATGATCCGACCATGCTGATCGCCGTCGGCGCCGCGATTCATCGCCGCTACCTGGAACGCAACGCCACGATAGACGGCCAACTGCCCGGTCACGAATACAAGCCGGGCAATGACTTCGTGGTGCTGCTGAACGACGTGCAGCATCCGGTTGTAGCCGTTCCCGTGGCAGGCGGCGTTGACGTCACGTATGCCGGCGACACGTATCAAGTCCGCTCACCCTGGCAGTTCGGCCAATCCCTCTACCAGGGAACGCTGAACGGCGAGCCGATCTGCATGCAGGTCGAGCGCATCGGCCTCAAGTACCGCCTGTTCCACTGGGGCACCCAGGCCGATCTGCTGGTGCTGACGGCGCATGCCGCCGCCTTGCAGGCCTTGATGCCACACAAGGTTCCGCCGGATCTGTCGCGCTTCCTGCTGTCACCGATGCCCGGCCTGCTCACCGACATCGCCGTGGCGCCGGGACAGGAAGTCAAGGCGGGCGAAAAGTTGGCTGTGATCGAGGCGATGAAAATGGAGAACGTCCTCAAGGCCGATCACGATTGTGTCGTCGCCAAGCTGTTGGCGAAACCCGGAGAAAGTCTGGCGGTGGATCAGGCGATTATCGAGTTTCGCTGA
>JBAYVV010000028.1:0-33057 GCA_041674465.1 Sterolibacterium sp.
ATATGGCTCCCATTGCGGCGTTGCTCGCTCCTGATGTGGAACAACCACACGGCGTCGCTCGTGCCTTGCACTGGGAGCCATCTGTTTCGTTCGCACATGTCGCTCAATTGAGAACACGCCCTAACCCGGAGTGTGAAAATGCCCCTGTTTTTCAAGAAATAATCCTTTACAGCCGATATAGTTGCTGCTAGCATTTAATGTAAATTATCAGTACGCTGTCTAACATATGATTTTAAAAGGATATTTACTTGCAATTTGACCTTTCCATCTTCAATCCGAAGGCACGACCGCTGATTGGTCTGGATATCAGTACATCCGCAATCAAGATGGTCGAATTATCGGATGCCGGAAAAGGAGCCTATTGCGTGGAGCGTTTCGTCATCGAGCCCCTGCCGCGCGATGCCGTTGTGGATGGCAACATCGCCAATTCGGAGCTGGTTTCCGAAATTTTGCGCAGAGCTTGGAAAAGGCTGGGATCGTCCACCCGATATGTCGCCATGGCGTTGCCTACGGCGGCGGTGATCACCAAGAAAATCGTGGCGTCGGCGAGCCTGCGCGAACAGGAACTCGAAATCCAGGTTGAATCCGAAGCCAACCAGTACATCCCGTTCGCCCTGGAAGAGGTTAACCTCGATTTCCAGGTGATTGGTCCCGCACCTTCCGGGCCGGAAGAAGTCGAACTGCTGATCGCTGCTTCGCGCAAGGAAAAGGTTGAAGACCGCGTGATTTGCGCCGAGCTTGCCAGCCTCAAGCCCATGGTGATGGATATTGAGGCCTTTGCCACGCTGGCGGCTTTTGAACTGATTGAGGAGCAATTGCCGGATGGCGGCAAGGACAGACTCATCGCGCTGGTGGACATCGGCGCCAATGTAATGAACGTGTCGGTATTGCGCAACGACCAGACTTTATATACCCGCGAACAGGCCTTTGGCGGCAATCAGCTGACGCAGGACATCATGCGTGTCTATGGCATGAGCATCGAGGAAGCGGAAGTCGCCAAGCGCAACAACACCCTGCCGGAAAACTACGAAGCCGAGCTGCTGAAGCCCTTCATGGAAAATCTGGCGCTGGAAGTGGCGCGTGCCATGCAATTCTTTTTCACCTCGAGCCAATACAACCAGGTTGACCATATTGTGCTGATGGGTGGCTGTGCCGTCATCCCTGGCGTCGAGGAAATGGTGGCGGCGCGTACCAAGGTTGCAACCATCATCGCCAATCCTTTTGCTGCGATGACCATCGCCTCGCGAATCCGACCCAAGCAATTGCAGGCCAGTGCGCCGTCGCTGCTGGTGGCGTGCGGTCTGGCGCTGCGGAGGTTTGATCAGTGATCCGCGTCAACCTGCTTCCCCATCGGGAAGAAAAACGCAAAGCCCGGCGCGAGCAGTTCTATGCGATTTCCGGCCTGATTGTCGTGCTGGTCGGACTGATCTGGTTTATGGGATACGGCATCATCAACGGCTACATCGGTACCCAGGACAACAAGAACGCATTCCTCAAGACCCAAATTGCCGGTCTCGACAAGGATATCGAAGAGATCAAGCGCCTCAAGGAACAGACCGATTCGCTCCTGTCACGCAAGCGCGTGATCGAGGCCCTGCAGGCGAATCGTGCAGAGACCGTGCATTTGTTCAATGAGATGGCACGCCAGGTCCCGGAAGGTGTGTATATCAAGTCGATCAAGCAGAACAAGGAACAGATCAACATCACGGGTTATGCCCAGGCCAACTCGCGGGTATCGACGCTGATGCGTAATCTGGAAGCCTCGCCGCTGCTGGAGCGCCCGGATCTGGTCGAAATCAAGGCGGAGACAGTCGCCAAACGGCGCCTGAATGAGTTTTCCCTGAATGTGTTTATTACCCGTCAGACCACCGAGGATGAAAAGAAGGGCAAGGGCGCGGCTGCTGCGAAGGACAAGAAGCCATGAAAGCGCTGCCCAAACTCAAGCTGCCCGCGATCGACTTCCAGACTGTCGCGGAAGAGTTCAAAACCCTCGACCCCAAGGATCCTGGTCTATGGCCCTTGCTACCTCGGGTGGTGATCCTCGCGGGTCTGTTCATCCTGCTGCTGGCCAGCGCCTGGTGGTTTGGCTGGAACAGCCAATTCGATGAACTGGAAAGCAAGGCCGCAGAGGAAACCAGGCTCAAGGAAGAGTGGCTGGACAAGAAAAAACAGGCGGTCAACCTGGACGAGTATCGCAAGCAGCTGGCAGAAATCGATCGTTCCTTTGGCGCATTGCTGAGGCAGTTGCCCAACAAGGCCGAGATGGAAGCGATGCTTATCGATATCAACCAGTCCGGGGTTGGCCGCGGCTTGCAATTCGAATTATTCAAGCCAGGCAGTGAGGTCCTCAAGGACTTTTACGCCGAATTGCCGATTACCATCCGGATCATCGGCAATTATCACGACCTCGGCGGGTTTACCGGTGATATCGCCAAGCTCTCTCGCATCGTTACACTCAACGACATCGATATCTCAGTGGACAAAAGCGGCACCTTGTCTCTGACGACAGTGGCGAAAACCTTCCGCTACCTGGATGAGGCTGAGGTGGCGAAGCAGAAGAAAGCTGCTGCAGCCAAGGCGGCTCCGCCCAAGGGTGACAAGAAATGAGCCGCTTCGCCTCGAAGATAGCGATTCTGGCCGCTGCGGGACTGATCGCAGGCGTGCTGACCGCATGCGGCAGCGAAGAGCATCAGGACATCAAGCTGTGGATGAACGAGGTTGCCAAAGATATGCGCGGCCGGGTGCCGCCCTTGCCCGAGATCAAGCCCTTCCCGATCGTATCCTACGAAGCGGGTGAACTCATGGATCCTTTCAATTCCGCCAAGATTGAGCCAGACAGGAAGCCGGAAGGCCGTGGCGGCGGCGCCAAGCCTGATTTCAATCGCTTCAAGGAACCGCTTGAAGCCTATCCCCTGGATTCCCTCAAAATGATTGGCCTGATCCAGAAAGGCCGCATGATCAATGCCATCATCATGGCCGACAAGAAGGTGTACGTGGTCAAGATCGGTAATTACATGGGGCAGAACTTTGGCATCATCACCGATATCACCCAATCCGAAATACAAGTCAGGGAACAGGTACAAGACGCCAGCGGCGACTGGGTGGAACGAGCCGGCAGCTTGCAGTTGCAGGAACAGGAGGCACAAAAATGAATTCCTTTAAAAATGTCGCGAATGTCATGCGCCAGTTGCTTTCCATCCTGGCATTTTGCTGGGTAGCCAGCCTCGCGTCCGCGCAGCAGGGAACTCCGGCCGCGGATTCAGCCGCGCAGAATGCGATCGAGACCCTGCAAGTCAGCCAGCAGGGCGGCGGCACCGTGGTCAAGCTGACTCTCAAGCAGGCACTGTCCGGCCAGCCGCCCAGTTTCAGCATTTCCAATCCGGCGCGGCTGGTGTTCGACTTTGCCGCAACCGGGAATAATTTGGGACGCAATGCGCAACAGGTGAACGAGGGTGAGGTGCGCAGCATCAACATCGTACAAGTGGCCGACCGGACCCGGCTGGTGTTGAATTTGCGCCAGATGACCGTCTATCAGACGCGTCTCGAAGGCAATGCCATGATCATCAATTTCGCGCCACCCGAGACCGTCGCGAGCAAAACCGCAGCGCCGGTGGTGGCCAGCTTTGAAGCGACCAAACCGCAGGAGAGTGCGCAGAGCCTGCGTGACATCAATTTCCGCCGCGGCAAGAATGGCGAGGCGCGGATTACCGTGGAACTCTCAGACCCGAATGTCGGCATTGATATCCGCAAACTGGACGGCAATCTGGTTGTCGATTTCAAGAAGACCAATTTGCCGGCCAACTTGAATCGTCGCCTCGATGTCACCGACTTTGCCACACCGGTGACCACGATTACCACGCAGCCCCAGGGTGACAACGTGCGCATGGCCATCGCCCCGCGCGGCTTGTGGGACCATAGCGCCTACCAGAGCGAAAACCAGTTCGTCATCGAAGTCAGTCCGATCGCGGCAGAGCCCAACAAACTGGTGCAGGGCTCGGGTGCCGGAGCCCAGGGTGAGAAACTTTCGCTCAACTTTCAGAACATTGACGTACGTGCAGTATTGCAAGTGATCGCCGATTTCACCAACTTCAACATCATCACCAGTGATACGGTGAGCGGCAATGTGACGCTGCGCTTGAAGGATGTGCCCTGGGATCAGGCGCTGGAAATCATTCTTCAGGCCAAGGGTCTGGGCATGCAAAAAACCGGCAATGTGATCTGGATCGCCACCGTCGAGGAAATCATCAAGCGCAACGAGGAAGTCAGCAAGGCGCGCAAAGCCGCAAGCATGTCAGAGGCCATCGAGATGCGGGCTTTCCAGATCAACTACCACAAGGCGGATGAAGTGGTGAAGTTCATCACCGGCGAAAAAACCGGTGCCACGTCTACGCCGTCAGCTTCTCCAGGCGCCACGCCGTCGCCAGGCGGGGCCGCCGCGGGAAGTGCTGGAGGAGGCAGCGAAAGAACAAGCAACCTGTCTTCCTCCGGAACGATTTCGGTTGATTTGCGCAGCAACCTGATTATCGTCAATGATTATCCGACCTACCTGGAGCGCATCCGGCAGTTGATTACCCAGATCGACAAGCCGGTCAGGCAGGTCCTGATCGAGGCGCGCATCGTCAGTGCCTCGGATGATTTCGGCCGCTCGATCGGCGTGCGTCTCGGTTACAACGATTTGCGCTCGACGGTGCCCGGTGCAGGTATCGGCACGCGCATTGCCGGGACCAACACGTATGCGACTGTGGGCGGCAGCTACTCGGCGGTCTCCTCTCTGACCGGTCAGAACGTGGGAGGCGGCACGTCGACACCATTTGCTTCAAACAGCGGCACAGGCAGCACGAGCGCCCTGGCGCCGCCCGCATCGACCCCGATGGTCAATGTTCCGGCTACCGGAAATGTGACGGGTCAAATGGTAGTGAGCCTGTTCAATAGCAGCCTGACGCAGTTCATCAACCTGGAAATCACGGCGGCGGAAAACGACACCCGCGTCAAGTGCATTGCCAGGCCGCGCGTGATCACGGAAATCGGCAAGGAGGCGTTGATTTCCCAGGGCGTCCAGATTCCCTATCAAACGGATAGCGGCATATCGGGCAAAACTACCTCGTTCAAACCGGCAGTTCTAAAGCTCTCGGTGACGCCGCAAATTACCCCGAACGGCACGGTTACCCTGGATGTGGATGTTTCACAGGATACCAAGGGTGAGGACACCACGGCCGGCCCGGTGATCAACTCGAAACAGATCACGACGCGGGTGTCCGTGGAGAATGGCGGCACGGTGGTGCTCGGCGGAATCTATACCCAGGACGATTCGAAAGGAACCGACAAGGTGCCACTGCTGGGAGACATCCCTATATTGGGCAACTTGTTCAAGAACAGCACGCGGACTCAATCGAAAAAAGAATTGCTGGTGTTCATCACACCGAAGATCATCAACGAACAGATTCAGGTAGGGGTCCGTTAAGACCATGCTAATGCGCATGTCAAGGAAAGCCACCCACTGATGATGAAACACGCGAAAAGCGGCATAAAGACCCGCCCCCTCCCGTCCTCCCCCTCGCGGGGGAGGCGATTGTTATGCTCGCTTTGCTCGATATATTACCCAGCGCCCATTTTTGTTGTTTCACGCTAATATCTTTTTGCCGGGAACGATCATGCCGAAAAAAATCGTCAAATTATTCTTCGCGATTGCATTACTGTTGAGCATGCTTGGCTTGTCCGGCTGTGGCGGTGGGGGCGGCGGTGCCCAGGGGTCGACCTCTGCGACGACGGCTTCCGCAACACCGGGCGTGACTGTCGCTTTGACCGATGCCGCAACCGGGGCAGCGACGACCACCTTGTCGCCTTCAGGCACAGTCGTGGCGACTGCCACGGTGAAAGACAGCGGGGGCAATGCGGTAGCCGGAACGATAGTCACTTTCTCTGATTCCTCCGGCTTCGCAGCTTTCTCACCGCCCAGCGGTAAGGTGCTGACAAACTCAAGCGGCGTGGCGCAAATCAATTTAAGTCCGGTGATCGGTACTACCGGCGGTGCCACCAACGTATTGGCTTCGGTAACCCTGGGTTCGGGAACCAGCGCTACTCAGGTGACCAGCAGCGGGGCGCCGCTGACTGTCGTTGCCGCGGCAGCATCGATTTCCCTGGCGATTACGAATAGCGCCGGGGCGGCCACGACCACGTTGACCGCATCCGGCCCCCTGACGGTCAAGGCGTTGCTCAGGGATGCCAATGGCGACCTGGTCAAGAATGCCCTGGTGACTTTTTCCATGGGTTCGGCTCTGGCGGCCTATTCACCCAGCTCGGGTACCGCCAGCACCGGTGATGGCACGGCTGGATCTGTTCTCGGCGAAGCCAGCATCGGCTTGAGCCCCGTAGCGGGAACCCCGGGTGGCGCAACCAATGTGTTTGCAACCGCCAAGGTCAATGGGGTGGAGGTGACATCGGCCTCGATAGTTATTAATGTCGTCGGTGTGAACGGCAGTTCCTCGGGGACGCCCACTTTGAGTTTGCAACTGTCTACCAACTCGATCACTTTTGGTACTCCGGTGGACGTGACAGCCACCATCAAGAACGGCAGTGGTGCCCCGCAGCCCAACGTGGTCGTCAATTTCTCGACCAACAAGGACCTGGTCACGATGACGCCGCCTCTCGGCAGTGCCATGACCGATGCCAGTGGCATTGCCAGGATTCAGATGTCCGCGGCGAGCCTGACTGCGGCCGGGGCCGACTATTTGACCGCGACCGCCACTTCCTTTCCGAGCGCTTCCCTGGCGTATAGCGTCGGTGCGCCCAGTGTCACGCTTGCTCCTTTGGTTCTTGGCACGTCAAATCTTTCCGCTTCGGGTACGACCAGTGTCAGTGTCGATGTCAGCATCAACGGCGCTGCACCGAAAGTTCCCGTGACAGTGAGTTTTTCCTCCCAATGCGCCACCTCGGGCAAGGCCAGCATCACTGCCTCCGTAGTGACCCAGTCGAGCGGGAGCAAGGCGACCGCCACGGCAACCTATACCGACAACGGCTGTGGCGGTTCCCTTTCTGCACCGACGCCGGATGAAATCACTGCGACTGTTGCCGGTCAGTCGGTCAAAGGCACGCTTAATGTTGCAGGGGCCCAGGCCGCCAATATCCAGTTTGTCTCGCTGAATCCCGCCACCGGCATCCTGGTGCTGAAGGGAACGGGCGGCGTGAATTATTCGGAGGTTGGCAACGTCAAGTTCCAGGTAGTCAACAACAGCGGCAAACCGGTGGCCAACCAGAGCGTCGATTTCTCCCTGACCACCTATGTCGGCGGCATACAAATTGACGGCGTCGGCTCGCCGCCGCTGGGCACCCCCCCCGCGGCTCCGCCTTGCGGAACTTCAGCGAGCGCGCTGACCAAGATTACCGATGGCGAGGGTTTTGTCAGTGTCAATGTCCAGTCAGGCAGTGTGCCGACCCCGGTCTGGGTCAAGGCGACAACCTGCACTCCCAGCGGCAACGCAGTATCTTCCCAGTCGAACAAGATGGTGATCAGCACCGGCGTGCCGGCGCAGGACTTCTTCTCGCTGGCTCCGGCGTATTACAACATCGAGGGCTGGGCGATCGACTCCGAACCAAGCTGGATCAACATCCTCGCTTCCGACCGACTGGGCAATCCGGTGCCGGATGGGACGGCGATCAATTTCATTTCCGAAGGCGCCCAGATTACGCCATCGACCTGTGCCACGGACAAAGGCGCCTGCAAGGTCAAGTTGCTGAGTGCCGAGGCCAGGCCGACCGATGGCCGCGTCTCGGTCACCGCTTATGCCCTGGGTGAGGAAAGCTTTATCGACAGCAACAACAATAACGTTTGGGATAGCGGCGAACCATACGACGATCTGGGCAATGTCTTCATCGACAAGAACGAGGACAGAACTTTCCAGACAGGAGAACAACAGGTTGTCTTCAAATCATCCAACCAACTCGGCTGCAGTATTGGGAGTCTGACGACCAATCCTGCACAGACGGTCACGCTATCCAGTGCCGCCCCCCCCAAATTGGCCGATGCGCCCTGGGCAGACAATACCTGCGATGGTACCTGGGGCCAGGCGCACGTGCGGCGCAGCCGGGTGATTGTGTTGTCCGATTCCACCCTGAGCGCGGTGACGGATTTGAGCGGCAATGCGGTGGACTGGTCCATGGGCACCAGCTGCTCGAAATCGTTCGATGTCCAGATCATGGACAAGAACAGGAATCCCCTGCCGTTCGGTACTCGACTGTACGTGGGGGCGAATACCAACACCATCACCTACGTGTCCGGGGGCTCGACGGGCATAAACCCGACCCTGGCCATTTCGCCGCTGACCGTGCCCAATACCAACCGGGCCAATGGCAGCAGGCATACCATCACCATCACGGGATCATGCACCACTGCAACCTGGGCCGGATTTTTCGACCTGCAGGCCGTGTCCGGGCCCAACCCCGATTCGCCGCGTTATGGCTCACCTGGCAGCAATACCTATTCGACCATCATGATCGAGGTCAAGTGAGGTGTCTGTGGCCGCTGGTTGGCAATTACTGGCATGCAGACGGGACATGCAAGAATCCCGGATACTGCCGTGACAACCATGCTGACAAACCGTTTTAAGGCGTTTCTATCCGCAGCGTGGCTGATTGTGGCTCTGGGCTTACAGGGATGCAACGCCGGAGGCGGCGATGCCAGCAGCACAACGTCGATCACTACTGTCAGCGCTACCACCACCACAACCATCGTCGGACCGCCGGCAACCGTCATCCTGGCCTCATCGGCAGCTTCGATCAAGGCGGATGGGTCGAATACCGCGACCATAACGGCAACCGTCGTCGATGCGAAGAATCTGGCGGTTTCCGGGGCGACTGTGTCCTTTTCCGTCAAATCCGGCTCTGGTCATTTCGCCACCGCCAGTTCGGGCCTCTCGTCAAGTAGCGGAACGGTCACCATCACCTATTCCGCGTTGTCCCCGTCGGGTACCATCAATCAAACCGACCACACCGACATCATCAAGGCGGAAGTGCCCGGTACGACGGTCACTGCCGATCTTGTCATACAGGTAGCCTCAGCATTGCCGGCGACATCATCGTCCATGACCCTGCTGCTCGGTGCTTCAGTCCCATCGATAAAGACGGATGGTTCGAATTCGACCACGATCACGGCGACCGTCATCGATCCCCTGCATGCGCCGGTCGCCGGCCAGAAGATCAGTTTCACGGCACCTACCGGGTTTCTTGGTGTCAGTTCAGGCGACTCCAGTTCGGCAGGCGCGGTGACCATTCCATTCTCCGCGCTCGTCACAACGGGCCAGGCGGACAGGACCAATCGTTCCGAGACGATTACCGCGACCATCGTCGGCACATCGGTATCGGCGCAGATCCCGATTCAGATTACCGGTTCGACGCTGGCTTTGGCAGCATCGAAGAATACGGCGCAGGTCGGAGAATCCGTGACCTTGACTGCAACGGCCAGCGATGCGGCAAGTGCTGGGGTGACTGACCAGTCGATCAAGTTTTCCATCGACAGCAAGAGTACCGGTGCCGCATCCCTGGCTGCGCCGACGGCAACCACGGGCTCAAACGGCAGCACGCCGACAGTTGCCATGAACATCTCGGCGCCGGGCAACCTGATCATCAATGCCGAATGGCTCAATGCCGCCGGCAGTTCAACTTTCACCACCAGCACGACCATCGTGGCCACGGCAGTGGGTATTTCCTTTGCGGTCACGTCACCCACGACCAATCCAACCTCCTTGTCGCTTTCGGCATCTCAGGCGATTTCCGTGAGCGTGCCAACCGCCATCTCGGGTGTGACCGTGGCGAACGTTCGGTTCGCCACGACCCTCGGCACATGGTCGAATGCGAGCAAATCCATCACACTGACGCCGACGGCAAATGCCGTCGCGGATACCCTCAAGGCGGGAGCCAACTCAGGTAACGCCAATATCCAGATCGATGCGCTGGATGGTTCTGGAAATGTGTTGGCTACGCTCAACCGCGTGTTTGCCTTTTCTGCTGCGACCGGGACCAAAATCAGCCTGCAACCCAGCGTATCCACGATTGTCCCAAGCAGCGGCGGGACAACCAGCAGTGCGACCCTGACCGCAACCGTCCGCGACGCTGCCAACAACACCGTTGGAAATGTGCCAGTGCTGTTCGAGATTCTCAATCCGACTGGCAGCGGCGAACAGATCAGTCCGGTGGTTGCTTATACGAACAGCAACGGTCAGGCGCTGGCGACCTTCACGGCGGGATCGCAATCGACGGTAGGCGGCCTGAAAATCAAGGCGAGCGTGCTGGGAACTTCTGCCGCTTGCGACAACTCGGTTACTCCCGCGGTAGCCGGCATTTGTGATGTGAAGACCATGTTGGTTAATTCGACAGGTGTTTCGATTTCTCTTGGGCAGGGCAGTACAGTCAGCTCAGTGAATAACGACACAAACTACCAATTACCGATGTCGGTGATGGTTGTGGATAATGCAGGAGCGGCGGTTGCCAACGTGCTGGTGACCCTGTCGTCCTTTCCCGTACAGTACTACAAAGGAACCCGGAATAGCACAACCTGCGTCCCAACTTATGCGGCTGGCTACCCGAAGCAAAACGAGGACATCAACGAGAACGACAATCTGGATTCGGGTGAGGATAGCAATGGCGACGGAATGATTACCCCGCCTCATGCTGCGTCAGGTAGTTTGCCCGCTACTATCACCACCGATTCAAACGGTGTTGCGTCTTTCAACCTGACCTATCAGAAACAATATGCATCCTGGGCGCAAACCAGGATACGGGCGAAAGCGGTCATTACGACTGGGACTTCAGAGTCAACCAATGAATTGAAATTCGCACTCCCTTATTTAGTTAGCGACGCCGATGCTACTGGTTGTCATTTGCCCAATTCCCCGGGCGGATGGTAGCTCGCATTCAATAAATCGAAAAGCCGGGGTGCCAAAGTCGGCTTTTCGTTTAGTACCTCCACTATTGCTACAATCCCATCATGCCTGCCAAGGAGAACATTTACCTCGTCGGCCTGATGGGTGCCGGCAAGACAACCGTGGGTCGCCAACTCGCCAAGCGCCTCGGGCTGCGCTTTGTCGACTCGGATGAGGAAATCGAGACGCGCACCGGGGTGCGTATTCCGACGATTTTCGAGATCGAGGGCGAGGCCGGTTTCCGCAAGCGCGAGGCACAGGTACTGGCGGTGCTGACGCAGGAGGATGGTCTGGTGATGGCCACCGGCGGCGGCGCCGTGCTGGATCCCGGCAACCGGTCCAACCTGGCTGGCAACGGGACAGTCATCTATCTCTGCGCGCAGCCGCTGCAACTCTGGGAGCGCACCCGCCACAGCCGCAACCGGCCCTTGCTGCAGGTGGCGGATCCGCTTGCACGGCTGCAGGAGTTGTACCTTCAGCGCGACCCGCTCTATCGGGAAATCGCCGACATCGTGGTCGAAAGCGATGGCGGCAGTTCGCATCATCTCGTGAAAAAACTTGAGCGCGAGGTGCGCAGCCGATGCGCCGCCTGAACGTCAGTCTGGGCGAGCGTTCCTATCCGATCCTGATCGGACCCGGTTTGCTGTCACAGGCGGAATTGCTGCTGGAGCAGCTGCCGTCCAAACGTGCCGTCATCATCAGCAACAGCACGGTCGCACCTTTGTACCTGGAGGGGCTCGCCGCGCCATTGCGTGCTGCCGGTGTCCGGCTGGCGCAGATCGTGCTGCCTGATGGCGAGCAATACAAGAACTGGGAGACGCTCAACCTGATTTTCGATGGACTGCTGAGCGAGCGTTGCGATCGAACCACGACACTCATCGCATTGGGCGGTGGCGTCATCGGCGATCTGGTCGGCTTCGCAGCCGCAACCTACCAGCGCGGCGTACCCTTCATCCAGGTACCAACCAGTCTGCTGGCGCAAGTCGATTCATCGGTCGGCGGCAAAACCGGCATCAACCATCCGCGCGGCAAGAACATGATCGGCGCTTTCTGGCAGCCCAGGATGGTGCTGGCCGCCACGGATACGCTCAAGACCCTGCCACCGAGGGAGCTTGCAGCGGGCCTAGCCGAGGTCATCAAGTACGGCCTGATTCGCGACCTGCCTTTTCTGGAATGGCTCGAAGACAACATCGAGTTGCTCTGCGCCGGAGACGACGCGGCACTGTCCTATGCGATCGAACGCAGTTGTCGCAACAAGGCCGAGGTGGTGGCCGATGACGAGCACGAAACAGCCAAGGAAGGCGGACGGGCACTGTTGAATCTGGGCCATACTTTTGGTCATGCCATCGAGACCGGGATGGGCTATGGCGCCTGGCTGCATGGCGAAGCGGTGGCTGCCGGCATGCTCATGGCTGCCGAATTGTCGCGTCGTCTCGGTTGGCTGGCCGCTGCCGATGTCCTCCGCGTGCGCCGCCTGCTGCTGCGCGCCGGCTTGCCGGTGCAGGGTGCTGCGCTGGGTGCACCGCGCTATCTGGAATTGATGGCGCACGATAAGAAAGTCATCGCCGGTCGCCTGCGTCTGGTGCTGCTCAAGCGTCTTGGCGCAGCCGTCACCTGGACCGATGCTGCCCCTGAAGATATCAGTGCAGCCATCGAGACCTGCTGCCATGAGTGAGCTGGTAACTGAGTTGGCAAGCTATGCCGTGCAGGCCGCGAATTCGCGCGGGCGCGCCATCGTCGAAGCGGCGCCGGCGGAACGCAATGAATTCCAGCGCGACCGCGATCGTATCGTGCATTCGACAGCTTTCCGCCGACTCGAATACAAGACCCAGGTTTTCGTCAATCACGAAGGAGATCTGTTTCGCACCCGTCTGACCCATAGCATCGAAGTGGCACAGATCGCCCGCGGCATCGCTCGCTCATTGCGCGTCAATGAAGATCTGGTCGAGGCGATCGCCCTGGCGCACGATCTGGGGCATACACCATTCGGCCATGCCGGGCAGGATGCGTTGAATGCCTGCATGCAGGACTACGGGGGCTTTGAGCATAATCTGCAGAGCCTGCGCACCGTCGATCTGCTCGAAGAGCGCTATGCCGCTTTCGATGGGCTCAACCTCTGTTTTGAAACGCGCGAGGGCATACTCAAGCACTGTTCGCCGCAACGCGCCCGAGAACTCGGCGAAGTAGGCCGGCGTTTCCTCGAAAATCGCCGCCCGTCACTGGAGGCGCAGATCTGCAACCTCGCTGACGAAATTGCCTACAACAATCACGACATCGATGACGGTCTGCGGTCCGGCCTGCTGGTCATCGAGCAACTCGACGAGGTGACGGCTTTCGCCCGTCATGCTCAGACAGTTCGCAAGGAATATCCTGGCATTGCCGGAAGGCGTCTGATTCATGAAACCGTGCGGCGCATGATCAATGCACTGGCGCTGGATTTGATCGCGGAAACACGCCGACGCATCGCTGCTGCTGCACCCGTGTCACTTGTCGACATTCAAGCTGCGCCGGCCCTGGTTGCTTTCAGCGAGGACATGCATGCGCAGCAGAAAACTTTGAAAGCCTTCCTGCGCGACCATCTTTACCGGCATTACCAGGTGCTGCGCATGACCAACAAGGCGCGCCGGATTGTCGGCGATCTGTTCGGCGCCTTCATGGAAGAGCCCTGCCTGCTGCCGCCGCAGTACCAGCAGATGGCCCAGTTGGAGCAGGCGGATTTGACCCAGGAACCTTCCGCCAAAGCAAGGGCGGTGGCCGATTACATCGCCGGCATGACCGACCGTTACGCCATCCGCGAACATCGCCGCCTGTTCGCCGTAGGGGAAATTTGAGTTCCATGCGCAGCGGCTTTTGCAAGTAACTGCCCCCCCATGTATCATCATTGAGAACCCTAGGGTCTGTTCTCAATTAATCGGCGCGATGCGTTGTTGCCCAATGCGGATGGCCGCGCGACGCGAGTCGAAGTCAATGGCCATCTCCCTTGACGAGACGAGCAACAAAGCGGACGCCGCATTGGGCAGCAACCCGAAGGGAACGGTGAAAATGGCCGCCATTGCGGCGTTGCTTGCTCCTCATTGGGAGTAACCCAACCGCGTCGCTCGCGTCTTGCACTGTCAGCCATTTTCATCGTTCGCACACGTCGCTTAATTGAGAACAGACCCTAGTGCATAGCCAGGCCTGCCGGCCGCAATGACATGGGAATAATTGGAGCCATCATGCGGAATAGTATTTTTAGTAGATTTGGTTTGCTGACGATCTGTCTGGCAATGCTCGGACTGACGGGTTGCGTCAGCGGACCGGGCGATTCATCGCCAACGAAAACCGTTGCTGCCAGTATCGCCATTGCGCTGACAGATCCGGTGACTGGTGCCACCTTGACCAGTATCAGCAGCGGCAAGCCCGCCAAGGTTGCGGCTACGGTCAGGGACACGGCCGGTGCCGTGGTGCCCAATCTGGTGGTGAGCTTTACAACGGACACGGGCCTGGCCAGCATGTCTCCCGCCACGGGAACGGCACTTAGCGATGCCAGCGGTGTCGCCACCATCCAGATTTCGACCGCCAGCCTGACGGCGGCAGGCGCCACCACCATCTCAGCCGCGGCGACGGTTGGTACCACCGCGGTTTCAGCCAGTGTCGGTTATAGCGTGATCGCCACCACCGCCGGTGTGACCGGCATCAGCCTGTCTCTGACCAGCCCCAGCAGTGGACTGGCCGTGACCAGCATCAGTACCGGCAACCCGGCCAAGGTCACGGCAACGGTGCGTGACGCAGCGGGCACGCTCGTTCCCAATGCAGTGGTGAGCTTCTCGACTTCCGCATCTCTGGCGACCATGATCCCTGCTTCGGGAACGGCGCTGACCGATGCTTCCGGGGTGGCATCGATTCAGATAGCCTCGGCAAGTCCGCTGGCTTCAGGCGCAACCACGGTCAGCGCGACGGCCGCGGTGGGCGGCAATACCCTGAACAGTAGCGTTGGTTTCAGTGTGATCGCCACCAGTACCGGGACGACCGGGATCTCCGTGGTGCTGACTAACCCAAGCACGGGAGCACCCGTCACGAGTATCAGTTTGAACAACCCTGCGAATGTCACGGTGACAGTCAGGAATTCACTGGGCGCGGTCGTTCCCAACACCGTGGTCACTTTCGCGACTTCGGGTTCGCTCGCGACCATGGTGCCGGCAGCAACGGCGCTGACCGATGGAGTGGGTGTGGCATCGATCCAGATCGTCGCGGCCAGTCCGGCCGCGGCGGGGGCCACCACCGTCAGTGCCACGGCGACGGTGGACGGGGCGGCAGTCTCGGGCAGCGCGGGCTTCAGCGTCACGCCCACCAACGTCGGCACGCCCGGCGTTAACGTCGCATTGACCGATAGCAGTGGCAAGGCGATATCGAGCATCAGTCCGGGCAACCCTGCCAAGGTGGTGGCCACGATCCGCGATGCGACCGGTTCAGGCGTGCCCAATGCCGTAGTGACCTTTGCGACAAACGGCACCCTGGCCAACATGACTCCTGCTTCCGGTACTGCGCTCACCAATGCATCGGGCGTGGCGTCGATTCAGATCGATGCTGCCGGCCTGACGGCCGCGGGTGCCACCACCATCAGTGCGACAGCAAACGTGGCCGGCTCCTCGGTTACGGGCAGCACGGGATACAGCGTCAGCGCCGCCAATGCGGTACTGGGTACCATGACGGTGGCCACCAATCCGCTCTCACCCTATGCGACCACCAGCGTTTCTGTTCCTGTGTCCGGAGTGGGCACCACGCCCGTGACCATCAACTTTTCCTCGATCTGCGCTGGAACCGGCAAGGCGACGCTACCCGCCAGTGTGCAGACCGTGAACGGGGTTGCCACGGCAACCTACACGGACAAGGGTTGCGCTTCGACCGACACGATTACCGCGAGTGTGGCCGGTTTGGCGGTGACCACGACGACCACGATCGTGGTGCAGGTTCCCGGCGCCACCAGTATTCAGTTTGTTTCTGCGACGCCTTCAACCATAGTGCTCAAGGGAACCGGTGGCGCAGGGCTGGTGGAGAGTTCGCTGGTCAAGTTCAGGGTGGTGGATTCCAACAATGCGCCCATCGTGGGTGCCGATGTCAACCTGGATCTGACGACCAGGACAGGCGGCATCCTCCTCGACGGTTCTAGCGCGGCAGTCGTGAAAAAAACCGATGGCAACGGCGAGGTATTGGTTTCTGTCCAATCCGGTACGACACCGACGGCAGTTTGGGTGAAAGCCACCGTGACTTCGGTTTCGCCGTCTTTCAGCAGCCAGTCGAGCCTCCTGAGAATCTCGACCGGGCGCCCGGCGCAAGACCGTTTCAGCATCAGCGTGAGTACGCACAATATCGAAGGCTTGGGTTCTAATGGGGCGACGACCACGGTCAACGTGATCGCTTCAGACAGACTCGGCAATCCGGTGCCGGATGGCACGGCGATCAACTTCGTCAGCGAAGGCGCTCAGATAGCACCCTCTTGCGCAACGGTTAACGGTACCTGCAGTGTCACATTCACCAGCGCCAACCCGCGACCCACGGGGGATGACGAACCCAATCACATCGTGACTGCCGGACGGGTCACCGTATTGGCCTATGCGCTGGGTGAGGAGAGCTTCAGCGACTTGTATGGGGACAACAACTTCCATGGAAGTGGCGGTTTGGCGACGGATACGAGGGGCAGCGACCCCTTCAACGACCTGGGTGATGTGTTCATCGATAACAATGAAGATAATACGTGGCAGTCGGGTGAGCAGTTCATCGCGTTCAACTCGACAAACAGCAAGGCCTGCGTCAGCGGCATATCCACTTCGCCGGCAGCGCCAAGCAAGTCGGCTTCCTGCGATGAAAAATGGGGTGCCGCCCATGTCAGGCAAAGTGCGCTGATCGTGCTGTCAGATTCCGCCGCTTCGGTGAAAAAAGATGCTCCGCCAGCGAAGGGATTTTCTTATAGTCCAATCACATATTCCATGGGAGGAGCTGCGACCTGCACCAAATCTTTCCTTTTCTACGCGTTCGACGCCAACTTAAACCCGCTACCTGCCAAGACTGCGCTGGCGACAGTTTCACCGCCAGCTTCATTGGGCACGGTTACCATTACCCCGGCGAGCGTGCAGAACAGCACAGCGGCAGGCGGAACGTCCCACACACTTTTGATCACCAAGCCAGCAACAGTCGATACCAATACGAATCTCGAAACATGCGTGACTTTGGGTACCTCAAGCGTTCCACTCCCGATTTCCTTCACAACTCCGGGCGGCTTGGTGACCACCATTACTTTCAACATCACTGATTGAATCTTGATCGGTAACATAAAGAACCGGCCGTGTGCCGGTTCTTTTTTGTGCCGTGGTCCGGCAACGTCGGGCCGCATTGGCATGAATACCTTGTGAAAATGCTGTCTTGATCCGGCTTCACAAGCCGTCGCATGGGCGGATAATGACGCCATGGGTTCAAAGTTTTTATTGTTCGTGTTGCTGGGCTGGGTGGTCTATCTGCTGGTGCGCGCTTCGCGACGCAGGCGCCGCGCACCGGCCAAGCCCGCAACGGCGACTGTGCGCATGGTGGCCTGCGCCCGGTGTGGCCTGAACCTGCCCGAAGGCGAAAGTCTGGAATCCGGCGGGCATTACTACTGCGGCGAACAGCATCGTGGACTCGGTCCGCTTGAGCGCAAGCGCTGAGGAAGTCGATCGGCCGGAGCCGGCACCGGGACCGCCGGAGATATTCTGGCGCTCGCTGCATTACTTCAACCTGTATCGCCTGGGCGTAGCGACGTTCTTTCTTTGCGCCATAAAGATCTACGACGATACGCTGGGGTTCGGCGCTCAGAATCCGGGCTTGTTTGCCTGGGTCAGCACGGCCTACCTGTTCTGTGGCGTGTTGTTTTATCTTGCCTTGCAACTATTCCGACGGAGTTTCAGTTTCCATCTGACGCTTCAGGTGGTGGTCGACATTTTGATGCTGACCGTGCTGATGTATGCCAGCGGAGGCGCCAAAAGCGGGATGGCCGTCATGCTGCTGGTGGTTCTGGCGGCAGCCGGACTGGTCGGGCAGGGGCGGCTCAGCCTGTTTTTTGCAGCGCTGGCGACGCTGGCCCTGCTGCTCGAACAAGCCTATCGCGTCCTCGAATTTGGCGCGAACCCGGAAGATTTCATGCGCTCCGGCATCACCAGCATCGGTTTTTTCGCCACCGCCATCAGCGCACGCCTGCTGGCGCGGCGCGTGGTGGCCAACGAAGCATTGGCGCGCCAACGCGGTATCGAACTGGCCAATCAGATGGTCATCAACCAGCGCGTGATTCGCGACATGCAGGATGGGGTGCTGGTTGTCGATGCGGACGGCATGGTGAAACAGCATAATCCGCAGGCCGAGCACCTGCTGGGCATGCGTGCTTTGCCACTCACCGATCTGGCTGCTGTCTCGCCGACTTTGGCACAGTGTTTCATCCGCTGGCGCCAGCAGTCGGCGGAATCGGCAGAAACCATGCGCATTCCTGATGGGGGCCGCCTGCTGCGCGTACGTTTCCTGCCCGCCGGCGAGGGCGGCAATGCCCTGCTTTATTTTGAGGACATGGAACGCGAGGTAGCCCAGGTGCAGCAATTGAAGCTGGCGGCTCTGGGGCGCCTGACGGCCAACATGGCACACGAAATCCGCAACCCGCTCTCGGCCATCAGCCATGCTGCGGAATTGCTCGCCGAGGAGCCTGGCGACGAAACCCTGCAGCGGCTGACGCGCATCATCGGGGACAATACTCAGCGTCTCAACCGCCTGGTGGGCGAGGTGCTGGAGTTGGGGCGACGCGACAGTGCCCATCCTGAATTGCTTGGCCTGAACGGTTTCATCGAAGCCTTTCTCGACGACTATGTGGTCAATGAAGCTCAGATCAAGGAGATCGTCGTCCTGTCGCTGGACTCATCGGCCCTGTTGAGTTTTGACCGCAGCCATCTCAACCGGGTACTCTGGAACCTGCTGGGGAATGCCTTGCGTCATTGCCGCAGGCAACCCGGCAGCATCCGGCTGGAAACGCACGCTTCGGCCTCCCCGGGACGTACGGAATTGCATATCATTGACGACGGCACCGGGATTGCACCGTCATTGCAGAGTCAGGTCTTTGAACCTTTCTTCACCACGCACAGCAGCGGAACCGGCCTGGGCTTGTACATCGCCCGCGAACTCTGCGAAGCCAACGGCGCACTGCTGGAAATGCTGGCGAATGCGCCCGGTGCGCATTTTTGTCTGACCGGCAAGGGAGAGTGATGAAGACCGAAGGCAAACATCGCGGCGAAGCGGGCATTCGAGTGCTGGTCGTCGATGATGAGCCGGATATCCGTGAGCTGCTCGATCTGACCCTGGCGCGCATGGGCTTGGCAGCCGATTGCGTCGGCAGCGTCGGCGAAGCCAAACGTCTGCTGACCGAAAAGCGCTATCGTTTGTGTCTGACCGACATGCGCCTGCCGGATGGAGAGGGTCTCGAACTGGTGCGGCATATCGGCGAGCACTGCCAGGAATTGCCGGTGGCCGTCATCACCGCCTATGGCAGCATGGAGAACGCCGTTTCGGCGCTCAAGGCCGGCGCTTTCGATTACCTGGCCAAGCCCGTGTCGCTTGAGCAATTGCGCCTGCTGGTCAGATCGGCGATCGATTTGCCGCAGCGCAGCGAAGGCGATACCGTTTCAGCTACCTATGTGCTGTTCGGTGACTCGCCAGCGATGTCTCAGACACGCGCCTTGATCGAGCGCGTCGCACGCAGCCAGGCGCCGGTGTATATCTCCGGTGAATCAGGTAGTGGCAAGGAACTGGCGGCGAGCCTAATTCATCGGCTTGGCGCGCGCCGCGGCGCTCCCTTCATCGCCGTCAATTGCGGGGCGATTCCCGAAAATCTGATGGAAAGTGAATTTTTCGGTTATCGCAAGGGTGCCTTCACCGGTGCCGAAAGCGAACGCGACGGTTTTTTCCAGGCGGCGGGTGGCGGCACCCTGTTTCTCGACGAAGTGGCCGACCTGCCGCTGGCCATGCAGGTCAAGCTGCTGCGCATCATCCAGGAAAAGCGGGTGCGCAAGGTCGGCGCGACCAGCGAGGATGCTGTAGATGTGCGGATCATTTGTGCCACGCATCAGAATCTCAAAGCACTGGTGGAACAGGGGCGTTTTCGCCAGGATTTGTTCTACCGCCTCAACGTCATCGAAGTCAGGATGCCATCGCTGCGCGAATGCCGGGAAGATATCCCGTTGCTGGCTCGGCACATTCTGGAGCGGCTGGCTAATGTTGCCGGTGTTCCTGTTCCGCCACTGACTCCAGCCGCTTTGACTGCTTTGGACGGGTATTCGTTTCCGGGCAATGTACGCGAACTGGAGAATGTGCTGGAGCGTGCATTGGCATTGCTGACTGACAGCGCCATCGATGTAGCTGACCTGCATCTTGTTGCCGCCGTCAAGCAGCACGATCATCTGGGCTTCCAGGAGCATCTTGATCAGGTTGAGAAACAACTGATCCTAGATGCCCTGCAGAAGACCCGGTTCAACCGCACGGCCGCAGCCAAGCTGCTCGGCGTGACCTTCCGCTCGTTGCGCTATCGCATGCAGCGCCTGGGGCTGAATGAGCGGGAATGAGTTCATGAGCGCGACCGAACTTGGTGCCGAACTCGATACAAATGCGCTGCTGCCCGGCGCGCAGTTCATCCCCTCCCCGAATTGCGATGCCCGTCCGCCGGGCGTATCGGTCGAACTGATCGTGATCCATGCCATCAGCTTGCCACCCGGCGAATTCGGCGGCGATGGCATTGAATGCTTGTTCACCAACCGCCTTGATCCGGAGGCGCACAGCTACTACGCCGGAATCCATCACTTGCACGTCTCGGCGCATTTCCTGATTCGCCGCAATGGCGAGGTAGAGCAGTATGTGGCTTGCGACCGGCGCGCCTGGCATGCCGGGTTGTCGCAATGGAACGGGCGCGAGCGCTGCAATGATTTTTCCATAGGCATCGAGCTGGAGGGTTGTGACGAGTCACCGTTTGAAGAGGCACAGTATGTGGTGCTGGCGCATCTGTTGCAGGTACTACGCCAAACTTACCCTATCATCGCCGTGGTTGGTCATGCAGAGATTGCGCCCGGACGAAAGAACGATCCGGGTCCCTGCTTCGATTGGAGTCGCGTCAGGTGATGCTGACCGAACGGACTACAGTCCGATTTTTCGAGTCGAGCGCATCCGAATTTCGATGACGAGAAAAAAAAGTACAAACACTATTAAATATTTCTTGCAAGTTTTATTTTGAACCACTACACTTAGTCAAATTCTATTCATTGCATACTATATGTAGTAGGTCAACCCGAAAGCAGGAAATCGCATCGGGGCTCAAGGGAAAAGCTGATTGCAGGAGCGCAGCAGCTTACAGAGTAACCAACAGGAGATATCGATGCAGTTGTCAGCTACAGAAATAGCCGCCAAACCACTGCCATTCGATCTCATTCCTGAAGTTCTTTCCCCATCATTCACTTCCAGTTTTCAGTTGCCGTTTCGGTTCCGTCGCCATCTGCCAGGCGAGGCTTTCTTCGCTCACCCCAGGCCAGGCGGGATTGACTCGCGCAGGCATGACACCGATTTTTCAGAATTCAAGGGTTGCGAGGAATCGCAACTTTGGATGATCCGCGCCGGGTTGGGCGGGTAGCTTTACTTATGTTTCTTTCCTGTTACTTTGTTAAGGAGGTTTGACATGGCTAACGCCAAGACCACTAAGCCTGCGGCGAAAAAGGCTGCTCCCGCCAAGAAACCCGCGGCGAAGAAGGCTGCACCGAAGAAAGTTGCTGCCAAGAAGCCGGTAGCGAAGAAGGCTGCACCGAAGAAAGTTGCTGCCAAGAAGCCGGTAGCGAAGAAGGCTGCACCGAAGAAAGCTGCTGCCAAGAAGCCGGTAGCGAAGAAGGCTGCACCGAAGAAAGCTGCTGCCAAGAAGCCGGTAGCGAAGAAGGCTGCACCGAAGAAAGCTGCTGCCAAGAAGCCGGCAGCAAAGAAGGCTGCGCCGAAGAAAGCTGCTGCCAAGAAGCCGGCAGCAAAGAAGGCTGCACCGAAGAAAGCTGCTGCCAAGAAGCCGGCAGCAAAGAAACCAGCAGCCAAAAAAGCTGCTGCCGCCAAGCCTGCCCCGGCTGCCCCCAAGGCTGCTGCGCCTTCGACTGCGGCCACGCCGGGCCTGAAGTCGTCGCTGAATCCGGCTGCGGCATGGCCGTTTCCGACGGGTTCGCGGCCGTCTTGAGCCGTATCTTGGGTGGATGCGAGCAGATTTCCGCGCTAGCGGATTAGCTTTTACTCTCGCATCCCCTCATATTTGAGGCTCGGCGGCGGCTATCAGCCGCCGCTGTTTTTTCCAGCAGGGCTATTTGAAATATTGCGCCAGGCGCGATAAGCCTTCCTCGATTTGATTCTGCGCAACGGTGTAGGCAAAACGGAGGTGGCGTTCGGGCGCGTTCTCGCCGAAATCCAGCCCGGGGGTGATCGCCACGCCCGCTTGCTCGATCAGTTGGCTGGCCAGGGCGTAGCTATCGTCACTGAGTTGGCTGCAATCTGCGTAGATATAGAAAGCACCGGCGGGTTCGGCAGCGACTTTGAAACCAAGACTCTTCAGCCCGGGCAGCAGCAGATCACGGCGTGCCTGAAATTCGGCACGACGTTGCTCGAGCAGTGCGATGGTTTCCGGGAGGAATGCGGCCAGGGCAGCATGCTGTGCCGGAGCGGAGGGCGAGATGAACAAATTTTGCGCCAGCTTTTCGATGTTGCGCACGCAATCGCGTGGTACCACGAGCCAGCCGAGACGCCAACCGGTCATGTTGAAATATTTCGAGAAGCTGTTGATGACGAATATGTCTTCGGAAATCGACAAGGCGGTCGCCGCTTCACAGTCGTAAGTCAGACCGTGATAAATCTCATCCACCAGCAGCACGCCGCCACGGGCCGCCACAGCCTGCCAGAGCGCAGCGAGCCGGTTTCGGTCCAGCATGGTTCCCGTTGGATTGGCGGGCGATGCAACCAGCAGGCCGCGAGTACGTTTTGTCCAGGCCGTCGTGACATCCTCGACGCTGGGCTGGTAACCGTGTTCCGGCCGCACCTTGAGGGACATGGGGCGCCCTTCGAAGAGGCGGGTGAAATGACGGTTGCATGGATAGCCGGGATCAGGCAAAAGCAATTCGTCACCGGGATTGATGAGCGCTCCCAGAGCCAGCAGCAAGGCGCCCGAAGCGCCGGCCGTGACGATGATGCGTTCCGGCGCCACGCTGACGCCGTAACGTTCGGCATAGAACCCGGCAATCGCCTCGCGCAATTGCGGCAGGCCCAGCGCTGAGGTGTAGAACACGCGGCCGTTGCGGATGAAGGCATTGGCCGCGGCGATCACGGGTTCTGGCGTGGGGAAGTCCGGCTCACCCACTTCCATGTGGATGATGGAGCGTCCGGCATTCTCGAGCGCCTTGGCCTTGGCCATCAATTCCATGACATGAAACGGGGCAATGTCAGTCATGCGGCTGGCCAGCTTAATTTGCATCTTCTTGTCTTGCATGAAGGTTGGCAGGCGCTAATCCATTAGCGTGAAGCAACAAAAATGAGCGCTGGGTGATATGTCGAGCGAAGCGAGCAAACCAATCGCCTCCACCGCGAGGGGGAGGACGGGAGGGGGCGGGACTTTATGCCGCTTTTCGCGTGTTTCATCATCAGTGGGTGGCTTTTGCTGCCATGAGCGTTAGGTGAAATCAACTGCTAATCCGTGCACGCGACACTATACAATACCGGATTCTTTCCGCGGCGCCCGCCCGGGGCGGGTCTCAGCGCCACCGTTTTCATTCAGTTACGAGGAGATAAACATGGACGAAATCATCCGCGCTCAGGCGCTTGAATACCATCGGCTGCCGAAGCCGGGGAAAATCGCCGTCACGCCGACCAAGGCGCTGACCAGCCAGCAGGACCTGGCGCTGGCTTATTCCCCTGGCGTCGCTGCGGCCTGCGACGAGATCGTCAAAGACCCCGCCAATGCCTATCAATACACCTCGCGTGGCAACCTCGTCGCCGTCATCACCAATGGCACGGCTGTGCTCGGCCTGGGCAACATCGGCCCCCTGGCCGGCAAACCGGTCATGGAAGGCAAGGGGGTACTGTTCAAGAAATTCGCCGGCATCGACGTCTTCGACATCGAGATCGCCGAGAACGATCCGGACAAACTCGTCGACATCATCGCCTCGCTGGAACCAACCTTCGGCGGCATCAACCTCGAGGACATCAAGGCCCCGGAATGTTTCTATATTGAGAAGAAGCTGCGCGAACGCCTGCAGATCCCGGTTTTCCACGACGACCAGCATGGCACCGCCATCATTGCCAGCGCCGCGGTGATCAATGGCTTGCGCGTCGTCAATAAGGAGATTGGCAAGATCAAGCTGGTCTGTTCCGGTGCCGGTGCCGCGGCCATTGCTTGCCTCGACCTCTTGGTCAGTCTGGGGCTCGATCCCAAGAACGTCTACATCACCGACAGTAAGGGCGCGGTGTACATTGGCCGCGATGCCAACCTCGATCCCTCCAAGGCCCGCTATGCCCAGGACACCAAGGCACGCACCCTGGGCGACCTGATGCCCGGCTGTGATGTTTTCCTCGGCCTGTCGACTGCGGGTGTGCTCAAGCAGGATATGGTCAAGACCATGGCGCCGAACCCGATCATTTTGGCCATGGCCAACCCGACACCGGAAATACTTCCGGAAGATGCCAAGGCGGTGCGCCCCGATGCGATCATCGGCACCGGTCGTTCGGACTATCCGAATCAGGTCAACAACGTCCTGTGCTTCCCCTTCATGTTCCGCGGTGCCATGGATGTTGGTG
This sequence comes from Sterolibacterium sp., assembly GCA_041674465.1. Taxonomy (GTDB): domain Bacteria; phylum Pseudomonadota; class Gammaproteobacteria; order Burkholderiales; family Rhodocyclaceae; genus JACRAR01. The sequence continues at coordinate 24,753 of JBAYVV010000028.1, forward strand.
CCACCACCATCAACGAACCCATGAAAGTCGCTGCGGTGCGCGCCATCGCCGAACTCGCCCATGCCGAACAATCCGAGGTTGTCACAGCGGCCTATGGCACCGATGAACTGAGCTTCGGTCCGGAATACCTGATCCCCAAGCCCTTCGACCCGCGCCTGATCGTCAAGGTTGCTCCGGCGGTGGCGCTTGCAGCCATGCAATCCGGTGTGGCGACGCGGCCGCTGGCGGACATGGATGCTTACCTGCAGCAGCTCAACGACTTTGTCTATCACACCGGTTTGTTGATGCGTCCGGTCTTTGCCGCCGCCAAGAAAAATCCGGCACGTATCGTTTTCTGCGAAGGTGAGGACGAACGTGTTTTGCGTGCCGCCCAGACCGTGGTGGATGAAGGTGTGGCGAGGCCGATCCTGGTCGGACGCCCCGAAGTCATGGCGGCGAGCATCAAAAAGGCCGGCTTGCGCATCCGCCCTGGCGAGCACTTTGAGCAGGTCAACCCGGATTCCGATCCACGCTACAAAGTGCTGTGGCAGGATTACTACGAACTCACATGCCGCAAGGGCAGCAGTATCGAATACGCCAAGCGCGAAATCCGCCGCAAGACCACCCTGATCGGCGCCATGCTGATCCGCCACGGCTACGCCGACGGCATGATCTGCGGCACCTACGGCAAGCACTCGATGCATTTGCGCTACATCAACACGGTGATCGGCAGGGAACCCGGCATCAATAATTTCTACGCCATGAACATGCTGGTGCTGCCCAGCCGCACCCTGTTCATCTGCGACACCCACGTCAATTATGACCCGACTGCGGCCCAGATTGTCGAGATGACCCTCCTGGCTGCAGAGGAAGTCAAGAGCTTCGGCGTGGCGCCCAAGATCGCGCTGCTCTCGCATTCGAGTTTCGGCAACGAGGACAACCCGACCGCAGTCAAGATGCGCGAGGCGATGGCGATCCTGCAAAACACCGCGCCGCATCTGGAAGTGGAAGGCGAGATGCACGGCGATGCGGCGCTCTCGGAGGATATCCGGCGCCAGGTCTTCCCGAATTCACAGCTCAAGGGGCAGGCCAACCTGCTGATCATGCCGACGCTGGATGCCGCCAATATCGCATTCAATTTGCTCAAGACGGCGGCGGGCGATGGCCTGACGGTCGGCCCGTTGCTGCTCGGTGCGGCCCGCCCGGTACATATCCTGACGCCCACTGCCACCGTCCGGCGCATCGTCAATGTCACGGCGCTGCTCTCGGTCGAGGCGGCCAAGTTGAACACCAAGACGCACGGGAAGTGATCGGCCTCGTGCGCTAAGCTAAGTTAAGCATGCGGTCCTGCGTGAGTGCCGGATTGGCCGGATGTCCAGAACGGCACTGATTCTGTCTGGAGGCGGCGCCCGAGCCGCCTACCAGGTGGGCGTGTTGGCGGCGATCCGCGACCTGCTGCCGGAACCACAGCGCAATCCGTTTCCGATTCTCTGCGGCACGTCGGCTGGCGCCATCAACGCCGCGTCGCTCGCCACCACGGCGGAAAATTTCGATGCCGGTGTCACGCAATTGCTCGAAATCTGGCGCAATTTCCACGCCGGATCGGTGTATCGGGCCGACGCCCTCGGCATCGGCGAAACGGCCATCCGCTGGTTGGGCGCGCTGATGGGCGGGTGGCTGGTCAAGAGCGGTCCGCGTGCACTGCTCGACAACTCACCGTTGCGCCAGTTGCTGACCGAGCATCTTGATTTCAGCGGCATCGACAGGGCGATTGCCAGTCAGGCGCTGCATTCCGTGAGCCTGACCTGCTCTGGCTACAACTCCGGGCAGAGCGTAAGTTTCTTTCAGGGACGCGCCGACATGGAACCCTGGCGGCGTTCGCAGCGCCTCGGCGCGCACGTCAAGCTGGATGTCGATCACCTGATGGCTTCGAGTGCGATTCCCTTTGTGTTTCCGGCGGTCAAGATCAATCGGGAATATTTTGGCGATGGTTCGATGCGCCAGGTCGCGCCCATCTCGCCCGCGATCCATCTTGGGGCAGACAGGATTCTCGTGATAGGCGCGGGCCGCATGGCGGAGCCTCGCGATGAACGTCAAGCCAGCGATGATTACCCTTCGCTGGCGCAGATCGCCGGCCATGCCTTGTCGAGCATATTCCTCGATACCTTGTCGGTCGATCTGGAACGCATTCGACGCATCAATCAGACTGTGGGGTTGATTCCGGAGCAGACTCGCCAGGAGCAGCACATCGCCCTGCACAAGATCGATGTGCTGGTGATTGCCCCATCGGAGCGCCTGGACCACATCGCCGCCTTGCATGCGCAAAGCCTGCCCTGGCCGGTTCGGGCGCTGTTCGGCAACATCGGTGCACTCAACAAGCACGGTGGTGCGCTCACCAGTTATCTGCTGTTTGAGCCACCCTATACGCGCGCCTTGATCGACCTGGGATACCACGATACGCAGCAGCGCCGCGACGAAGTCCTCGCTTTTCTTCAGATACCAGGTTAATAAACAAGAGCAACTACTTAATTATTCGGGCCGAATACCGTTATTCTCTATTGAAGAGTAGGACTGTCGCTGATAAACTGCGGCGAATTTTGCGAAGAACACGTGTTTGGGAGTTTGAGGACACAATGAATAAAGCCACCATGTGCTTGCTCGCCTTGTCTGCGCTTGCTTTGGTCGTCAGTCCGGGCAGCGTGGAAGCGGTGCAGAAGACCGTGACCGTCAAGAAACACAAGCTGGCCCGGCCCCATGCGAAGAAGCGCGTGAGCCAGGCTGCTTACCAGGGGACAACGAATCTGGTGCTGGGATCGGCATCTGCATTGGTCCTGGACCAATCCACCGGGGCGGTGCTGTTTGAAAAGAATGCCGGTGCGGTGCTGCCAATCGCGTCCATCACCAAGCTCATGACCGCGATGGTCGCACTGGATGCCCGGCCCAGCCTGGACGAAATCCTGGCGATCAGTGATGAGGATGTGGATACGCGCAAGGGTACACGGTCACGCCTCAGGGTGGGCACGCAGCTCTCCCGCGAGGAAATGCTGCGGCTGGCTTTGATGTCTTCAGAAAATCGGGCTGCGTCTTCGCTGGCGAACCATTATCCGGGCGGGCGCGAGGCATTCATTGTCGCGATGAACCGCAAGGCGCAGGAACTGGGTCTGCTGGATACTCAATTCGCAGATCCCACCGGGCTCACTGCCGCCAATGTTTCCAGCGCCCGCGATCTGGTCAAGATGGTGGCGGCTGCACACCAGTATCCGCTGATCCGAGAATATACGACGTCAACCGGATATGAGGTCAGGATCGCCGGCCGTACGCATACCTTCCACAATACCAACAGTCTGGTGAAAAGCTCGTCCTGGGATATCGGCTTGTCCAAGACCGGATATATCAGTGAGGCGGGGAAGTGCCTGGTGATGCAGGCCTGGCTCAACAACAAGCCGACCATCATCGTGTTGCTCGACTCCTTGGGCAAGATGACGCGCATCGGTGATGCGATGCGAATCAAGCGCTGGGTGGAGAACGCTTCCCTGCCGCAACGCCACTCGGCCGGCTAACCTGGCTTCGCCGTAGGCCTGACCATGCCCCGATACTAAGCCAGGGCTTCCGGGGTTTCAAATTGCAAGCGGTAGAGGTGGCTGTACATTCCGTTCAGCGCCAGCAATTCCTGATGGCATCCCTGTTCCACGATGCGACCCTGATCCAGCACCACGATGCGATCGGCATGCTCGACCGTCGACAAGCGATGGGCGATCACCAAGGTTGTGCGTCCCTGGATCAGCGTCTCAAGCGCTGCCTGGATCTGTCGTTCGGACTCGGTATCGAGGGCCGAAGTGGCTTCGTCGAGAATCAGGATCGGCGCATTCTTGAGGAAGGCACGGGCAATCGCCAGACGCTGACGCTGGCCGCCGGAAAGCTTGACCCCGTTCTCGCCGACGCGCGTCTGCAGACCCTGCGGCATCTGGCAAATGAATTCCCAGGCGTGGGCGGCCTGAGCTGCCGCGATGATGTCGGCTTCGCTGGCGCCGGCCGAACTGCCATAGGCGATGTTGGCTGCGACGCTGTCATTGAATAACACCACTTCCTGGCTGACCAGCGCAATGTTGGCACGCAGGCTGGACAGGGTCAGGCTCGCGATGTCATGGCCGTCGATGCGGATGCTGCCCTGGCGGGTCTGATAGAAACGCGGCAGCAGGCTGACCAGGGTGCTCTTGCCGCTGCCGGAAGGTCCAACCAGGGCGACCGTCAATCCCGCCTTGATATTCAGTGAAATGTTCTGCAAGGTCGGCCGGGAAGTGTTCGCGTAGGAAAAGTTGACCTGATCGAAATGGATGTCGCCACGTGCGCGGGGCAGCACTCCGGTGCCGGGGTCGTCCTCCGCCGGCTCGTCGAGCAGGCCAAAGATGTTCTCGGCCGAGGTCAGTCCGCGCTGCAATGGCGCATTGACCTCGGTGAGCCGCTTGACCGGTGCCAGCAGCATCAACATGGCGGTGATGAAAGAAACGAAGCCGCCGATCGTGATATGGCTTTCGGATGATTGCAGCAAAGCCACATAAATGATGATCGCCAGGGCACTGGCCGAGGCGACCTGGGTGAGCGGCACGGTGGCCGAGGCTGCCATCGATTCGCGCATCGCCGCCTTGCGGAATTCGTTGCTGACATCCTCGAAGCGCTGCGATTCGTAGCGCTGGCCGCCAAACACCTTGACCACCTTGTGGGCGCCGATGGTTTCCTCGAGGATGTGCGAGATCAGACCCATTGCACTATAGCCACGCCGGCTGGCGGCGCGCAGGCGGCGTCCGAACAGGCGCACCACGCCGACAATGATCGGCCCGACCGCAAGGGCGATCAGCGTCAATTGCCAGTCCAGATACAGCAGGAATCCGATCAGGCCGAGGATCGTCAGGGAGTCGCGCACCAGGGCGGTCAGCACGATGGTGGCGGCACTGGTGAAATCATTGACGCCGTAAGTGACTCTGGACATCAGTGCGCCGGAAGACTGGTCGTCGTAATAATGCGTCGGCAGGCTCAGCAGCCGTTGGAACATTGCGCGGCGCAGGTCCATGATCAGCCGATTGCTGACCCAGGCCAGGCTGTAGGAAGTGAAATAGGTCAGCAGGCCGCGCGTGACGAAAATCGCCACCAGGGCCAGCGGGATCAGATACAAATCGCCCTGGTACTTGGGCAGGAAGCCCTTGTCCAGCAGCGGTTTCATGAGCGCCGGGAACAGCGGTTCGGTCATCGCCGTCATCGCCATGCCGAGCAGGGACAACAGGAATGCCGTTCGGTACGGGCGCACATAGCCGAGCAGGCGCAGGTAGATATCGCGGTTGCTGCTGGCCGCAGTGGCCGCAATGGCTGGGGAGCCGGGGAGCATGGACGTCATGCCCGCCTAGCCGAAATGCTGCGCAAGGGATGCGGCATAAGGCGGCCGGATGATGCCGCGATCGGTGATGAAGCCGGCAATCAGCTCGTGCGGCGTCACGTCGAAGGATGGGTTGCGCACTTTTGCGCCCTCCGGACCGGTTCTGCGGGCGCCGAAAAACAGCACTTCCTCGGCATCGCGTTCCTCGATCACGATTCCCTTTCCGGTTTCAGTCTGAAGATCGACGGTGGAAGAGGGGCAGGCGACATAGAAGGGAATGTTGTAATGCCGCGCAATGATGGCTACCCCCAGCGTGCCGATCTTGTTGGCGGCATCGCCATTCGCTGCGACCCGGTCGCAGCCGACGATGCAGAGATCCACCAGTCCCTGGGACATCACGAATGCCGCCATATTGTCGCAGATCAGCGTCACGTCCAGTCCGGCACGCTGCAACTCCCAGGTCGTGAGCCGGGCACCCTGCAGCAACGGCCGCGTTTCGTCGGAATAGACCCGGAAGCGCATGCCTCGGTCGTGGGCGAGATACAGCGGCGCGGTGGCGGTGCCCAGCTCCGAAGTGGCCAGTGCACCGGCGTTGCAATGGGTCAGCACACCCATGCCCGCGCGGATCAGGGGCAGGCCGTTTTCTCCGATGGCGCGGCAGATCGCCCGGTCTTCCTGGTGAATGCGAACAGCCTCCTCGACCAGTCGCGCGTAAAGCTGGCTGGCACTGGCAACCTGGGTCGCCTGGGCCATCGCGAAATCTTGCATGCGCCGCAGTGCCCAACTGAGATTGACGGCGGTAGGGCGCGACGAATTCAGATAGTCGGCATTCTCCTTGAGTCTTGCCTGGAACTTTCCCAAATCAAGATGGATGAGGGGCTTCATTCCGACCACAAGCCCGTAAGCTGCGGCGACCCCTATGGCAGGAGCGCCACGCACCCTGAGTTGCTGGATAGCTTCCCAGACTTGTTCGATGCTGGCGAGCCGGATTTCGACAATCTCCGTAGGCAGGCGCGTCTGGTCGAGAATGTAGAGATCCCCGCTTTCCCAGCGCAGACTGAGCACTGCGCCGGTCATGTCATTGGTGTCAGCGCTCAAGTCAATATTCTCCAATCTGGGTCACGGCACGCAAGATGTCGGGATCATGAAATTCCTCGGGATCAAAGGCGTGGTCTCCATCCGGATCGGGCTGGCCGCTAGGCTTGAGTCCGGCGAAATCATAAAGCCTGCTGTCCGCCAGATGCGAGGGCACGACGTTTTGCAGGCTGCGAAACAGGTTGTCGACGCGTCCCGGAAAACGCTTGTCCCATTCACGCAACATTTGCTTGATCTGCTTGCGCTGCAATTGTTCCTGGCTGCCACATAAATCACAGGGAATGATGGGGAAGCGGCGCAGTTCGGCCCAGTCGGCCAGGTCGCTCTCCCGGCAATAGGCCAGCGGGCGGATGACGATGTGCTTGCCATTGTCGGTGACCAGCTTCGGTGGCATGGCTTTCATCTTGCTGCCGAAGAACATGTTGAGGAACAGCGTTTCCAGGATGTCGTCGCGATGATGGCCGAGCGCGATCCTGGTGGCGCCGATTTCCCCCGCAACGCGATAGATGATGCCACGGCGCAACCGCGAACAGAGTGCGCAAGTCGTCTTGCCTTCGGGCACCACGCGCTTCACGATGGAATAGGTATCCTGTTCCTCGATGCGGAAAGGAACGCCGATTTCTTTCAGGTAATTCGGCAGGATCTCGGCAGGGAAGCCCGGCTGCTTCTGATCGATATTGACGGCGATGATCTCGAAATCGATCGGCGCATGCTCGCGCAGATAAAGCAGGATGTCCAACAGCCCGAAAGAATCCTTGCCGCCGGAAAGGCAGACCATGACCCGGTCGCCGTTTTCGATCATGTTGTAGTCGACGATGGCCTGGCCGGTATGACGGCGCAGGCGCTTGCCGAGCTTGATGGCTTCGCGGCGCTGTTTGGCCTGCTTGGTCGCGGTGGGCGGCGGGGATTCAGTCGGATTATTCATCGCATCAAATATAAGCGCTGCGGCCGCCGTCGACATTGATGACCTGGCCGGTGACGTAGGGCGCATCGAATAACAAAAAACGTACTGCGCGGGCGATGTCGGCAGGCGTTCCTTCCCGCTGCAGCAGCGTGCGTGCAACGATGGCCCGGCGTGCGTCGGCATCGAAGTCGCCGGCGGCCTTGCCTTCCGGCCATTGAATGGGACCCGGGGCCACCGCATTGACCCGCACCTGCGGTGCCAGTTCCAGCGCCAGGGCACGCGTCAGTCCAAGCAGGCCAGCCTTGGCGGCGCAGTAAAGAGGATAGTTCTTCAAGGGGCGCTCGGCGTGGATGTCGGTGATATTGACGATCGCGCCACAGGTTTTTAAGAGATAGGGCGCGGCGGCTTGAGAGAGAAACAACGGGCCTTTCAGGTTGCTGCCCATCAAATCCCGCCAGGCCGCCTCGTCGATGTCTTCCAGCGGCGTGGCATAAAACGCCGAGGCGTTATTCACCAGAGCGTCGAGCTTACCAAAGCGCTCGACGGCGACATTAACCAACTGCTGCAACTGCACCGTGTCACACAGATCGGCCGCTGCGCACGCCGCCGAATCCGGACGGACCGCATTCAATTCGGTTGCCAGCGCCTTTGCTTCATCCGCGGAGTTCCGATAATGCAGCAACAGGCTTGCGCCGGCTTCGTGCAGGAGCCGCGCGATTGCTGCACCCACGCGTTTCGCGGCACCGCTGATGAGAATGACGGGTTGGTTTGAGATGTCGCCCATCCTGCAAGTATACAGGCTTGGGTATGTTCTCTATGGGGCGATGGAACCAATAGTTGCCGGGTCTCGCCCCGGCGGGCGAGTTCCTTTCTTGTTGCGACAAGAAAGGAACCAAAGAATCGCTCCCCGCTGCCCCGGCCTTCGGCTACCCTCGCTCCAGACCACCAGCCCGGCCGAC
>JBAYVV010000029.1:0-32787 GCA_041674465.1 Sterolibacterium sp.
GTATGGCCATGGTCGCTCAGGCAAATGCCATCCCGCAGAACGTGCTGGCCCTGCTGCGTTAATCGGTCATCGGTCAATCCTGACGAGAGGTGCGGTAGGACGCTGATCCTTCCGCACCTTTTTCCGCTTGGATTGAATTGGAGATAGCTATGAACATGAATATCGAATCGGTTCAGGCGGCAAACCCGCCTCAACGGACGGCGACGACAGAAACCTCGCCGCAGGCCATCCGTCAGGAGAAGACGGCCGCGGCCCGCCAAAATAGTATCCGGGCGGAGACACCGAAAAAAATCGACTCCGAGCAAAACAAACTATCGGTTCAGGATGCCGTCAAACGCTTGGAAGGCTTCGTTTCCATCGCCCGTGCCGATATCAGTTTTTCAATTGATGAGGCATCCGGCGTACAAGTGGTTAAAATCATGGATGGACAGTCGAAAGAAGTTATTCGTCAGTTTCCATCTGAGGAAGCCATCCGGATTGCGCAAGCACTGGATCAGCTTCAGGGTGTTTTCGTTAGAGACAAGGTGTAACGACCGGCAGGAGGGAAGCAATCATGGCAACCACGACTTCACTAGGCGTAGGCGCCGGGATAGATTTGCAATCCATGCTCACCAAGTTGATGGCTGCTGAAAGAGCGCCCATCAATGTGCTGGACTCAAGAATCACCTCGACGAACACTCAAATTTCTGTCTACGGCACGCTCAACTCCAAGTTGGATGCGCTGAAGTCGGCTGCAGAAACCTTGCAATTCCCCTCCCGGCTATCTGCAGTAACGGCGACCTCAAGCGACTCAACCGTTCTCGGCGCCAGTGCAGTTTTTACTGCTGCCACGGGAAGTTATGACCTGGAAGTGACGCAACTGGCCGCAGCACAAAAGAATGTCTCGATGGGCTATGTCGCCGGGACCACATTCAGCGGCGGAGACATCAACTTTACCGTAGGCGGCGTTGCAGCCGCGACCATCACTTTCGATCCGGGCAGTTATACCCTGCAGGACATCAGCACACGAATCAATGACGCAGACCTTGGCGTGACTGCTACGGTGGTCAACACGGCAGACGGTGGGCAGCGAATGATACTGACCAGCGACAAGTCAGGGACTGACAATGCCTTCTCGTTGACGTCCACACTGGTTCCCACAGATGACGCCGGCCCCCCAATTGCTCCACAGGCATCTCTGGCGGACCCTGATCCGACAAAGGGAACCGTAGCCAAAAATGCAACGATGAAGCTTGATGGCATCGACATCAGCTCAAGCTCAAATCAATTTACGGATACCGTCACCGGGCTGACCCTGACGGCTGTCAAACTGGGAACGGCAACCGTTACCGTACAGAATGACAGTTCCAAGATTACGGCTGCAGTCCAAGCGTTTGTCGATAGTTATAACGCCGTCGCCACAACAATCAAAACCAACTCAGGCTATAACGCTGCGACAAAAACTGGACAGGCTTTCACCGGAGACGCGACAGCGCGGGGCATTCTGGACACTTTCAGCAGTGTTCGAACCACAGTACCGGCAGAATTGAGTTCAGCCACTTACCAGACTCTGTCCGATCTTGGCGTTACGATCCTGCAAACAGGCCAGCTGTCGCTTGACAGCTCAGTACTGGCGCAGAAAATCAGTGCGTCATCTACCGATGTCATCAAGACGCTCAGTGCCTATGGCAAGGTTTTTGCAGAATCCGTCTCGGGTATGCAGACGAGCGGCGGCATGCTTTCCAACCGGATCGACGGCCTCAACGCTGCCATCGAACGCTTCAAGGACAACAAGGAAGTGCTGGAGTATCGAATTGCGCTGATTGAAAAACGCTATCGCGCCCAGTTCACCGGCCTCGATACACTTATTAGCAAGATGAATGCACTCAGTGGCTCACTGGCCCAATCGCTGGGCCAGAAATCAACTGGCTAGCATTTAGCGGCTGAGTCTACCTTCCTATATTGAGAAATCGTCACCATGTTTAGCTCGCCAATTACAGCCTATAAGCAAATTGACGCCGAATCCGACATTCGCGGTGCCGACCCGATTCGTCTGATCACACTCCTGTTTGATGGTGCAGAAGCCGCACTTGCAAAAGCTCAATCACAGCTAGCAGCCAACGACTTGGGGGGCAAGTCAGATTCGCTGACCAAAGCCATGACAATCATCGTCGAAGGATTGTCAGCAAGCCTTAGCGTTGCGCAGGGAGGCGAACTCGCAGAACGCCTGAAGGCCCTCTACGACTACATGGTATCGCGACTGGTCCACGCAAACATTCACAAGGATGCTGCTGCAATCGCCGAAGTCCAGCAGCTGCTTGGCGAAATTGCCGGTGCCTGGAGGGAATTGCGACCGAATCTTGCCGGAGATCAGAATTCTGCCAAACGAAACGCCTGACCCGGAAATCCAACTCGGACAGCTCTCGGATTCCTTGCGCTCTTTGCTTGCTACGATCAAAGCAGGGGAATGGGAGCAATTTGCTGAGCTAGCCGACAAATTGGCACCGGCAATGGATGCTGCCCACAGAGCCGCTGTTGATCGAAAGTTCGATTCAACGGACCAACGACAGAAGATCGAAGCCATTCTCACGATGCTTGAGTCAGCGATCCACGAGTGTTCTGCGCGCAAAGATCAGATTTCGCCGCTGATTGATGCACTGAATCGCACATCGGCACACTCGAACCAGCCATGATCCCCTCGGACGTCGCCAGCCGCCTGCAGCTTCCTGCTGATGCGACGCTCACCCGCGCACCCAACACCCAGCAAGTTTCCGAGGTCTTATCGGATCTGGTACCAGGCCAGCGTGTTCTGGCGGCAATCCAGTCCATGCTGCCAAACGGTGCCTACAGAGCACTCATCAACCAGCACGACGTGATCCTCGCGCTCCCGTTTTCCGCCAAGGCCGGCGACTCGCTCGAGCTCGAAGTTGTTGAAAATGGTGGGAAATTGGCGCTGGCGCTCGTTTCACACAACGCCAAAGGAGCCGAAGGAGCTGCTGCCGGCGAGCGCCCCGCCGTAGAAACCACGCTTTCGCGCACAGGGAATTTCATCGCCGGCCTTCTGGCGAAAAGCGATGATGGCCAACCTGCAAAACCCGCCCAATTGAACGCCAACCAGCCAATTTCCCTGGCCCCGCCAAGCAAGGGCGCTGACCTGGTGCCTCTGCTCAAGCAAGCCATTACCCAAAGTGGGATGTTCTATGAATCCCACCAATCCCAATGGGTCGGAAGCCGCCTACCGACCGATGCCCTGCTTTCGCAGCCGCAGGGGCGACTGTCTCCGGGACTACGGGAGGCCATGACTGCTGAAAATGGCAGTAACGTCAATACGCCACACAGCAATGCCGTGACCGTGCTGGCCAGCAAGGTGGAGCGCCTGGCTGGCGGCCAGGAGCAGCAGGCACAATCGGCGACGCCCAATACGGCACAAGCGTCGCTGCTCCGTTCAGCAGCAACCGGACAACTGGTAGCGCCTGACCTGATGCCTCTGGTGCAGCAACAGCTGGAAGCCCTCGCCAGCCAGACCTATGTCTGGCAGGGGCAGGCCTGGCCGGGCCAAACCATGCAGTGGGAAATCATTGAAGAGAACGGTGGCAAAAAAGGGGGGAGCGACGAGAATGGACAGCCGCCGTGGCAAACGCGGCTAATACTGACGATGCCGCAACTGGGGGAGGTTCGCGCCGGGCTGCGCATTGTTGCCGGGGAGATGACGCTATCGCTTTCAACCCAATCCAATGAGGCCGCCATGCAACTTGCCAATGGTGGCGACGCCTTGCGCAACCAGTTGGAGGCCGCTGGCCTGAAACTCAGCGGTTTTACTGTGGGACGCCATGAACGACCCAAAGAATGATTCCATGCGCACCGCCGTCGCCCTCGCCTACCGCGAGGCTGACGCAGCACCTCGCGTCGTTGCCAAGGGACGCGGCCTGATCGCCGAAGAGATCATTGCTCGAGCCAAAGAAAATGGCGTCTATGTACATGAATCTCCAGAACTTGTTTCCCTGCTGCTGCAGATCGATCTCGATCAGCGCATCCCTCCGCAGCTCTATGTCGCCGTAGCAGAACTGCTCGCCTGGCTCTACCGCATAGAACGCGGCGAGGGTCTGCCGGCCCCCTCGCTCACTTTACCCCCCCCTGCCTGACACGCTGCCCCTACACTTCGATACCCGCAAAATTCTCCGTAGTCGCGTTTTGCTTTAAACTCTCACCCGATGCGCCATCGAGAAGATTCGGAACAATAAATGTCGGAAAACCAAGCCGCGCAAGAGCACGAAGAAGCGCCCACTAAACTGGAGCTGGAGCAGGGAGACATCTACAGCAAGTATCTGCTGTACTCGAAGTCGGAAATCCTCTTTGTCCTGCGAGCCGTGCTGCAAAAAGGCAGCATGATCACGGTTTACTTCGATCGCGGCCAATCTTTCCTGCTGACCTCGCTCATTGATATCGATACCGAACGAGGTGCACTGATCTTCGATCTGGGCAGCGACAACGATATGAACAGCCGGGCGCTCAAGGCTGATCGCCTGCTTTTCACGACCTCGCTGGACAAGGTAAAAATCCAGTTCAGTCTGAAAAATCTCGACTTGGCGCAGCATGGCGGCAGACCCGCTTTCCGTGGTGTCCTCCCGGAAACCGTACTTCGCTTGCAGCGTCGCGAGTACTATCGCCTATCCACGCCTATCGCGACGCCTGTCCGCTGCCGCTTTAACCTGAAGCGGCCAGACGGCTCGGTCGTTGCCACAGACATTCCGCTGCTTGACATCAGTGGTGGCGGTGTTGGACTGATGGTCGACACTGACAGCAAGGAAGATTTTCAGATCGATACGGTATTTTCGGACTGTCGGATTGATTTGCCCGAGGAAGGGCTGCTCGTCTGCAACATGATTGTTCGCAACGCTTTTGATGTCACCACCAAGAGTGGCAACCGCCACTTGCGGATTGGTTGCGAGTTTCAGGACCTTCCGGGAACGCGGCTGACAATGATTCAGCGCTACATCACCCGCGTCGAGCGCGAGCGCAAAGCTCGCATGTCAGGAATGGGCTGAATTGGAAAGGGCCGGGGAAATCCGGCCCTTGGCTTAGTGCCTCACTGACGACAAAAGCACGTCAGACCTGGATGTTCATTACATCCTGATAGGCTGAAACCAGTTTATTCCGCACCTGAACCATTTCCTGAAACGACACGTTGGCCTTCTGCAGGGCGATCATCACGTCATGCAAATTCGCATTACTGTCGCCAGCGGCAAAATTTGCCGCCAGGGCATCGGCGCCCTGCTGCGCCTGATTGACCTGCTCAATCGAATTCTTGAGCACCTCCGCAAAATCAACACCCCCTGCAGCCGCCTGTGTTTCAGCGGGTTTACCTGTGGCCTGGGCAGCCGTAGCCCGCAACAACCCCAACATCTGATCAATACCCTTGGTGTCCATTTGGCGACTCCTGTTACTGTTGCCTAACCATCAGCAAGCTTCGTGCCACAGCCAACTCACTCGTGGAAGAAACCTTCTTCCTTGTACTGTTTAAGCTTATAACGCAGCGTTCGCTCGGAAATCCCCAAGCGCTCAATCGCCAGCTTACGCACGCCGCCAACGGCCGCCAGCGTTTCCAGAATGTGCTCCCGCTCAAGATCGCGAATGCTATCGCCGCGAGCCCCTTCTGACCTGGCCTCGGCGGTCTCCTGCGGCATTGCAACAAGGGCAGGAGCTGCCATAGCAGCAACCGGCAGCAGATGGAGATGCTCAACATCGATGGTCTCGCCAGGAGCCATGATCATCGCCCGCTGCACCACATTTTCCAGTTCGCGCACATTGCCGGGCCATGGATGAGTGCGCAGGGCCGCTTCAGCGGAGGCTGAAAAGACCATCCCCGCACGCCCAACCATGCCACCATTGGCAATCAGGAAATGCCGGGCCAGCGCCACGATGTCATCCGGCCGCTGACGCAAGGCAGGAATGGGGAGTGGGAACACATTCAGCCGGTAGAAAAGATCCTCTCGAAAGCTCCCGCGAGCAACCGCTTCCGCCATATCGCGGTTGGAGGTGGCAACGATGCGGATATTCAGGGACACCGGCTTTTTCCCACCTACCCGCTCCACTTCGCGCTCCTGCAGCACGCGCAGCAGCTTGGCCTGCAGCCCAAGCGGCATTTCTGTCACTTCATCAAGCAGCAGGGTACCGTCCTGCGCCTGTTCGAACTTGCCGGCCTGCGCCTGCTGGGCGCCGGTAAAGGCACCTTTTTCGTAGCCGAACAAGGTTGCTTCCAGCAAGGTATCAGGAATGGCCGCACAATTGATCGCCACAAACGGCCCATCCCTGCGCGCGGAATGCTGGTGAATGTAGCGCGCCACCACTTCCTTGCCGACGCCAGACTCGCCCGTCAACAAAACGGTGGCATCAGTCTGGGCGACCCGCGCGGCCATCGAAAAAAGATTGCGGCTGGCCACATCCTTGGCGACCACGCCAGCATCATCTTCTGCCTCTGGCAGCTTATATTTTTCGATATGGGCGAGCAGCGCCTGCGGTTCGAAAGGCTTGAGCAGGAAATCGCAGGCGCCGGCCCGCATTGCTTCGACAGCTCGATCGACGTCCGCATAGGCGGTCATCAGCACCACCGGCAAATGTGACCAGCGCGTCCGGATTTCCTTAAGCAGGGTAATGCCATCCATTGGCATCATGCGTACGTCGCTGACGACCAGCGATACCGCCTGTGTCGAAAGCAAGGCCATGGCCTCCGCCCCACCCGGTGCAGAAACCACCGATTTTCCGGCCAGTAACAGCGTGTCGCAAACCGCTTCGCGCAAGCTGGGATCGTCTTCGACAACCAATATCGGCAAATCCTGACTCATTGTTCTTCCAAACGCTCCTGAATATCCGCTGGCATTCCCGCCGGCAGCTCCATGACAAATTCAGCCCCTTCGCCCGGGCGGGAAAGCAAGTCGATACTGCCGCCGTAAGCACGCACCACCCCCAGGGCAATCGCCAAGCCAAGCCCGGTACCTTGCCCCTTGGTGGTAAAAAATGGCTCGAAAACCCGTGTTTGCTGCTCCAGAGGCACACCGGGCCCGGTGTCTCGAACACACAATCTGACACGCTTATCGGCAACCGTGACACCGAGTGTAACGACACCGCCCGCCTCACATACTTGCAACGCGTTTTCAAGCAAATTCAGCAAGGCCCCCGCCAGCGATTTGCGGCCACCGACGATTATAGCGTCGCCGGCCCCGCCTTCCTGACGAAACACGACGCCACGGGCAGCACAAAGTGGCTCCAGCGTTTGCGCGGCATCGGCAACCAGGGTAGCCACCGGTATCACTTCGCGGCCGATATGTTCGCCGCGCGCGAACAACAGCACATCCTGGATCAGGCGCTCAAGGCGCCGCAGCTGTTCCGTAGCCTTCTCAGCAAAACGCGTTCGTGCCTCGTCAGCAAGATCGGGTTTGGCCAGGTTGGCGCTGTACAACAATGCAGTTGCCAGCGGCGTCCGTAACTGGTGGGCCAGCGATGCCGCCATTTCACCCATCGCCGCCAGACGCTGATTGCGCTCGAGGCTGGCCTTCATTTCGTGTGCGGCTGTAATGTCATGGATCAGAATGATGCGCCCACCGCCTGAAACCAGGACACTTTCGGCCAGGGAAACCCGGCGCCCATGCACCGAAAATTCATCCGGCGGCGCTACCGCCTGCATGGTCAGGGCTAACTCCTGCCACTGACGGCCACAAAGCGAATCGCCCAGCATGGCATTCGCTGCAGGATTCGCTTCGTTTACCCACCCCGCCGCATCGACGACTACGACGCCGGCTGGCAACGCATTCAGCAAGAGCCCGAGACGCTCGGACAAGGCTTCTTTTTCTTCGTACTGGCGACGCAACTCACCGTTAGCAACCGCCAATTCGTCGGTCAGGGATTGCACGCGCCACTGCAGCCCGGCATAGGCCTGAGTCAGCTCGTGCGAAACCTGATTGAAGACGTCGAAGGCGCGCTGAAGATCTTCGGCTTTGGATAATTGCGAGGAATCGGTCATTCGGGGAGAATCCCATGCATATTGCGGCTACTATAGTAGAATATTTCTTAGAACTTCACGCTTTTTGCTTGATTAATAGAGATTAAAGGAAGGCATGGCAGTATCACCGGACACCGCTGCAGGCGCAGGATCAGCAGGCGGCACAACAGACCGCCTGCGGCTGGCATTGGCCCGGCTGGACAACCAGCAGAAATTGGTGCTGATGCTCGCTGTTGCTGCCGTCGTCACACTGCTTGTGGGCACCGTATTGTGGTCCAAGCATGGGGATTTCCGGGTTCTTTTCTCGAACATCTCGGAACGTGATGGCGGTGCCATCATCGGCTCGCTGGAACAGCTCAATGTTCCCTACAAATTTTCCGACGGCGGTGGCGCCATTCTGGTCCCTGGCGACCGGGTTCACGAGATTCGTCTGCGCCTTGCCTCACAAGGCCTGCCCAAGGGGGGTGCGGTCGGCTTCGAACTGATGGAAAACCAGAAGTTTGGCATCAGCCAGTTTGCCGAGCAGGTAAATTACCAGCGCGCACTGGAGGGGGAGTTGTCGAGAACCATCCAGTCGGTCGGCGCAGTACAAGGCGCACGCGTGCATCTGGCCATCCCCAAGCCTTCCGTATTTGTTCGGGAAGAGCAAAAGCCATCGGCCTCGGTCCTGCTTAATCTTTATTCTGGCCGCGTCCTTGAGCCGGCACAGATCGCCGGTATCCAGAATCTCGTCGCTTCAAGCGTGCCGCAGATGCCGGTAACCAACGTTGCCATTCTTGACCAAAGCGGCGCCATGCTCTCCCAGTTGAAGAGCAAGAACATGGACGCGGGCCTCGACCCGACCCAAGTCAAGTACGTCAATGAGATAGAAGGCGCTGTCATCAAGCGCATCGAGGACATTCTGACCCCCATCGTCGGGCCTGGAAATGCCAAGGTGCAGGTTGCGGCCGACATTGATTTCTCTCAGACAGAACAAACGGCAGAAATCCACAAGCCAAACACAACCCCGCCCGACATCAGCATCCGCAGCCAGCAAACGAGCGAAACGGCGAGCGCCACGGCAACGGCCGCTGTGGGCGTTCCTGGGGCACTGAGCAATCAGCCGCCAGCTCCAGCAACAGCACCACTGACGCAACCTGCGGCAGCGGGTACCGCTCCTGGCGCCGGCCCGGCCATTTCGGGCCAGATCAATGCAGCGGGGGTCCAGGCACCAATTTCCAGTGTTGGGCAGCCCGTGTCGACGCGCAAGGATTCGACCATCAATTACGAAATTGATCGCACGGTGCGGCATACCAAACAATCGGCGGGTGTCGTCCGGCGCCTGTCGGCGGCGGTTGTGGTCAATCACCGCAAGGAAGTCAGCAAGGACGGCAAGCCGAGCAGCAAACCGCTGACGGAAAACGAGATCAAGCAGATCAACGACCTGGCGCGTGAAGCTATGGGCTTCAACAAGGATCGCGGCGACACCCTCTCGGTTGCCAACGCCTCCTTCACAGCGGTTGAACGTGCCGATAACGGTATCCCGATCTGGAAAGACCCGGACATCCTTGCCCTGGTCAAGGACCTCGTCAAATATGGCGCCATCGCCGCCATCCTCGCCTACCTGTTGTTGAAGGTCGTCAAGCCCTTGATCAACACCATGATGACGCCGCGACCGGGAGAACAGTTCAGCCGCTCCAGCAGAAGTGGTGCCGCTGCCTACGACGCCATGTCAGAAACAGAGCCCCGTGGCCCGACGCAGTTTGAGGGCAAGCTGGCGCAAGCGCGAGGCGTCGCCTCGCAGGATCCGAAGGCGGTAGCCAACATCATCAAGGATTGGACGGGTTCCAATGCCGGGTGAGGACGGAGTTGAAAAAGCTGCGATCCTGCTTCTCTCTCTGGGCGAGGAACAGGCATCGGAAGTGCTGAAGCACCTGGGACCGCGCGAGGTGCAAAAGATCGGTCACGCCATGGCCCTGCTCAAATCGGTGCCGCGTACCCGCGTCGAGACGGTACTCGACGACTTCAACAAATCGGCCGGCGAATCGGCTGCCGTGCATGTCGACACGGACGCCTACATCCGCTCCGTACTGACCAAGGCACTTGGCGACGACAAAGCCTCCAACCTCATCTCGCGCATCCTGCAAGGCGGCGACACCGCCGGCATCGAAGGCCTGAAGTGGATGGACCCGCCCACCGTCGCCGACTTGATCAAGAATGAGCATCCGCAAATCATCGCCACCATTCTCGTACACCTCGACCACGACCAGGCGAGCGACATCCTCAACCAGTTCACCGAACGCTTGCGTAACGATGTCGTGCTGCGCATTGCGACGCTGGAGGGCATCCAGCCTGGCGCGCTGAAAGAGTTGAACGAAGTGATGTTGCGCATCCTATCCGGCTCGGCAAACATCAAGAAAGCGGCGATGGGCGGCGTGCGCCCGGTCGCGGAAATCCTTAACTTCATGGGAACCGCCAACGAAACCTCGGTGGTTGATGCCATCCGCGAATACGACCCGGATCTGGCACAAAAAATTCTCGACGAAATGTTCGTCTTCGAGAATCTCATGGATCTGGATGACCGTGCGATCCAGTTGCTGTTGCGTGAAATCCAGTCCGATTCGCTGATCCTGGCCATGAAGGGTGCGTCGCCCGATTTGCGCGAAAAGATTTTCAAGAACATGTCGCAGCGCGCTGCTGAAATGCTGCGTGAAGATCTGGAAGCCCGTGGCCCGGTTCGCGTTTCAGAGGTTGAGGGCGAACAGAAAGAAATCCTCAAGATCGTCCGCAGGCTTGCAGACGAAGGCCAGATCGTCCTCGGCGGCGCCGGTGGCGAGCAGATGCTTTAGCCATGTCCGGCTTTATCCCGAAAGAGAAGCTCACCGCCTACCAGCGCTGGGAGGTTGCCGCTTTCGACGAAGCCGAACAGGCGGCCGTACAAACCCCTGCCAATGCACCAAAGGCTGCTGAAGGCGATACCGCGACAGCGCCTTCCATCCCACTGCCTACCGCTGAAGATATCGAACGTATCTACACGGAAGCCCAGCAAACAGGCTACACGGCCGGTTACGAGGAAGGCCTGGGTGAAGCACGTGCCGAAGCCGACAGGATTGCCGCACTCGTCGAAAACCTTGGCCGCAGCCTGCAGGTGCTTGACCAGGATATCGGCGAAGAACTGCTTGCCGTTGCTGTTGAAATTGCCGGCCAGGTGTTGCGACAAAGCCTCAAGGTCAAACCTGAACTGGTCCTGCCGATCGTGCGCGAGGCGGTTGCCGCCCTGCCCATGCACCACGGCCATCCAGCCCTGTTCATGCACCCGGCCGACGTGGCATTGGTACGTACGCATCTCGGCGAACAGCTGACCCACAATGGCTGGCGAATTCTGGAAGACAGCACCATCGAACGTGGCGGCTGCCGGATCGAGTCAGGTGCCAGTGAGGTGGACGCCACCTTGCAGACACGCTGGCATCGTGTACTGGACGCCATCGGCACCACCGGTGAGTGGCTGGAACCAAAGCAATGAGTGCCGACCTGCCCGAGCACGGCAACACTTGGCGCGGGTATCTCGAACAATGCCGGGATGCCGCCAGTGATGCCGAACCCATTCTCTCGAGCGGCCGCCTGACACGTATCAACGGTCTGGTCATGGAAGCCAGTGGTCTGAAGTTGCCGCTGGGCAGCTCCTGCCGGATCATCCCGACCGGCGGCGCCCCGGTAGAAGCCGAGGTTGTCGGGTTTTCAGGCGAAAAACTCTTCCTCATGCCCTCGGAAGATGTCTACGGTCTCTCGCCGGGCGCCCGTGTCGTTGCCTTCGAAACGCGCTGCCCCCTACCAAAGATCGGCAAGCCGCGCCTGCAACGACGCCGCACCATCGACCGCGCAAAACTGATGCCTGTCGGCGAAGCGCTGCTTGGCCGAGTCGTCGATGCGGCCGGCCGACCGCTGGACAACTACGGCCCGCTGAATACAGACAACCTGCGCCCGTTGCAGAGCCGGCCGATCAACCCGATGTCGCGCGCCCCAATCACACAGGCACTCGACGTCGGCATTCGTGCGATCAATTCACTGCTCACCGTTGGCCGTGGTCAGCGCATGGGCTTGTTTGCCGGTTCCGGCGTCGGCAAATCGGTACTTCTCGGCATGATGGCCCGTTACACCGAGGCAGAAATCATCGTCGTCGGACTGATCGGCGAACGCGGCCGCGAGGTCAAGGAATTCATTGAGCAAATCCTCGGCGAGGAAGGGTTACGCCGGGCAGTTGTCGTTGCCGCCCCGGCTGATGTGAGCCCGCTGATGCGGCTGCAGGGCGCGGCCTACGCCACCAGCATAGCCGAATATTTCCGCGACCAGGGCAAGCATGTGTTGCTGATCATGGACTCGCTCACCCGCTACGCGATGGCCCAGCGTGAAATCGCGCTGGCCGTCGGTGAGCCGCCGGTCACCCGTGGCTACCCGCCTTCAGTATTTGCCCGCCTGCCCCAACTCGTCGAGCGTGCAGGCAATGGCGCTGTCGGCGGCGGTTCGATCACCGCCTTCTACACAGTGCTGGCTGAAGGGGATGACCAGCAGGATCCGATTGCCGACTCGGCGCGCGCGATCCTCGACGGCCACATTGTGCTTTCGCGAACGCTGGCCGACTCTGGTCATTACCCGGCCATCGATATCGAGCAGTCGATCTCGCGCGCCATGGTCAGCCTGATCACCCCCGGCCACCTCGAAGCCATCCGGCGCTTCAAGCAACTCTATTCGCGCTTCCAGCGCTCGCGAGACCTGATCAGCGTTGGTGCCTATGTCGCCGGAAGCGACCCATTACTCGACCAAGCCATCCTCCAGCAGCCAGGGTTCGAGAAATTCCTGCAACAGAATCTTTCGGAGCAGGCGGCCTACACGAGCAGCATCGACGATCTGTACCGGTTGTTCGGCTTAAGCAGCTAGCGACGACTACAATGAAGCATCCCTCCGGGTGCCGCCATGACCAAACCTTTTTCATTACAAGCCGTTCTTGACCTCATGCAGAACCGCGCCGACGAGGCGACGCGGAAGCTGGCACGACTGATCGCCGCGGAGCAGGATGCCAAGGGAAAACTTGATCTGCTGAGCCAGTACCGTGAAGAATATGCCCGGCGTTTTCAGGTATCCGCCCAGCAGGGCATGAGCCCCCTGCAGTGGAAAAATTTCCAGGATTTTCTTGATCGGCTGGACGACGCAATCGCCCAGCAGCAGCTTGTTGTCAGGAACTCGCAGGACAATACACAGGCAGGGCAAGCCCACTGGCAGGAACAGCGAACACGCCTGAAAGCCATCGATACGCTATCCGTACGCCATCGCTCAGCCGAATTTGCCCTCGAACTTCGCCAGGAACAAAAGCTGACCGATGAGATTGCCGCACGCAAGCGTCAGAACGAGGACAATTAATTCCTGGCACGGTGTTTGCTCAATAGAAGACAAATTCTCGTCAGACTGGAGTCTGTCCATGCCATCCGCTATTGCAGCCCTGCCGCTGCCGATCAAATCCCAAGACTTTCCGTCGCTTGCCGATGGTAGCGCTGCAGCAGCTAACGACTCTATCGTTGCGGCCGATTTCGCTGCCCTGCTGCTCGGCCAACTGGCCGGCGGCATTGACACCAGTCAGTTGACAACGGCCACCGAACAGATCGTAAACGTTGCTGCCGACGTTACCGCCGAGACCCTGACCACACCGACGGATCCCGCACTGCTGCTGGCCTCCATGGGTATTGCGGTGCCCGCAGCCATGGCCGACCGCCTGGCAGAAAGCGGCCAACGACCTGTCGATAGCGCGCTATTGACTCCGCAAGACATGGACCAAGCGCTTCCCGTGACAGCAGAACTCAGCCAGAAGCCAGGCGCTTCAGGCGATCAGTCCGCTGCTGACCTGTTCTCCCGAATCAACAACAGCGGCGCGGCCCAGGCCGCAAGCACGCAGCCTCTGGCCGAGACACCGGCAAAACTTGCCGGCTTCGAGCAAAAGCTTGCCGAGTCTACGCAGGCGCTTGCCGAACCCGTATCGACAACTGCGCAGCCCGGAAACGCTACGCAACTCGGCGTCAACGCGGCCACCGCCCGACACGCAGGCAGCGAGCATCTGCAGATTGATACGCCGCTAAAAAGCCAAGCGTGGCCAACGGAACTCGGGCAAAAGATTGTCTGGTTGACGGGTCAGGACAAGCAGAGCGCGCAAATCACGCTTAACCCTCCGCAATTGGGGCCGATAGAAATATCATTGAACGTAAAAAATGATCAGGCCACCGCGCTGTTCATGTCAGCCAATGCCGACGTACGCGCAGCCATCGAGTCGGCCATGCCGCGTTTGCGTGAAATGCTCGACGGCGTTGGTGTCCAGCTCGGGCAAACCAACGTCAGTGCCGAATCATTCCGGCAGTCTGCCGACAGTAACGCCCAAGAACGGAATCGCGCTGGCAGCGAGCGAGGAAGCAGCGGAGAACCTGCGGGACAGGGGAGTGTTGAAGCTATGGCAGGAACAGCGATCAAACGCGGCAACGGCCTGGTCGACACCTTTGCCTGAACCGTCGTAGTTAGCAGGGGGAACAGCGCGCAGCGCATGCGCTGCGCTCTGCACAGTCGGCGCGCTACAATGCGTGGAGAACAATAGAGGGAATCGCAATGGCAAAAGAAGAAAAACCGGCAGAAGGTACTACGGAAGCCGCACCGAAAAAAAGCAAGAAGTTGCTGATCATCATTATCGCCGTCGTCCTGCTCGTGCTCATTGCCGGCGGGGCGGCTGCCTTTTTCATGCTCAAGAAGAGCAGCGATCCGGCCGAAGGAGAAGAGGTTGCGGTCGAAAAGGAAAGTGCCAAGAAGAAGGGCGGCAAGGAAGTTGTCCCAGTTTACATCCCGATGGAGCCTTTTACCGTTAACCTCGTTCCCGAAACGGGCGACCAGTATCTCCAGGTCACTATCAACGTTGAGGCCGAAGATGCCGCCGTGGGTGAAAAACTCAAGATCCACATGCCGAAGCTGCGCAACAAGATCATGCTGATCCTTTCGTCCAAGAAACCTTCTGAACTCGCCCCGCGCGAAGGCAAGGAACAGCTTGCGGAAGAGATCAAGGAAAGCATCAACACGGTTATCGGCCCGAGCGAACCCGTCAAGGGCAAGCAAGCGGCGGAAGACCCCATCAAGGAAGTGCTTTTCACTTCCTTCATCATTCAGTAAAACGCCATGTCGCAGGATTTCCTCTCCCAGGATGAAGTTGACGCCCTCCTCAAGGGCGTCACCGGGGATACTGACGAACCGGAAGTTAGCCAGGAAGAAGGCAGCGGCCCGAGAAACTACAACCTCGGCACGCAGGAGCGGATCGTTCGTGGGCGCATGCCCACGCTGGAGTTGATCAACGAACGCTTTGCCCGCTACCTGCGGATCGGCCTGTTCAACTACATGCACCGGAATGCCGAAATCTCGGTCGGCCCGATCAAGGTCCAGAAATACAGCGAATTCATTCGCAATCTGGTTGTACCGACCAACCTCAACCTGGTCTCGGCCAAGCCTTTGCGCGGCACCAGCCTGTTCATCTTTGATCCGAACCTGGTTTTTCTGGTGGTCGACAACATGTTCGGCGGCGACGGGCGTTTCCACACACGGGTTGAAGGGCGTGACTTCACGCAGACCGAGCAGCGCATCATCCAGGGGATGCTCGATGTAGTTTTTACCGAGTACGGACGCTCCTGGAAGCCGGTGCACGATCTGAAGTTCGAATACATCCGCTCCGAGATGAATTCCCAGTTCGCGAATATCGCCACACCTTCTGAAATCGTCGTATCGACAACCTTCTCGATCGAATTTGGTGGCTCGGCAGCGGAAATGCACATCTGTTTCCCGTATTCGATGATGGAGCCGATTCGCGACGTCCTCTACAGCAGCATGCAGAGTGACCAGTTGTCTACCGACAAGCGCTGGATCACCACACTGAGGAAGCAATTGCAGAGCGCCGAGGTTGAACTGACGGCGGAGCTGACGCACGCTGCCCTGACGCTGGGACAAATACAGAAAATGAAGGTCGGCGATGTCATCCCGGTGAACATTCCAGATGCCATCATCGCCACGGTCGATGGTGTACCGTTGCTGGAGTGCAAATTTGGGCAGCAGCAAGGACAGTACGCGATTCAGATAGAACGATTTATCGCTTCAGAGAAGCAGGACTCGATGCAAGGGGAAAACCATGGCTGAAGACACTGAAAACAACGGCACTGCCGCCACTGAAGATGCCGTGGGCGAGGACGACTGGGCAGCTGCGATGGCCGAACAGGCGATTGCCGAATCGACCGCTGCCGCGCCGGCCGCCGTGCCGGCAGCAGCCCAGATATTCCAGAATTTTGGTGGAGATCCGGCCAAGGGTTCGGTAATGAACGAACTGGACATGATTCTCGACATCCCGGTTCAAATCACCGTTGAGTTGGGCCGCACCAAGCTGGCCATCAAGAATCTGCTGCAGTTGGCACATGGCTCGGTTGTTGAACTCGATGCGATGGCGGGCGAGCCGATGGATGTGCTGGTAAACGGCACACTCATCGCCCAAGGTGAAGTGGTTGTCGTCAATGAAAAATTCGGCATTCGCCTGACCGATATCATCACCCCATCTGAACGGATGCGGAAACTCGGTCGTTAATTTCCGGGTTTGTTCACGGGGCGCCTTGCTTTAAGATAGGGCCCCGTGAGCCTATCTTTCTTATTTTCCTGTTTTTCTCCTCGCCGGCTGGGCGCCTTGCTGCTGCTGGCACCTATCGCCGCCCTCGCTGCGGAAGCCCCTCCGCCCCCGCCAGGCGTTTCTTTCGCCACGATGATGCAGACCGTAGCGGGTCTGGCGCTGATTCTCGGCCTTTTTGTCGGTGCCGCCTGGCTGCTGCGCAAGGTCAACGGTGGCAAGGCTTTCATGGCGAGCAACGGGCCGCTGCAGATCCTCAGTTCGCTGACCGTCGGCGCCCGCGAGCGCATCATCCTGGTTGAGGTCGAGAACACCTGGCTGATCGTCGGCGTCGCCCCTGGACAAATTCGCACGCTGCACACATTGCCAAAAGGATCCCTACCTGTCGAAACGGCAGAGTCTGGGCAGTTTGGCCAATGGCTGAAACAGTTTCGGGAACAACGCAATGACGCCAAACAATAAGCCGATCCAGCATGCCTGGCCCTTGCTCGCCCTGCTGGTCACGCTGGTACTGGTTCCGACAGAGACATTGGCCCAGGCCGCACTCCCCGCCCTGACCAGTGCACCGGGGCCCGGCGGCAGCACGACGTGGACACTATCGATACAGACGCTGCTGACGCTGACGTCACTCACCTTCATCCCCGCTGCCGTATTGATGATGACGGGCTTCACGCGGATCATCATTGTCTTCTCGCTGCTGCGCCACGCGCTGGGCACCCAGACTTCGCCGCCGAACCAGGTGCTCATCGGACTCTCGCTATTCATCACTTTTTTCGTCATGGCGCCGGTTCTGGACCGTGTTTACAGCGAAGCCTACCTGCCCCTGTCGGAGAACCGGATCAGCTTTCAACAGGCTGTCGACCGGGCGTCTGTACCCATCAAGGGCTTCATGCTCAAGCAGACCCGCGAAGCCGATATCGGCCTGTTCGCTCGGCTGGCCCGGATTGAGACGATCGAGAAGCCGGAAGATACGCCAATGCGCATCCTCATCCCGGCCTTCATCACCAGCGAACTGAAAACCGCCTTCCAGATAGGCTTCATCATCTTCATCCCCTTTCTGGTCATCGACATGGTGGTCGCCAGCGTACTGATGTCCATGGGGATGATGATGATGTCGCCGGTCATGGTTTCGCTGCCGATGAAGCTGATGCTTTTCGTTCTGGTCGACGGTTGGCACCTCATCGTCGGGTCGTTAGTGCAGAGTTTCGCCACATGACGCCGCAGACCGTCATGGAACTTGGACGGCAAGCGCTGGAGATGACCTTGCTCGTCTCGGCGCCGATGCTCATGGCGGCCCTGATCACCGGCCTGATCATCAGCGTTTTTCAGGCGGCGACGCAAATCAACGAGTCGACGCTGTCATTCATTCCTCGCCTGGTCGTCATGTTCATCACGCTGATTTTTGCCGGGCCGTGGATGCTGCAACTGATGATCGACTATATCCGCAGGCTGTTCGATGCCATACCGGGGATGGTCGGATGATCTCCTTTACCAGCGCGCAACTCGACGCCTGGATCGTAGCCTTCTTTTTCCCTCTCGCCCGGATTCTCGGCCTCATTGCCGCAGCCCCGCCATTTTCCAACGCGTCGATCCCGAGGAACAGCAAGCTGATGCTTGGACTGGCGATTGTGCTGGCACTGGGCCCTGCGCTGCCGCCGATACCTGCTGTATCGCCATCTTCTGGCGCTGGCTTGATGATGATTGCGCAACAGATGGTGATTGGCACGGCGATGGGTTTCGCCATGCGCCTGACCATCGCGGCAATCGATTATGCCGGCGAAGTCATCGGGTTGCAGATGGGCTTGGGGTTTGCGACTTTCTACGACCCGGACAATGCCTCGCAGACACCGGTTGTGAGCAATTTCATGTCGCTACTCGGCCTGCTGGTCCTGTTCTCCATCAATGGGCACTTGATGATTCTGGCAACCCTTGCCGAAAGCTTCAATGCCATCCCCATCGGCGGCCGATTTGTTGCGGCGGACAGCTGGTCAAATCTTGCCCATGCCGGCGCGATTATTTTCTCTTCAGGGCTGATGCTGTCGCTACCGATCGTCAGTGCATTACTTATTACCAACGTCGCGCTGGGCGTACTGACACGGGCGGCACCGCAACTCAACATTTTCGCCATCGGTTTTCCGCTGACGCTGATCGCGGGGTTCGTCGTGCTTATTCTCAGCCTGAGCTATCTGGCTGGCCCGCTGACCGAGCTTTTCGAGCACGGCCTGCGCTCGATGCTCGGCTACTTCGTTATGGCGCGTTGATCGCCGCTCGCCGGTTCAGCGCGCGGACGAAGCGTCGGCCCGCACCAACTGGACAATTCCCTGCGAATAGCGCTGCGAGATGGGCGTGCTCGATTCGATGCCTTCGCTGTAGTCGAGAACCCGATAGCCCGTATACCCGCGCTCATGCTGCAATTGCAATGCGCGGCGCTTGAGGACCATCATCGCTTCGCCATCACCACCGATGCGAAAGCGTTTGGCCTGAAGACGCAGATAGTAGGTCTTGTCGTCCAGTTTCGCCTCTTCGATTGTCCAGTTCGGCGCAAACGGTTGGTAGACAAAATAGAGAATCAGCGGCTGCTGGAAAATTTCCAGTTGATCCAGTGAATTTTCCAGTATCCCCTTCAACGACCAGGCCACTGCCGGAGCAATCACCAACTCCTCGTAGGTATAGGAAACGCTGGGGGTGACCTGAACTTTGCCGTCACCGGGAATGATCGAGCCGCTCGGTGGAATATTCGGCGGAACCGAAGTGCAGCCGGATAGGCCGATCAACAGACCCGCTGCCAGAAAAGCAATGCGCTGCAAGCTCATAGGATATTGAAAAGACTCAAACGGGAAATCTCGGCAAAGGATTTCTGCGAGGCTTCGAGCTGCACCTGTTGCTGGTTGAAATTCGACAGCGCTGCAACGTAGTCCAGATCCTGCAGCGCGGAGAGCTCCGTGCTGTACTGAAGATCGAGGTCCTTGGCACCACTGGTTAGCGAATCCAGTGTATTCATTCGCGACCCGACATCGGCGCGAACGCGCGCCAGGTTGTTCAGTGCACCGTCCAGATTGGAGATTTCGGCCTTGATCCGGTTGGTCAGCTCTGTTTTCGTAAACGTCGCGTTGACCGGTGTCTGCAAGACGCCAATCAGGTTCTGCAAGGTCTTGAACATGCTTTGATTAGGGCTGGGTGTCGCGGTAAAACGATCCCCTGCCACAGGCGTTCCGCTAACTACAACCTGCGCGCCAAAAGCAGCGGCTGGTGCAGTCGTCTTTTCCAAGGGGATTGCCTGACCAGGCACAAACGGCACGGGTGCAGTGAGCATCGCGGCGTTCGGCGGATTTGTTTCGTAGATTTGATATTCCAACCCACCGCCGCCCATCGAGAACTCGATCTGGAAGCCGCCATGCGCACTGATCCCCGCATCCCACTGCGCACGATTGGTAACCGAGCCGCTATCAATAATGGCCGAGCCCTGGTTGATGCCACCACCGGAATTCCCAGCCACGGCAGTTGCAAAAGTCCCGTTGCCCGAGCGGATCGACATGAACAATTCGGCGCCGGAAACGTTTCCGGCCATTTTTGTCGAAGCACCGACCTGAAGTAGTCGCTCGCCCTCGTCGCCGAAATAGACGACCGGTGGCTCAGCGGCAGGCGGCACCGCAGCGCTTGAACCGTCGATGGCAAACGGCAACGTTGCCCCCTGATAGCCGGAAAACATGAACTGCCCCGTACCGTCATCGGTGTTGGCCAGATTCACCATCGCATTGAGTTTCAACTGCAGATCGGTCGCAATGAATCCACGCTGTGCGTCCGTAAGATTTCCACCTGCTTCAACAGCGCGTTCGCGCGCTCCCTGCAGCAGATCAGTCAGTGAAGTGAGATTTGCGTCAACCAGCCCCAGCTGTGCACGCGCATTCCCCTGATTTTCCACGTACTGGGCATTGATATCCTTGGACTGCGTCACGACCAGCGCCTGCGCCGCAGCGACCGGATCATCTTCGGGTGTGAGCACACGCCGCCCTGATGACAACTGATTCTGCAGGTGGAACAAACCCTGCTGATTGCGCTGGATGCCGAGCACCCCGGAGTCATAGATCTGGCTGGTACTGATACGCATGATAGTCTCCGATCAGGAACGCAGCGACAGGATCACATCGAACAGCTTGCTGCCGATGTCGAGTGCCTTGGCCGATGCCTGGTAGGCTTGCTGATAGCGAAGCAGATTGGCGGCTTCTTCATCAAGGTTGACCCCCGACAGGGAGTCGCGGGCATTTTGTGCCTGTTTGAGCAGCGCCGACTGGGCTTGACCGGTCACTTGGACTTCCCGCGCCTTGTTGCCGACGTCGCTGACCAGACGGGCATAGGCCCCCTGGTAATTCGCAGAACCGCCGGCTACGGTACTCTGGGTCTGCAACTTGCCCAAGGCGAGCGCGTTACGGCCATCCGAAACGCCCGCCTGATTGCGCGCGATGCTGAAACTATCCAGATTGTTCAGGGTTCCCGTGATCGTGAACTTCATGCCGGCAGCGGTAAACGTTGCTCCCGTCGATGGATTGTAGGGAACCGAAGAACCGGCGGGGTAGGAGGTCGTTACACCACCCGCAGTAACTGAAATCGTACCGACCGCCGGGAAACCCGCTGGAAAATTCAACAAACCCGTTGCTGGCAGGGGGGCACCACCCGACGTATAACCGATGGAGACACCGCCGACAGGGATCGAGGTGCTGGTAAAGCCAAGTGCGGAAGCCCCGGCAGAAATCTGCCCGGTGCCGCTATTTGTCGAACCAGGTGCCGTGCGCAACGGCATTGCCGCCGCGATCAGCCGGGGATCGGCAGCAACCGTATCGTTAACGCCGATATTCCGTGCGGCGAATCGTGTCGGTGAAATCAGGAAATTGTCGCCCGCATTCATCGCACCCGCCATCGACAACTGAATTCCCTCCGTTGCCGAAATGGTGGTGGACAAATTGGCCAGCGAGGCATCGGTCCACTGCTGGTTATCGCTCAGCCGGGTCAGGGTGTAGTTACCACCGGCAAACACCAGACGGTAGTCGGAGTTGGTCAGGTTCGTATAGAAATTTTCTGTTGCCGCATTGACCGGGGGCGGCGTCACAAATGTCGAGGAAAGCGTGGCGCCGCCTGTATTGAGGCTGTTCGCCAAGACTTGAGGATCCGATACGGTAAAGAAGCCGGCAACGAAGGAGCCTTCGCCAACCACCTGCCCGAGCAAATCCTGCCCAAGACCGTGCTGCGCGTTAAAGGTCAGGGCGAGGGTTGCGGCAATGCGGCCAATGTCATTGGTTGTGCGATCCAGCGTCTCGCTGCGGAATTGCAACAGACCCGACAGGCTGCCGCCGGTCAGCATGTTTTCCGGCAATTCCTGCACACCGCCCGGCGTTACGATACCGACAACCATCCGCGTAATATCTGTAGAGGAAGCTTGTACCGCCAATTTCGTGACCTGATTACCGACCACGAGCTGTAGCCCGTTGCCGAAGGAAATGTTGTAACTACCGTCACTATCAACACGCGCAGTTACACCAATCAGTTGGTTGAGGTCGCTCACCAGCTGGTCACGCTGATCGAGCAGGTCGTTGGCGGGCGAAGTACTGGCCGCCTGTGCCAGCACAATGCGCTGGTTAAGTTCGGCGACCTGCTGCGCGTAGGAATTGATGGTGTCGACCGTAGCCTTCAATTCGGCCCCAACCCCTTCGTACAACTCATTCATGCGCACTTCCATACTCTGGAAGCGCGCAACCAGCGCTTCGGCAGAGGAAATCATCGACTGGCGCGCGGCCAGCATCGACGGATTGGCAGAGACCGACTGCACACCCCGGAAAAAATCCTGCAAGGCCGGCGACAGCCCCGAATTGGGGTCGGCCAGCAGGTTGTCGATCTGCTTGATCTGGGTGTAATACTGTTCAAGCCCACCGACATTTGCCTGTGCGGTGTTGACCTGGTTCACCAGTGTCTGGCTGTAGAGGCGCTCGATACTGAAAACGTTTGTCCCCTGCCCGACGAAACCCGAACCAGTCGCCACGGGGGCGTTGGTCGTCTGAATAATTCGCTGCCGTGTAAATCCTGGCGTATTGGCATTGGTGATGTTGTGTTGAGCCGTCATCAGGCCCAGCTGCGCAGCCCGAATGCCTGTGGTACCTACACTGATAAGTCCTGCGCTCATGGAGTAACCTCTTCTTCCATGTATTAACGGCTACAACGCCGTTTAGTTTAGGTCTGGCCTGCGACCGCTGTTGCGAAGTTGCTAACTGACCAGTGCCTGGCGAAGGGTGCTGCCGGAGATGATGCGCGAGAGCTTCTCGGCATACATCGGATCAGTGGCATAACCCGCCTGTTGAAGTGAACGAGCAAAGGCCGTGCCATCCTGCTGCCCGACAACACCGGCGTAACGCGGATTGTTGGCCAACAGACTGGCGTAATCGCGGAAAGCATCCGCGTAAGAGGCGTAGGCCCTGAATTTTTCCTTGGCTGGCTGGGCAACCCCATCGACGTATTCGGTGGTTGCGGCTTCGACTGAGGCCCCCTGCCAGCTGCGCCCCGCCTTGATTCCAAAGAGATTATGGCTGCTTGAGCCATCCGGCCGGCGGATCTCGCTCTTGCCCCAGCCGGTCTCCAGCGCCGCATGGGCGACCAGAAAATGGGCCGGGACACCGGTTGAACGACTGGCCTCGACAGCATGTGGCCAGACACGGTTAACAAAATCGCGCGCACCTTCTGAAATCGGTGCCGAAGCACTATCGGCAGGCAAAGCGGCAATCGTGGAGACAGCCGAGGCGGCAATCCTTTCCGCTCCCTGAATCGAACCGGCAGGCTGCACCGCCTGGCGGCCTGAGATTCGCAGGCTGGCAACAGCAGCGGCTTCCGGAACCTGCCCGGCCGCTGGCTGCGCTATCAGGCGGCCCAACTGGGCCTCTATCTGACGGGCAAATCCGATCTGTCCGCTGGCGCCCAACTGCTGCGACAACTGCTGGTCGAGTACGGTGTTGTAGAAACGGGTGGCATCGCTATTGAAAAGTCCATCGGCAGGTGTCGCGTCACGCATGCTTTTCATCACCATCTGCAGGAACATGCCTTCAAACTGCTTGGCAGTTTCCTTGATACCAGCCTGCGGATCCTGCTTGAACTTGGCGCGCAGATCCTGCGCCGACTTCATGTCGAGGACAAAGCGATGGTTGGTGACGTCGTCCGGTTTCATGACAGGCAGCCCGGCTTAGATTATTTCAAGGTCGGCACGCAATGCACCGGCGGCCTTCATTGCCTGCAGGATTGCCAGCAGATCCTGTGGATTCGCACCGAGCGCATTCAGTGCCTTGACGACATCCGACAGGTTCGCGCCTGCTTTCACATTCATCAAGGCGCCCGCATCCTGCTTGATCTGGATATCAGTCTGGTTGGTCACGACCGTCTGCCCACCGGAAAGTGCCCCCGGCTGGCTAACGCTCGGGTCGGAGCTGACGACAACGGAGAGATTGCCATGGGCGACAGCACAATTTTGCAGTGTTACTGCCTGATTCATGACTACCGACCCCGTGCGCGGATTGACAACCACCTTGGCAATCGACTGCATCGGCTGAACTTCGAGGTTCTCGACCCGGCCCATGAACGACACGCGGGAATCGCTGGACTCCGGCGCCATGACCCGGATACGCCGGCCATCCAGCGCTTCGGCAACCGGGCCCATCTCACGGTTGATCACCTCGACCATACGCTTGGCTGTACCAAAATCGGTTTGATTGAGTTCGTAGTGGACATACTGACCTTGTCCGACAGGCGTCGGAACGGAGCGCTCGACCGTAGCACCGCCGGCAATCCGGCCAGCCGACAGGTGATTGACTTGGGCCTTGTTGCCGCCGGACGAGGCGCCGGCACCACCGACCAGGATGTTGCCCTGGGCCATTGCGTAGACCTGGCCATCGGCGCCTTTCAGCGGGGTCATCAACAGCGTCCCACCGCGCAAGCTCTTGGCGTTGCCGACCGAGGAAACGGTGACATCGATCCCCTGCCCCGGCCGCGAGAATGCTGGAAGGCTGGCAGTCACCATGACTGCGGCGACGTTCTTCAACTGAATGGTGCTGGCGGTTTCCAGCGGCAGATTGGCGCCCATCTGCGACAGCATGTTGAGCATGGCCTGCGTGGTAAAGGGGGTTTGCGTCGTCTGGTCACCGCTGCCGTCCAGACCGACGACCAGGCCATAGCCGATCAACTGGTTGTGGCGAATCCCTTGAACCGAGGCCAGATCCTTGATGCGCTCGGCGTGGGCGGGAAGGCTACCGAATGCCGGTAGCAGACAGGCAAGGATTGCCGCCTGGCGCAGATATTTGCCGGCTATGCCGCTAATGCCACTGCCAACGCTGCCGCTGACTCCGTCCATTTCCTGTCTCCATCATGTTTCTGATCAGAATGGCAGGAAGGTAAGAAAGAATCGTGCCAGCCAGCCCATAACCTGCGCCTCGCTGATATAGCCGCTCTCTTTGTATTCAACGCGAGCATCGGCAACGCGCGAAGAGGCGATGGTGTTCGTGGCCGTAATGAAGCTGGGGTTAACGACGCCGGAGAGGCGGATGTACTCCTGCCCCTGGCCGATCGCGACCTGCTTTTCTCCTGAAACAAGGAGGTTTCCGTTCTCCAGAACCTCGATGACCGTCACCGTGATGGTCCCGGTAAAGACATTCTTGGCTGCCGAAGCCCCCTTGCCGGAAAAATCGTTCGATGTCCCTGCCGCCAAGGCAATACCCTGCAGATTCTTGCCCGGCAATCCGGACACCACTGGTACTGCGGCCTCAATTTCGCTCGCCCGGTTCGCCGAACTGCTCGAATTCGTCGATGCCGAAGTGTTCTCGGTGATATTGATGGTCAGCGTATCGCCGACATAGCGTGCGCGCCTATCCTCGAACAACGGCCGCGACGAGGTAGCATTGAAAATGGCCCCGTTGCTATTGGCAAGGTTGTCGGCACGGGCCGCAGGACGCGCGCTCATCGGTTGATGAACATTGGTCGGCGGTACCGACTGGCAGCCCGCGAGAACTGCGGCGGCGAAGGCCAGCAGAACGGCAAATGTGCGGGTTTTCATGGAAATTCTCCTTACAGCTGCGTCAATCGCCCGAGCATCGCGTCCGAGGTCGACACTACCTTTGAGTTCAATTCGTAGGCACGCTGCGTCTGGATCATCGAAACCAGTTCTTCCGCCACATTGACGTTGGAAGTCTCGACATAGAACTGATTGACGACCCCGGCACCGTTAAGGCCCGGCGTATTCGGGGTAGGCGCGCCGCTGGAGGCCGTTTCGAGATAGAGGTTCTCACCCATGCTCTGCAAACCACCCGGGTTGATGAAGGTGGCCACCTGGATGGTACCCACCTGGGTTGCGGCAGCCGTACCCGGCTGGGTGACGCTGACAACGCCGTCATTCGAGATGGTCAAGCTCAGGGCATCAGCAGGAATGGTGACTGCCGGCTGCAAGGGATAGCCGCTGGAGTTGACGATCTGCCCCTGATTATCCTTCTGGAACGAGCCGTCGCGAGTGTAGGCAATCGTGCCATCCGGTAAGGTGATCTGAAAGAAACCGGGGCCGTTGAT
This sequence comes from Sterolibacterium sp., assembly GCA_041674465.1. Taxonomy (GTDB): domain Bacteria; phylum Pseudomonadota; class Gammaproteobacteria; order Burkholderiales; family Rhodocyclaceae; genus JACRAR01. The sequence goes on from JBAYVV010000029.1 coordinate 26,220, forward strand.
GGCCATGTCGAGGCCGTTACCCGTCTGCTGCAGACTGCCTTGCGTATGCAGCCGTGCCGTCGAGATCGCTCGCGTACCCGTACCCAGTTGCAAGCCGGATGGAACCTGCGTCTGCTGCGACGACTGGGCCCCCGGCTGGCGCATGGTCTGGTACAACAGATCCTCGAAAACGGCCCGACCGCGCTTGAAACCGTTAGTGGATACGTTCGCCAGGTTGTTGGCGATAACGTCCAGTTGTGTCTGCTGCGCATCGAGGCCGGTGCGTGCGATCCAGAGTGAGCGGATCATTTAATTATCCTATCGGTTCATCGAAATAATCTGCGCAGCGGAACGCGCATTGGCATCCGCGTTTTGCAGCATCTTGACCTGCATTTCGAACTGCCGCGCCAGCGTAATCAGGCTGACCATGGCATCGACGCTATTCACGTTGCTGCCTTCCAGCGTTTCCGGCGCCACCTTCACATTGGCGTCGGCCTCGGCCGCTTCCCCGCTCTTCAGTCGGAAAAGCCCGTCCGGACCACGTACCAGCTCGTTTTCCGGTGGATTGACGAGCTTGATGCGGCCAACCGGATTCGAGTTGTTCGGCGTACCAAACAAAGGCACAACCGATACCGTGCCATCTGTCGCAATGCTGACGCGGTTGTCGGGCGGAATGGCTATCGGTCCGCCATCGCCCAGCACATTGAGGCCAGAAGCCGTTTGCAACTGCCCTTCGGGACTGGTCTGGAAGGCGCCATTGCGGGTGTAAGCTTCGCCGCCGGGGGTTTCAACGGCGATCCAGCCGGCCCCTTGGACGGCAACATCGAGCGGGCGCCCGGTCGCCATCAGTGGCCCCTGGTCGAAGGTATCGGCAACGGCTGCGTTTACCGTAAAGACGCGCGTGGGCAGCTCACCGCCCTGTACCGGGACAGCCCGGAACTTGTGTTCCATGGCGCGGTAGCCGGTACTGCTGGCATTGGCGAGGTTGTTGGCAACGCCGGCCTGCTGCAGGAAAGCCTGCTTGGCACCGCTCATCGCCGTGTAGATCAACCGATCCATCGCCCTCGTCCCTTATTGCTGTTGTCGGCTATCAGCGCAGGTTAACCAGCGTCTGCATGACCTGATCCTGCGTCTTGATCGATTGCGCGCTGGCCTGATAGTTACGCTGCTGGGTAATCATCGACACCAATTCTGCGGTCAGATCGACGTTCGATTCTTCGACCGAGGACGAATTGAGCACGCCCATACTGCCCGAACCCGGCGCGCCAACCAGAGGCGGCCCGGAGACCGACGACTCGGCCCACTGATTGCCACCCAGATTGACCAGGCCAGTCGGCGCCGCAAAGTTTGCCAGGGCAACCTGACCGAGATTACGTGTCTGACCGTTGCTGTAACGCCCTTGAATGACGCCATCGGAACCCACCGAAATCCCCGAGAGACTACCGGCAGTGAAGCCGCCCTGGGTCAAACGATCGACGCCGGAGGTGCTGCCGTACTGGGTGGAGCCGGTGAAATCGACCGTACCCGGTGACCACGGAGAAGTCGCGCCGGTGGTCAGGGCGTAGCTTGGCAATGCGTAGGTCGGACCACTTGTCAGCGCACCGGAGGCGTTGAAGGCAAGGGCGCCGACAAGCTGTGGCGTAGCGCCATCCAGTGTCGAATGCACGTTCCATGCACCAGCCCCCGTGCGCACGTAATAAGTGGTCAGCGTATGCGACACACCCAAGGTGTCGTAGACCGACAAACCGGTCGAAAAATTGTAAGTCAGCGGGTTGGCAAAGTTGAATGGTCCAACCGTTGGATTACTCTCGCGCGAATCGAGGTTGACCACCGCATTCAGATCTCCCGACAGCGGGTCACTGGTGGCACGCGGAGGAATCTGGCTTGCTGAAAGCTGCATCTCCACCGGAGTCGAAGGTACGACGTTACCGTTGTTGTCGACCGGATAACCGGTGAGACGCTGCTCCTTGTCATTGACGATATAACCTTCGTTGTTCAGGTGGAACTGTCCATTACGTGTGAAGGTAATGGCATTGTTCTGGCTGATACGGAAAAAACCACCGCCGTTGATCGAAATATCGAGCGGATTATTCGTCGTCGTGATGTTGCCTTGCGTGAATTGCTGCTGCACAGCAGACATCGAGGCGCCGATACCGACCTGCGAGGCACCTGCACCAGAAAGAGACGCAGCAAAAACGTCGGAGAAATGGGCACTCGCCGCCTTGAAACCGACAGTCCCGGCATTGGCAACGTTGTTGCCGATGACATCAAGCGCCTTGGACGATGCATTGAGACCACTCAAACCTTGCTGGAAAGACATTTTCTTTCTCCTGCTTAGATAATCTGCTGAACATCCTTGTAGGCGACGTTACCTTGTGCGCCCAGATCAAGAAGGAAACCGCCATTGCTTCTGATAACAGCATTAACCATGCCAACCTGCAGTGCCGTCGCTTCGACCTTCTTGCCACCACGCACGGCTTCAACCCGGAAGGTATAGCTGCCATCGGCCATCTGGGTGCCATCGGCTTTCTTGCCATCCCAGCTGAATGCAACGTTTCCGGCTGAGCGCGGGCCCAGTTGCTGGGACTGCAACAGGTTGCCGGAGCCGTCCAGCACACTCACCGTCACCTCATCAGCAGCTTCGGGCAGCAAGGCGCCGCCAAGGGCTTGCCCACCGGCAAGCGGCAATGTATTGCCGGCCACCAGCACATGTTTGCCGATCAATCCTGCCGCCTGCATGCTCTGCCCGCTGTCGTAGATTTCCAGCATCCTGCCCAGCGTCGAATTCATTTTCTCGATGCCGTTGATGGTATTGATCTGTGCCAGCTGGCTGGTCATCTCGGCGTTTTCCATCGGATTCAACGGATCCTGGTTGCGCAACTGCGTTGTCAACAACTTGAGGAAGCGATTCTGCATCTCCTCCGCAGAGTTGACGTTCTTGGCCGCTGATGTTGTGCCGCCAAAGGAAGCAAAAACATCGGCTGCGGTATTGGTCGAGGTGGATTGCACGGTTGCCATGGTCAAACTCCTTTTACTGGCCGATCTGCAAGGTGCGCAGCAACAGCGTTTTGGCCGTATTCATTACATCGGCGTTGGTTTGATACGAGCGCGAGGCAGAAATCATATTGACCATCTCCTCGACGGGATTCACATTCGGCATCGCCACGTAGCCTTGTGCATCAGCCGACGGACTGCGCGGGTCGTAAACCATGCGTGGCGGTGAAGCATCCTCGACGACCTGTCGCACGCGAACGCCCTGTGCCGCACCGCCGCCCATCGCGGTCGCTTCGAAAACGACCTGTTTGGCGCGATAGGGCTTGCCGTCCGGGCCAGCAACGCTGTCGGCATTGGCCATGTTCGAAGCAACGGCATTGAGCCGGGCTGACTGCGCCGTCAGCGCGCTGCCGGCGATATGAAAGACATTGAATACGCTCATGATTATTGCCCCTGAACGGCGGACATCAAGGTCTTCAGTTTGCCGCTGATGAACGAGACACCCGCCTCATAGAAAATGGCGTTTTCGGCAAACTGAGAGCGCTCAACGTCCATATTCACGGTGTTGCCATCAACGGACGCCTGCGTTTCCTTGCGGTAGAGCAAGGGCGCCGGACCGCCACCGGCCCCGGCACTGATATGCCGATCCGAGGTACGCGCCAGCGCCACGCCCTCGCCACTACGACCAGCCACGGCATTTTTCAGCGCCGAGGCAAAGTCGATATCGCGGGCCTTGTAGTTTGGTGTATCACTGTTGGCAATATTGCCGGCCAGAACCTGCTGACGATGTGCCCGCAGGCTCAGCGCCTGGTGGTGGAAAGCGAGTAGGTTGTCGATCTTGCTGGCCATGCTGGGCACTCCGTTTGCGTATGACTGCTAATGAGCGAAAACCGTGCCATGATCAGAAAACGTGTTATTCAGGGGATGCAAGGTCAAAAACACGTGCTTTGCGGCAATAATTGCCGACCACAACCTGTGCCTGCCGGTTTCACCCTGCCGCTGCATCGGGCAGAATACGGCTCATGAATAAATCGAGGTTTCACCCAGCACCCGCCGCGCTCCTCTGTCTGGCCTTCTTCCCCCCCGTTGCACTGTCCAACGAGTTGGTGACCGCCACCGTCGAGCAGTATCTGCACTCGCAAACACAGGGATTGCCCGGCAAGGTGACGACCAGCGTCGGCACGCTCGATCCACGTACGCAACTCGCCCCCTGTTCCGCGATGGAGCCTTTTACCTTGCCCGGCAGCCGCCTGTGGGGAAAGTCGACGGTCGGGGTACGCTGCCTGGGTCCAGCAAACTGGACAGTTTATGTTCCTGTTCAAATCCGCATTACCGGCAGCTACGTGGTGACGGTACGCCCCCTTGCCGCCGGGCAGCCACTGACCTCCACCGACCTCGCCGTACGCCAGGGCGACCTTACCAACATGCCGCCCAGCGTATTGAGCGCCCCGGAACAGGGTATCGGGAAAACCCTCAAGAACGGACTCGGAAGTGGCCAGCCGGTGCGCAGCGACATCCTGATCGCCCCCTTTGTCGTTCAACAAGGACAGGACGTCCGGCTGATTTCCAAGGGCCCCGGGTTCGCCGTCAGCAATGAGGGAAAGGCCCTCAACAATGCCTCGGAAGGCCAGGTGGCCCGTGCCCGTACCGGCAACGGCCAAACGGTCAGTGGCATTGCCCGCCCTGGGGGAATCATCGAGATTCAGCCCTGACACCGGGGCGATGCAAAAATAATGCTAAAGTTTTATCCAAGGGTGCCGTTACTTCCCTTGGAAACCCACGCAAGGATTTAACCGTGAAAATAGATAGCAGCCTCAAGCCGGTTGGCCCCGGCACCGTCAGCAGCAGCCGCCCAAAGGTGACTGCGAGTGACACCTCCGCAGGCAGCGCCGCCGAAGTCAAGCTCAGCGCGGCCTCCGCCCAGCTTGCTGGTGCCAGCAGCGGCGCACCGATCGACAGCGCCCGCATCGCCGAAATCAAGCAGGCCATCTCCGAAGGCCGCTTCACGGTGAATGCCGATGCAATCGCTGATGGCCTGATAAATACCGCACGCGATCTGCTCCAGGCGCAACGCAAGGCCTGAAGCCAGCGGCAATGACTGCACTGGCCGGGATAATTGCGGCAGAGGCCGATGTTGTGTCGGCCTTTGTGTTGCTGCTCAAGGAAGAGCAGGAAGCGCTGAAGCTCGGCAATGCGGAACTGTTGCCGGAGATCGTCGAGCGCAAGACCGCGACGGTCGGCAAACTTGCCCCTATTTCGACGGCCCGCAACGCTGCTTTAGCCGCAAATGGTCTGGCAGCCGACCGCGCCGGCATTGAGGCCTGGCTGCTGCAACAGCCAAACGACAAGGCCGTTCGCCAGCACTGGGAACAACTGCAATCGCTGGCTGCAGAAGCCAAGGAATTGAACCGCGTTAACGGCGAGCTGATTCGCCTGCGTATGCACAACAATGCCGAAGCACTGGAAGCCCTGTTGGCCAAAGCCAATCGTCAGGATCTCTACAGCGCCGACGGACAGACCGCTTCGGCCGCTCCCCGCAGAATCATCGATTCCGCCTGATCGACGGCGTGAGCGTCGACCAATACGGTCGTTTCTACCCGTCGCCCCCGAAAATAGTCCACACCGGCAGCCATCCCGCCCGTTTAGCGCGGCGGGGGTGCCGGCGGCAAGCCTGCAGGTGGCGGCGGGATATTTGCAGGTGTCGTTGTTGCCGACACCGGACTGCGAGCAGCCATGCCCGCAGGTACCGGCACCCGGTGCCCCTTGGCGTACATGCACTGAATGTAGAGGTTGTCATACTGACGCTGCGAACCGTAAGCCGACTGCTGACCACTGTCGATACCAGCCATGCTGCCAACCACCAAACCTGCACCGGCCCCTACCGCAGCCCCCTGATGGCCACCTACGGCGGCACCGGCAACAGCACCTACTGCCGTGCCGACCGCTGCACTGGTGGCTGCAGACTCCCGCGAACGCTGCTGCGCGCTGGCGCCGCCGTTCTGCTCCATAGCGTACGCACGGCAGGCCATTTCATCGCTGCGAAATTCGTCAAAGGAACGCCCTGTACCAGGCAGCACGAGGACACTCGGCCCCGCCGGAACGCTGACGCAGGCGGATAGCGCCAGGCAGGCACAAAGCCCCAGCCAGATCGATTTTTTCATGGAAATTCCCAGCATCAGGGGCGAGGAGGAACGCGGATCCAGCCCCCTGGGCACTGATTGACCTGGGGGTAGTAGGCGCCGCTTTGCTGACAAAAATACCAGTATTGATCGACCCGGCTGATCGGCGCCTGTTCAATGTAAATCGGGGGCTCCGGTGCTGGAACGACAATCACCCGTGGCGGATAGTAAATAGGTGGCGGATAGCCCCACGGCCCCCAGGGGGCACCGATGAACACGCCAAAACTGCTGTGCCCATGATGACCATACCCGTGATGCCGATCCCCCTTGTCGGCGTGGGCCTGCCCCAAGCCAAGGCAGAGCAAGAGAGCCAGCGTAGTGCGCGTGAGAACTTTCATGAGGAGACGTCCGGCAGCGTTTGTTGATGCCTGCTTAACGCGCGGCCAGACCTGACGTTGTCGTCAACTGTGTAACAA
>JBAYVV010000030.1:0-32359 GCA_041674465.1 Sterolibacterium sp.
TGTCACGCGCGTTTTTTCTTTTTGGGGGCCGGAAAATTCATGGGTCGCCTCAAGGAATTAAAGCCTCGGCTTCGTGAGGCTAGAACAGCGGTTGCCGCCTACCCGGAAAAGAAGGCGGACAGTTTTTACAGTTCTGCGGAGTGGAAGGGCCTGCGTCTGGAGTGCCTCCGGCGCGATCGTTTCATCTGCGTGAAGTGCGGTGCGCCGGCGAAGGTCGCCGATCACATAACCAGCCGTAAGGACGGCGGTGCTGACAGCCTGGAGAACCTGCGATCTCTCTGCCGGACCTGTGATAACCAGTCCAAAGAGGATTCATCTGGCCAGCGCCGAGGAAAAAGGACTTTTTAGGGAATGGTTGTAAAAAAACGCGCAACTAAACCGAGGGTTTCAAAGATGGGCCGGCCTGAGCACAAGCCAACGGCCAGAAGCCGGAAAATGGTTGAGGTCATGCGGGCCGATGGGTGGGCGACATATCGCATCGCCAAGGTCATGAAGCTGGCTGATGATACCCTTCGCAAGCATTACCCGGATGAGATCGAGATCGGCGCGGACGCCATCCGGGCGCGGATACTGTTCAAAATGGCTGACCTGGCCGAAGGCGGCAATGTGTCCGCTGCCCGGGCGTTCGACAGCATGACGCGCGGCGCGCTGGCTCCGGCGCCGAGGGTCCATGAACACGATCATGATGAGGACGACCATCCTCACCGCGGCTTGGGCAAGAAAGAGATCGCCGACCTTGAGGCAAAGACGACGCCTGAAGGTTCGAAGTGGGCCCATGTTTTAAGGAATTGAAATGTGGAACCTGTCCTGCCTGGATTGGAAGGATCGGCTTCGGAACGGTAAACCGATTATCCCAAGCCTGCCCTTGAACAAGGGCGAGGCTGATCGGGCGGCCCAGATATTCGATATGCTGTGCCTGCCCGACGTTCCTGGCACGCCGGCAATGGCCGATGCAGCCGGAGATTGGTTCCGAGATATAGTTCGGGCTACCTTTGGTTGCATGAATGACGCGGAACGGATGATCCGCGAATATTTCATTCTGGTCGCGAAGAAGAACAGCAAAACGACCGGCGGCGCGGCCATCATGGTCACGGCGCTGTTGATGAACGAGCGCAACCGAGCGGAATTCCTGCTGATCGCGCCGACGAAAGAGGTTGCGGAACTGTCCTTCAGCCAGGCCGCCGGGATGATTTTGCAGGATCCGGAAGGGGTTCTGCAGAAGCGGTTCCATATCCGAGACCATAAGAAGGAAATTGTCGATCGTCGGACGCGGGCGATTTTGAAGGTGAAGGCCTTCGACACCAAGGTTCTGACGGGCGTTAAGCCGGTTGGGGTTCTTGTCGACGAATTGCACGAGATTTCTAAGAATTCTGCGGCCGATAAGGTGATTGGCCAGATCAGGGGCGGCTTGCTGCCGAATCCTGAAGGGTTCTTGATGTTCATCACGACGCAGAGCGACGAGCCGCCGCGCGGGGTGTTCAAGACAGAATTAGACCGGGCGCGGAAAATTCGCGACGGGGTTGCGCAGGGGCGCATGCTACCGGTTCTCTACGAGTTCCCGGAAGAATTCATGGAAGGCGAGCGCGGCCATGAGCCGTGGCGTGACCCAAAAAATTGGTGGATGGTCACACCGAATAATGGCAGGTCGATCACCGTTGACCGGTTGATCGAGGATTTCGAGACTGCAAAGCTCGCCGGCGAACAGGAAGTAATTCGCTGGGCATCGCAGCATCTCAACCTTGAAGTTGGGCTCAACCTTCGGTCTGATCGATGGGCCGGCGCCGACCATTGGGTTGCAGCGTCCGACCCGGGTCTGACGCTGAATGAAGTGCTGAAGCGCAGCGAGGTTGTGACGGTAGGGATTGACGGCGGCGGACTGGATGATTTGTTCGGTCTTTGCGTCCTCGGGCGCGAGCGCGGAACACGGCGCTGGCTTTGCTGGACAAAATCATGGGCATTCAGGAATGTCCTGAATATCCGCAAGAGCGAAGCGTCGAGGATGACCGGGTTCGAAGCCGACGGCGATCTGACGTTTTACGATACGCCGGGACAAGATATAGACGAGATCGTTTCCATCATCATGGAAACCGAGGAAGCCGGACTTTTGGGGCAGGTAGGCCTTGACCCGGTAGGCATCGGCCAGGTGATCGATGCCCTTGCTGATGTCGGGATCGAAGGCGATGACCGGGTGCTGGCGGTGAGCCAAGGCTACCGGCTGATGGGCGCCATCAAGACGGTCGAGCGCAAGTTGGTCGACAAGAGCTTCGTTCATGGCGGGTCTCGTATGATGGCGTGGTGCGTTGGCAATGCCCGGTGCGAGCCGCGCGGAAACGCCATGATGGTCACGAAAGCCGTGAGCGGCGTTGGGAAGATCGATCCGCTGATGGCGGTGTTCGATGCGGTCGCGCTGATGAGTTTGAACCCGGATTCGGGCGGTTCTGTCTATGAAGACTTGGCCGCAGAGAGGGCCGGGAATGCGCAATCAGAGGCCGAACATGGGCCATCAGAGTCCGAAGAACAGCAAATTCTTGCGGATCCGGCGCATCCCATGTGGCAACAGGTGCGTGAGAAGTACGAGCGCCGGCTTGAGCGGGCGTTTTCTAGTGATTGGAGCGATGTTTGATGCTTGATGGTGTTCGGGACCGCCTCGCCTACGGCATGCGCTTTCTGGCGCAGCGCGTTGCAAGCGAGCCCCGTGACATTGATCAGAACCGTATAGCCACGTCTGGTCGCACTCTTGCTGGCGTTCTGGTCACTCCGGACAACGCGATCACGCTTCCTGCAGTCTGGGCGTGCCTTCGTTATTTGACGCAGACCGTCGGCGTTCTGCCATGGCATGTGATCAAGGACGGCGAGAAGGGCGCGGAGATTCAGTATAGTAATCCGGTCGACAAGCTTCTCTACATGCGGCCGAACCCTGAATATTCGTCATTCCAGTTCCGTGAGACGCTGCTGCATTGGGCTCTGCGCTGGGGCAACGGCTATGCCGAGATCGAGCGCGATACCTTGGGCCGGCCTATCAACATGTGGCCGATCCATCCCGATCGTGTTGACGTCTGCCGAGATGTGGATACCGGCGAGATTTATTACGAGGTCAATAACGGCACGAAGGGCAAGTCCGAAATCCCAATGATGGATATGTTCCACATTCGCGGGTTTGGCGAGGGGCCGGTTGGCGTGAGCGTGGTCAACTATGCGGCGCAATCGCTGGGGGTGGCCCGCGCGCTGCAATTGTTTGGAGCGTCGTTTTTTGGCAATGGGGCAACGCCGACAACGGTTGTCATCAACAAGAGAAAGATGAACGCGGCTGGGCTGGAAGAACAGCGGACAGCTTTTGCTGAAATGTACCGCGGGCCGACGCGCGCTCACCGGACGGCATTTTTGGACGGCGATGCCGACATAAAGACCATCAGCCTCGACGCCGAGAAGTCGCAGCTTATCGAAGCGCAGCAATTTCTCGTAGAGGATATCTGTCGCTGGTTTGGAGTCCCTCCCCACAAGGTTATGCACCTTTTGCGCGCGACGTTCTCCAATATCGAGCATCAGGCGATCGAGGTCGTAGTGGATTCCATCTCGCCTTGGGTTAAGCGCTTCGAGGACGAGGCAGACTACAAGTTGTTTTCTCGCAATCGAAACAACCTATACACGAAAATAAATATGCGCGCTCTGATGCGCGGCGATTCCAAGTCCCGCATGGAATATTACCAAGGGATGGTGCGGATCGGCGCTTATTCGCCAAACCGTGTCCTTGAACTCGAAGACGAGAACACGATCGGTCCCGATGGCGATGTGCATGTGATGCAGTCGCAGAACATCACGCTCGAAGCAATCGCGGATGGCAGGAATGTCAAGAGTACGGAGCCGGCTTCTGGTGCCACCACCGATAACCCGGAAGACGACGCCATGGACGCCAGCGAGATTGCTGCCCGGGCGGAATTCCTGATGATTGCCGGGGAAAAAGCAAATGTCTGATGGGAAGATTTTTGCCCGGGCCAAGAATGGCAATGAGCCTTCGCGCCCGGTGAACAAGTTCACGGAGATTTGGGGCCACATGACCGGCCTTGCCCGGCGCATTGCTGCGATCGAGGCTCGGCCCGCCCCGCGTGACGGCCGCGATGGGTTGGCGGGCCCAGTGGGTCCGCAGGGTCTTCAGGGTGAGCCGGGCATCAATGGCAAGGATGGCACCCCAGGCATGCGCGGCGAAATGGGCCCGCAAGGCATTCAAGGCATCCCGGGGGAGATCGGCCCGAGAGGCGAGCGCGGTGAACCCGGTATCGTTGGCGGGCGCGGCGAAATAGGGCCACAAGGTTTGCAGGGCGAACAAGGCATCAGGGGCGAGCCGGGAGAGAATGGCCCGATGGGTATCGCAGGTCCAAAGGGCGAGCGCGGGGAATCTGGCCCTCGTGGTGAGATTGGGCCTGTTGGCTTGCAGGGGCCGCAAGGCTTGCCGGGCGACGTCGGTCCGCGCGGCGAACAAGGCGATGCTGGCCCGCGCGGTGAAGCCGGTCCCCGCGGTGATGCTGGCCGGGATGGTCGAGACGGTGCCCCGGGACGTTCAATCGTCTCTGCCGTGGTGGACGAAGATCAGCGACTGGTCCTGACCTTTACCGACGGGCACAAGGAAATCGCCGGCATGGTCGTTGGACCAAAGGGCGACACAGGCCCCGCCGGCGAGCAAGGCCCGCGTGGTGAGCAAGGCGAACATGGCGCGTCTGGTCCGATGGGCCCGCGCGGTGAACCCGGCCCGCAAGGCGAGCGTGGCGAAAGAGGCCCGCAAGGCACTCAAGGGTTGCAAGGTATGATGGGTCCGGCTGGCGCTACAGGCGAGCGCGGGCCGCGTGGTGCGCGCGGCGAAAAGGGTGAGAAAGGCGAGGCTGGGCAGAGTTTCCAGTTTGGCGACACGTATTCGGCAAGTTTGACCGCCGACGATCTTTACAAACTTCAGGTTGTAGTGGTGACGGACGCTGATGGCACCGAGCGCCGCGTTATTTCTCTGGACTGAGGAACCCCGAAAATGTCGATCAAGAATTTGACCCGCGCCAAAGCGGCGGGCGGGTATCGCTTTTCTGCGCGCGGCTCTGACCGGGCGGAAATCTATCTCTACGGCGTCATCGGCCAGGATTGGTTTGGCGATGGCATCAGCGCGAAGCAGTTGTCGGAAGACCTGAAGAAAGTTCCAAACGCCAAAACAATCGACGTCCGGATCAATTCAGAGGGCGGCGATGTGTTCGACGGCAAGGCGATGTATTCGCTTCTGCAGCAGCACAAGGCCAGGATCGTTGTCCACATTGATGGTCTGGCGGCTTCGGCGGCGTCTTTTATCGCCATGGTCGGGGACGAGATCAACATTTCCGAGGGCGCATTCGTGATGGTCCACAATGCGTGGACATTTGCGATTGGCAATTCCGACGATCTGCGCCGGAAGGCTGACCTTCTGGACAGCGTGTCGGGATCGATCGGTGAAACCTATGCCGCTCGCACAAAGCAGACCAGCGACAAGATCAAGCAATGGATGGATGACGAGACTTGGTTCACGGGCGCCGAGGCGGTCGAGAACGGCTTCGCTGACAAAATGGTTGAAAACCTGAAGGTCGCGGCCTGCGTCTCCGGCTGCAAGTTCCGAAACACTCCCTCAATTCTTCTCCCGCGGCGTGCCGCGGCTCTGGCGACGATCGAAAGTCTTCGCCGCAAATGATTCCGGCCCGTCCGGATGAGCCTGTAACTGCCTTGGGCAAGCGACAAAACGAAGGAAAGTCAAATGATTAAGCACACTGCGCGGGCCGCTGTGGGCCTGTCTGTCTCCGCTGCTGCTCTCGCGGTTGCAGGCATGGGTCACATGCCTATCTTCATGGAAGTGAGCGTCCAAGATCGCATCGCGGCGCTGGAAACTCGTCGGAGCGAACTGTTCGCCTCGCTTGAAGAGATCACCAATGGCCTTGCCGAGGGCGATGATCTTTCCGAAGAACAGATGGAAGAGATCAACGATGGTCATGAGGCCATTGAAAAGATGGACAAGCAGATCGCGGCGCTGAAAAAGATGGCCCCGGTATCTGCTGGCCGCCGGGCTACGGACGTCACGAATGGGGCTACCACGGAAAATGGCGGCCGTCGCGTTCCTGCGGCTCCGCGCGCGAATGATCCGCGTGGTGGGTTCCGCAACTTCGGCGAGTTTGCCACTTCGGTTGCAGATTCCGTTCGCAAGTCGTCCGGTGTCGACAACCGTTTGCTTGCCGCTGCCACGACATACGGCAACGAAGGCACGGGCGCCGACGGAGGCTTTGCTGTTCCTCCGGAATTTCGCCAGGCGATCTGGAGAAAGGTCAACTCCGATGATAACCTGATGACCCTCACCGACCAGTTGGAGACCGGCTCCAACAACATGACCTTCCCGAAGGATGAAACGACCCCATGGCAGACCACGGGTGGCGTCCAGTGCTACTGGGAAAACGAAGGCGGTCAGGTCACAGCCAGCAAGCCGTCACTGGAAATGTCCACCATGCGCCTTTCCAAGCTGATGGCGCTGGTCCCGGTGTCGGAGGAACTGCTTGATGACGCGCCCGGCCTTGAAAGCTGGCTGCGTTCGAAAGCCCCGTCGAAGATGGTGTCAAAGATCAACACCGCAATCATTGATGGAACCGGCGTCGGCCAGCCACTCGGCATCCTCAAGTCTCCGTCGCTGGTGACGGTATCTGCTGAAACCTCGCAGACGGCGGACACCATCTGGTATCCCAACATCGTCAAAATGTGGGGTCGCCTGTATGCTCCGCTTCGCCGTAATGCGGTGTGGCTGATCAATCAGGATGTCGAACAATCTCTGCATCAGATGGCATTCGACCATGCGGCAACCGCCGGCAAAGTGCCGGTGTACCTGCCTCCGAATGGCGCCGCCGGCTCGCCTTATTCGACTCTGATGGGTCGCCCGGTGATTCCGGTGCAGGCGTGCAAGACCTTGGGCGATGCGGGTGACATCATCCTCACCGACCTGTCGCAATACATGACCTTGAAAAAGGCCGGGCAGGACATCAAGACCGATGTGTCCATGCACTTGTACTTCGATCAAGCTCTGCAGGCGTTCCGCTTCATCTTCCGCGTGAATGGCCAGCCGTGGTGGGGTTCGTACATCACCCCGCAGAATTCTGCGAACACCCTTTCGTGGGCCGTCGCACTCGCGGCTCGCTAATCCTGAGCAGGGGGCTTCGGCCCCCGCTCTTTCCACGTCCTCCAACCTTCAAGCGAAGGGGAAAATCAAATGAACCAGCACTTTCTTGAAAAGACCCAGATCGCCCAAGGCTTTCTGCCGGTCAACATGCAAACCGGCGCGAATGCCGGTGATTGGGTATCCATGAAGAACTACGGCCGTCTGGCCATCGTTTTCTTCAAGGCAGCTGGAACCGCCGGCGATGACCCGACGATTACCATCGAGCAATCGACAAATGTCGGCGGCTCCCCAGCGGATGCCAAGGAGCTCAAGTTCACCCGCGTCGACAAGAAGCAGGCGGCAACTAACCTTTTGGCTGTCGCCCAATTCACCACTGTCACGCAAGCCGCCGGCAACACGTTCACGCATGCTGATCTGGCCGAACAGGCTGCGATCATCGTGATCGACATCAAGGCCGAAGACCTCGACATTGATGGCGGGTTCGATTGCGTGCGCGCGAGCGTTGCCGACATTGGCACGAACGCCCAGCTTGGTTGCCTCATGTATTTCCTGCATGAGCCGCGCTTTGCTTCCGGCACGCTGCCTGGCGCCATCGCCGACTAATCGCTGTTATCATGAACCTCCCGCTTGGGCTCCGGCCCGGGCGGGATTTCAAGGAGAATGAAAATGGCGAAAGATGCCACCAAGAAAGTCAGCGTCTATTTCACCAGCGATGCGGTTTTGCAGCGCGTCGGTGAGGACGATTTGAAATACGACAAGGGCAAGATTTATGCGCTTCGGCCCGATCAGGCGCAACGCTGGATCAACCGCGGCAAGGCAATCCTTGCCAGCGAAGCGCAGGAACGCGCCAAGAGCGTTGTCAGTGATCTGCGTGCAAACGCACCGGTAAAACCGGCATTCAATTCCACGGCGGCCCCGGCTCAGCCCGCTCCTGAAGCGAAGACGGAGGCCTCCCCACCCTCGCAACCCACTCTGCTGGAATCTGCGAAGGCTCCGGATAAGGTCTGATTGTGCGGGTTGCATATTCATATTTCACCGGCACGAAAAACGCGGGCGATATATCCAGTTGCCCGCGCCTTTATTTTGATCTGCCAGATGGTCCAGAGATCAGGATCGGACGGCTGATCGAGGATGTTGACGCCGTGATTTACGGCGGCGGCGCGATCTCCGATGCACTGGGCCGCGTTTCTGTGCGGTGCGATGCCGGGATAAAGATTGCGTGGGGCGGTGGATCGACACTGAGGAATGAGGCCTGGCCGACGCCTCGGCCGCGTGGGTTTGATCTCTACGGTTCGAGAGACTTCATTCGCGGGGAAGCGTTTGACTGGGTTCCCTGCGTCTCTTGCATGTCGCCGCTCTTTGATCGCCCGGCGAGAATTGAGCGCGAAGCAGTTCTGTTTTTCAACGCTGACCCGGATATAGAGCGCCCGGACATTGATCTTCCCGAGATGGCGAATGATCGGCCGTTGGCTGAAATAATCCGGTTCATAGGATCCGCTGAAGCCGTGGTCACGAATTCCTATCACGGGGCATATTGGGCCACGCTTCTGGGGCGCAAGGCGGTGATCGTCGGTGCGTATTCGACCAAGTTTCGATTTTACCGTCATCAACCAATGGTTTGTGACGGCAGAGAATGGGAACTGGAGGCGAAGGTCGCCCCGGTTTATCCGAGCGCGCTGGCTGACTGTCGGCGTGCCAACACTGAATTTTACGGCCAGGTCCGGTCGGCACTTGGTCTGCAGGCAGCGGCATGATCCCAGCATATTGGAAGCCCGAACAGCAATTCGCCGGCAAGCGGGTGTTCTGTCTGGCGTCTGGGCCGAGCATGTCCGTTGAAGTCGCGGAAGCCGTCCGCGGCCGCGCTTCGATCGCGGTGAACACGACATTCAAACTGGCCCCATGGGCCGATGTCCTTTACTGGACAGACAACGCATGGTTCGAGCCAAGGCTACAGGATGCAATGGGGTTTGCCGGTCTCAAGGTCACGTCGAACAGGCATTCTTGGAAGCATAACCCGAACGAAATTAACCTGATCAAGACGGAACAATACAAGAGTTTCTTCCCTCGTAGCGGCAATGTCCGGCAAGGCAGGACAAGCGGCCACACCGCAATATGCCTCGCCATCTCCATGGGCGCGAAGGAAGTGATCCTTCTGGGATATGACATGCGGGTTGCCGATGATGGGCGCGAGCATCATCACAATGAATACGCTGGCCAAAACCGGCAGTTGGAAGTTTACAAGCGGGACTTTCTCCCCGCTTTCGCACACTGGAATGAACAGGCACTTGGAGACGGCGTTCGAATATTGAACGCTACGCCGGGTTCGGCGATTGAAGAATTCGAAATGGTGTCTCTGGATGAGGTTCTGTGATGTTGCCCAAGAAATTCATCACAGTCAGCGTTCCTGCGGCAGACCAGAACCTTGTTACCTTGGTAAATCTGAAGGCTGATTTGGGGATAACCGTATCGACCGAGGACGACTATCTGACGCGCCAGATCGCGGCGGCTTCACAGGAGATTGCAACGTATTGCGGCCGTGTGTTCAAGTCAGAGACGGTTGTCGAGACGCTTCACGTCTCAGAATATCATGAAATCCTGATGCTGGCGCGCTATCCCGTGACGGCAATCACTTCGGTCACGATTGATGGCGTCACGCAAACGTCCGGGACATATCAGGTCGACGCCAACAGCGGATTTTTGTCCCGCAAGGATGATGATGGTTATCTGATCAGTTGGGAGCCGGGCATTGTTGTCGTTTCGTATGTCGGCGGCTACAGCACGATTCCATCTGATCTTGAACAGGCATGTGTATCACTGGTCAAGTCACGGCGCTTTGCGCGCGAGCGTGATCCGGTCTTGCGTTCTGAGAAAATCCCGGAAGTTGGGGATTTCGCGTATTGGGTTTCTGGACCGGGTGATGGCTCATTGCCGCCGGGCGTTTCGGGCGTTCTCGATAACTACCGGAGGGCTTTGTATTGAGCCCGGAGCAAGCGCAGGCTTCATGGAGCCGGGCATTTGTCCGCGCCGGGAGTGATGCAACGATTGTGCGCGATGGCGTATCCTATGCGTGTCGCATCAAACCTATCTCGATGGCGCTCGCCAGCATGGAGCAGGTCATGCGGCAGGACATGCGGCAAACCCGGCGCAGGTTCATGATCCTCAATGATGGAATTGGGGGGATTCCACTGCCGCTGAAGCCGTCCCAGGACAGGCTCGTGATCGGCGGCCGGACGATGGTGATCATGATTGTTGATGACCAGAGCCACAAGATTGATAACACGCTTCTGGGCATTCAGGTCGAGGTTACGGGCGCCTGATGGCTGGTCTGACCGCTAAATTCGATCTGATCGATGTCAGGCGGATTGTTGATGAGTTGAAAGGGACGCCGGCGGAACAGTCCGCTGCTCTCGCCAAGTTCGCGCAGGAAGAGATCGCGGAAGCCGACGGGATCAACCGACGGGCGTATGGAAAGCCTATCCCTCACACGACATTTGTTGATGGGCGGGAGACGCCAAACCTTGCGACGGTGAAGCCGAATGGTGTCATCGTTGCGGAATGGAATTTCGCCGAAGAGATCATAGCCTGGTGCTACAAGGAATTGCGCAATCAGGCTCCGGTTTTGTCCGGAGAGTATCGGGATTCGATCACGATATTTGCCGATGACGTTGCGGTTGAAAGCCCGGCAGCGGCGGCGAGTGCGGAGCAGGTCGTGATTGTCGCGACGGTTCCGTACGCCCGCAAGCTGGAAGGTATAGCCGGTCCAAAGTATATGTCATCGCAAGCGCCCGATGGCATATTCCAGGTGGTTGCTGCAATCGCCAAGAAGAGGTTCGGCAATCAGGCCAAGATTTACTACACGTTCCGCGGCGTTCGCGGGCGCAATTCTCTGGAATCGTGGGCGTTCTCGAATGCGCAAAAGCGAGCGCGCGGGACCGGCGGATTCCGGCGACAATTCGAAAAGAATATCCGCAATCCCGCGATACTGATCATTTTCAAGTGACGCCATGACAACTGCAGCCGTGATCGCCATCGTCAAATCAGCGGTGGAGGAAAACTATCAGGGTCCAGGCGAGATCGTCGATTTGAACACAGGCGGCTCTATCCCGCAGGAAGCGACCGCCTACATCACCGTGACCTACCCTTATGCAAAGGAAGACCAGATCAGCGTCGGCGCCCCTGGGAATAATCTGTATCGGGTTGATGGTGGGTTCGTAGTGACGTTGCATGTGCCCCGTGGAGAACCTTTGGCCGAACATATGCAGAGCCTTGACGATCTTCGTGCGGAGTTGCGTGGGAAGACGTTCGCTGACGGGATGATGCGGACGTATGGAATTGACCCGGTGTTCATCAACGATAACTCGGACAATGAAAGCTACATGGAACTGACTTTTGCGGTTCCTTATCAATATGACCTCTTCGGCTAAAGGAGACCGCAATGAGCATCGCATCAGTATCAGACTCCCAGATTGGCTTCATCGCGGAAGCGACATTTGGCACAACGCCAACGACGCCAGCTTTCCAGGTTCTTCGCCGAACCGGCGGGCAGCTTGCCACAAACAAAGGAACCGTCCGTTCCGATGAAATCAATTCGTTCCGCGATGTCGTGGACGAATATCAGGTTTCACAGGACGTGGCCGGGTCTCTGGATTTCGAACTGTCGGACGACGCGCTAGATACGCTTTTGCAGGCATGTCTCGGTGGAACATGGACGTCTGAAGTTCTAAAGACCGGTAACACATTCCGGAGCTTTACATTCGAAGAGCGCTTGTATCTTGGAAGCACTGACTATTCATATCAGCGGTATCGCGGCTGCATCGTCAACACAATGGAATTGAACATCGCTGCACGTTCTGCCTTGCGCGGCTCCATGGGCATCATGGGCAAAGATCAGGTGCAGGATACCGCGATCATTTCCGGCGCCACCTATGTTGCGGCTAACCAAGATGCGATTGTTACGGCGGATTCCGTTGGCAGTCTCTCGATCATTGGAATGACCGCAACGCCGGTCATCAAGGAAATATCGCTTTCGTTCAACAACAACGCTCGCATTCGCGATAGCGTTGGGTCGCTGTTCACCCAGCAATTCGGCGTCGGCCAGATCGACATCACGGGCCGAATTCGCGCATATTTCGAAAGCAATGCACTGATGCAGGCGGTTCTTGACCATGATTTTGGCGAGATCAGCTTTTCGGCTGGCGTGGCTTCGGGTGACAAGTTCACCTTCGAAATTCCGAAGGCGCAGTTTCTCAACGGCCCATTGAGCGGCGGCGGCAAAGACGATGACAAGATGATCGATATCGACTTCCGCGCGCTCTACAATTCAGCGGATTCTACCAGCATGATCATCACCCGCAACGTGACCTGATAGGTGACGTATGAGGCTGAAATCATTCTACACCTTTGAATGCTTCCCTGACGGGTCAACGCCCGTCAAGGTCGACGCCGGCATGGAGTTCGAGATCGAGGACCGCGATTACGCGATGCTGCTGATTTCGAAGGGCCACGCCAAAGAAATTGCGGAGAAAATACCGCAGAAAACAGGAGCAGTTTATGAAAATCTCATCGATCAAGCGGAACAGCAAAGCGATTGAAGAAGGCCGGTGGGTTTCGAATATCCCTGATTTTGGGGACATGAAACTCAAGGTTCGTGGCAATGGGAACAGTGATGCGCGCCGGCTGCGCGACAAGATTGTTTCGGCTATCCCTGTCAAAGAGCGGATATCCGGCATATCGATTGAGCAACAGGACGAAATCACCAATCGCGCCCTGATCGAGACAGTGCTTCTTGACTGGGCGAACATCGCCGATGACGAGGGGAACCCAATCCCGTTTGACGCCGAACTTGCCGCTTCATGGATTCGCGATCCTGATTACGAGAACTTCCGCACCGCCGTCATGTGGGCTGGAAATGAAGTCGCTGAAATAGGCTCCGAGAACGTCGAGGCCGACTCAAAAAACTAATTGATTGCCTTCTGTGGAATCTGAAATGGGCGCAGGACGAAGATTTCCTTCGTTCTCCAGCCTTCAAGGAACCACCGAAGGCAATTGTCAACAAGCCGATCCTCGAATTACACTTGTATTTCGTTTGGGATGCGTTTTCCGCGCTCGAGCGTGACAGGCCTGTTGGCATGAGCGTCGGCGCAATCCCCTTCACTTCCATTGATGTTTATGCGCGCCGATACGGGATCGAGAGCGTCGATGATTTCGACCGCTTCCGCATTCTGATCCACCGCATGGACACCGCCTTCCTGAAATACTTCGCTGATGAGGCGAAGGCCGAGGAAAAACGGAACAAAAATGGCCGTAACCGCTGACGTCATCCGCTCGTTGACGATCAAATACAAGACCGAAGGTGAGACCGCGCTGCGGCGTTCGCTTGACGGTATCGGGTATGAGATCGGTGGGATGGAGAAATCTGTCCTGTCAGCGGGGATGGCGTTTGAGAAGTCTATGCTTCGGATGGACGCGAGCGCGCGCGCCCAAAAGCAATTGATGAAGGAGATTTCTCTAGGTTTTAGGGCGTTCGAACAAGGAGCAATAAGTGTCGACACGCTGACATCTCATATCGATCTTGCAACGCAAAAATTTGGGCAGTTGAAGGTCGCTGCAAATAGCGCGGAAGCGGCGCTTGCGAAGGTTGTGGCGACAAACGCCAAAAGGGCCCAGATAAATAAAGGCTTTGATGAAATCCTTGGTGTCAAAACTGACTTCGGGACAAAGAGCCGCGCAGAAGACATATCCGCTTTCGCGAAAGGCCTTGATGATACGCGGGCAAAATACAATCCGCTTTTTGCGGCTGGCCTGCAATACCGCCGCCAGCTTCAGGAAATGCGGAATGATTTCAAACTTGGAGCGATCAGCGCCAAAGAGTATGCAGACTCTCTCGCGAGACTGAAGGCCGAGACCCAGAGGCAAGTTGGCGAAGCCCGCGGCGATCGCGTGAATAAACTCGGCATGATGCCCGGCACGCGCATGCGTCAGCATCAGGTTACAAACCTGAGCTATCAGTTGAACGACGTCGTGTCCGGCCTCGCCATGGGCCAGCCCGCCAATATGGTTGCAATGCAACAGGGCGGCCAAATCCTCCAAATCCTCCAAGACCATCCCGAAGGGCTGAAAGGCTCGATCAAGGACGTCGGCACATTGCTGGGCGGCCTGCTGACGCCAATGCGGCTTGTTATCGGGGGCTTCACCGGCATTGGCGTTGCCGCCGTCATGGCCTTCAATTCCGCCGAGGCGCGCATTGTCGCGATGACGCAGGCGCTCAATGGCTTGGGCCAGAGATCAGGCCTGACCGTTTCACAACTTCAGCGTGTGGCCGAGAGTGCGGCTTCGACGGGCGGTCTTTCCGTCTCGCAGGCGGGGCGTGTGGCCGGCAGTTACGCTGGAGCCGGTATTGATGGCGGGCTTGTTGGTGGCCTGACTTCTTCAACCCGAAATTTTGCCAAGGCATTTGGCCTTGATCTTGAAGAAGCCGGGAAGATGCTTGCCCAGGCACTGGCCCAGCCGGCCAAGGGTGCCGAAGAACTTCACCAGAAGTTTGGCTTCCTGTCAGACGCGACAATCCAGCAGATCAAGTTCATGTCGGACGCCGGCAACGTCGCTGGCGCGCAGGCCATGCTTTACCGCAGCCTGAATAGTTCGATGGCGACATTGAGCGTGCGAACCACGACGTTCGGTTCCGCCATGGAGCAGGTCGGGATCATCATCTCGAATATCTGGAACAAGTTCGGTAGCGCGTTCACGGAAAGAACGACTGAGCAGAAGTTTGGCGATTCCTTCGAGATCGCTCGGGTGCAGAGAAGCACTTTCAGTTGGGCGCAGGGCAGGTTCGCAGCCAAGGATCCGATTGGCGAAGCCTTTACCCGGATGACGATCGAGTGGGATCGGGCCATCATGGCGAAGGCGGACGCGCGCACAAGGGAATTGAGCGTTGCCGCTGGTAATATGGTCCGCGAGATATTCCCGGAAGAAGTCTTGCGGAAGACGCTCACCGCAAAAGTCAAAGCGCTGAATGACGCCATCGCCAGAGGGGCGGACATTGAGGGCGGCCCCGATAAGGTGAAAGAGGCGATTGACCGCTACGGCGGGCAGTTGGCATTTCTTCTCACGCCGCTGCAGAAGCTCGAACAAGAGACAAAATTCAACGTCGCAGCCACGCTCGCCATGACGGCGGCACAGCGCGCCCATGTTGAGGCGGCGCGGGTATATGCCCGCGCCATGGACGATGCTAAGGGGTCTGCCTACGCGGCAGCGGCGGCGGAAGCCGTGCGCACGCAAGCCATTGCAGAAGGGCTGAAGCAAGCCCGGGATGCAAACCGCACGGCCCGGGAGCAAGAGTCTCTTGCTGGTCTTTTGCCAGCACAGCGCGCCGCGAAACAGATCGAAATCGACATGGCGAACCTGCGCCGGCAGACCGAAGTTGGCGCCGGCGGTAATTA
Source organism: Sterolibacterium sp. (assembly GCA_041674465.1). GTDB lineage: Bacteria > Pseudomonadota > Gammaproteobacteria > Burkholderiales > Rhodocyclaceae > JACRAR01. Next base: position 15,601 of record JBAYVV010000030.1, read on the forward strand.
TGCAGCCATGTTCCAGCCCTTCAAGAATGGTCTGGACATTGCGACGAATGCTTTGCAGGCTCTCGCCAATGCGGCTAATTCCGCGGCTAACAAGGGTGGAATTGCTGGCGCTGGCGTTGCTGGTTCCGATGGCAGCGAGATAGCCGGCGCGGCGACACGGCTCGCAAATGGGTTCAATTCCATTTTCGCGGCCAAACTCGGCCAACTTCAATCCCAGTTCCCTGAATTGCGTATGACGTCCGGCGTTCGTTCGCTTGAAGAACAGCAGGTGTTGCGCGCGCGTTATGGGGCTGGGGCGGCGGTTCCTGGAACTTCCCGTCATGAGGTTGGTCTTGCTGCAGATTTCAGCGGGCGCGGCATGACGGGCGCTCGCAGGGAAGAGATCATTGCCGCAGCTCGGGCTATGGGGCTGGAGGTCATCCCATCGAACAATGGCGCCATGCACATACAGGGCCCACGCGGATGGGCTGCGGGAGGAAGGCAAGGCGACGCCGCGGCCATGGCCGGCGAGACGAAAGCCCATAACGACAATACCAAAGCGGTCAAGGAAAACGCGATTGCTCGCGAACAATGGCTGCAGCTTGTCACCATGAACGAACTGGCCGTAGCCGGGCAAGAGAACGCCCTGCGCAGCCAGATCGCGGCGTTCGGTGGATCGGTTGCGGCTGTTGCGGCGGCGGCTGAAAAGCAACGCTTGCTTAACGAAGCCATGCGGCAAGGCGTCAATGTCTCCCCTGAAATGGAAGCGGCATTTGACCGCATAGCGAGCCGCGTCGGCAATCTTGCGTCCAAGACCGAAGAGTTCCGCTATCAAATGAGCCTACTCAATGATCTACGTTCGATGTCCGGCGATTTCATTTCATCGTTTGCCGGTGGCCTTGCGCGCGGCGAGAAAGCGGCGGACGCGCTTCGGAACAGCGTCAACAACCTGATTCAGTCCTTGATCAGGATGGCGACGAACATGATGTTGCGCGGCCTGTTCGGCGATCAGAACATGAGCGGCGGCTTGCTGTCATCGCTGTTGCAAGGCTTGGTCCCCGGCACTGGCGGTATGGCGCTTCCTGATGGGGGACATTTCGTCCCGAACGCCAATGGCAATGCCTATTTCAATGGCCTGCACCGGTTCGCCAATGGTGGTGCATTTACGAATTCGATTGTTGATCGCCCGACAATGTTCCGGTTCGGCCGCGGTGGCGCGCTTGGCCAGATGGGTGAGGCTGGGCCTGAAGCCATCATGCCTTTGAGCCGCGGCCCGGATGGTCGGCTTGGCGTCACGGCGTCAAACGACAATCGCAGCGGCGGCATGGCGCCGATGGTCATTTTCGAGGATCACACCGAGCCGAAGAACATCGAACAGCGCGAAGAGCGTCAGCCGGACGGACGGATGGCAACCCGCTTCATTCTCACCACAATCAAGGATGCCGAGGCTTCTGGCGATTTCGACAACACCCGCAAGAGCCGATATGCGCAATTGCCACGTAGGGTCTTCCGCTGATGGCTGAAATTTACTGGCCTGTCGCGCTCCCCCTTCGACCACAGGGCGGAAGCTATAAGATCACGCCGCAGAACAATCGCGTTTCGTTCGAACCGGAAGTCGGCCCTACGCTGGATCGTCGGCGCTCGACTTCGACAAACATCACCGTGACGGCTGATTTCGATCTGACCAGCTTCTACATGAAGACGGTCTTCGAGGAATGGTATAAGGATGAGCTGATGGACGGCATTTTGCCGTTCATGTGGGAAGACCCGACCGAATGCGTTGAATACGAATGGAAATTCTACGGCAAGAGCGCGCCATATAGCATCGTGGCAAACCGTGGGATTTTCATGATCCTGTCCGTCAACCTGATGAGGCTGTAGCCATGGTGGGCGTTGACCCGCTTGCCTCGTCACCACTTGGCGCGTTCTCTGAGGGCGGCGAAGCGGCATACGGGTTCCGGCGCGAGATTGTTGAACGTGATCAGAGGGAGATCAATCGGCAGGAAAGTCCGGAAGTTCATCTTGTATTCCTGACTATCTCGCATCCAGAATTGTCCGATCCAATCTATGTCGTGCTTGACTCGTCCGAGGCCATGTCTGAGCCCAATAGATTTATTTACGCCGGAATTGAATACATCGCGTTTCCGTTTGAGATCGAGTTGCTTTCCGACACCGATAGCGTGCCAAAGGCGCGGTTGAGCATCCAGAATGTGGACAAGGTTATTGGCGAGACAATTGCCAATCTGACAAATCCGCCAAGGATGCGGTTTGAAGTTGTCCCGGCGTCGTATTTTGATCTGAATGTCACGCCGAGGGTCGAACTGGAAACTCCGGTTCCGATGTATGTCGCGGATGAATTGTATCTGACCAATGTCGACGTTGATGCGATGACCGTAACCGGGCAAATCGAATCGTGGAACTATTCGCAAGAGACATGGCCTGGCCGTCGCGCAACGCAAAACCGGTGCCCGGGGCTGTTCCGATGACATGGGTCGCAAATTACGTCGGCATGCCGTTTGTCGACGGCGGCCGTGATCGCAAGGGTTGCGATTGCTGGGGTCTGGTCAGACTGATTTACCAGAACGAATTGAAGATCGAACTTCCGTCATACGGCGAGATTTCGGCAACCGATCTGGTGTCCATCCGGGACGCTATGGTGGATGGCAGGCACAATGTCGAAACGTGGGTTCCAGTTGTCGGGACGCCGAAAGAGTTCGACGTGGTTGTGATGGCATGGGCGGGGCGCAATTTTGCTGGTCATGTTGGCATTGCCATTGATGGGTTGAGGCTGATTCACACTGAAAAAGGCGTTGACGCGGCGATAGTCCCAATGAAGCACATGTCGATCAAACACAGAATTCTCGGCGTCTATCGCCACCGGAGCATGGCTGCATGAACATGGTGCCGCGCAATGATCCGCAGACGATCGAGAGGCAGGTGGTTACTGTCTGGCGTGAACCGTTCAAATTTGGTTCCCCGCGCGTAGAATATTGGCCGGAAGGCATGACGATCGGCGAGATGGTCGCGCGCATGGATTATCTGCCGGAACGATTCAGTGAGTTCGGCGTCGTCAAGGTTAACGATGACAAGATCGATCGTGCGGCTTGGCATTTGCTGAAGCCAAAGGCGTCGACGGCTACAAGGGATATAGCGGTCACGTTTCACTTGCCCATGCAGGGCGGCCGTGGCGGTGGTGGAAAACAGGTTCTGGCGCTAGTTGCCGCCGTGGCGTTGGCTATTCTGACGGTCGGCATCAGTAATTCTCTGGTCCTTGCTGGTGCGAGCGCGTCCCTCGGGACGCTGCTTGGAACTACCGCCGCTGTTGGCGCGAAGATATTGGCCGGCGCAGTCGGCCTGATTGGCGCTCTTGCCATCTCAGCGCTCACCCGACCGCCGTCTATCAAGGATGGCAAGTCGGATGACGATACCGACAAGGAAGCGGCGAGCGCGGAAGGCAATGTCATTGAGCCAAATGGCGCAGTCCCTCGCGTTGTCGGCACGCGCAAGATTTTTCCGCCACTTATTTGCGAGCCTTTGACCGAACTGGTTGGGCAAGATGAATATGTCGAGGCGGTCTATGCGGCGAATGGGCCGCATGCGATTTCGGACATTCGGATAGGCAATACTCCAATCGCTGAAGCCGATGACATTACATTTGAAACTCGCGAAGGATGGGACGGAGATTATCCGATTACAACGGTTGTGAGGCAGGGCCGCACTACGACACCGCAGATCGAATTGTCACGGCATAAGGTTAATCGCGATGCCAATGCTTCGTTGGAAATAAGCGATGATCTGAACGATGCCTTGCCGGTATGGCACTCCTTCGCAAGCCGCCGTTCGCCTGATGAAGTCTGGATCCACATCGTCAATCCCGAAGGCCTGTGGACGCAGGAAAACAAGACATGGCAGGTTGCCATCCCGTATCGGATCAGGTTTCGCAAGAAAGGCGAAACGACTTGGAACAACTGCCCGGAAGTCCACTTTTCGTCAAACCGGGTTGGTCAAATCAGGTGTGGCGTCATTTTCAAATGGGCGTTGCAGACTGAGCCGCGCCAAGGTGTGGTGAGTTCGAACGGCTGGTATTACGCGCACAAGAATGTTCCTGATCAGACGGCTGCACCGGTTGAAGGCGCGTGGGTTGCGCATAGCCACTTCTCTGCCGGGTCTGGCGGTGACGCCTTGTATAATGGTGTCGAGGGCAGTTCGAATATTCAGAATGTCGAGGTCGGGCGCCGGTCGCAGGTCCGCGACAAGTCCGGCATGGGCGATACGGGAGATCGGTCGAACATCGTCACCTTCTATCTGGACCCTGCAGAGTTCGAACCGGGCTTCTATGAGTTCGAGATCAAACGCGGAATTGCGTATTATCCGCGCGATTTCACGAAGGCCGATTACGAATATAACAGCGCAATCAAGAACTTCTTTGGATATTCAGGGCCGACAAACGCGCCAGTTGTCCCGGAATCTCCAGAAGGCATTGCGGAACGGGCATATCTATTGCGGGTGTCTTCTGTCTGGAATGAACACCCGAGTCCGCTTCCCGGGTTTGCTTTGATCGCGGTGAAGGCGAAGAACCGGCGCATTGAAAAACTCTCTGCCATCATGTCTGGATATGTGAAGGACTACGACGGAGAGGGTTGGAACACATGGACAACGACCAGCAACCCTGCGCCGCATTTCCGCGATGTCCTGATTGGCAAACTCAATCTTGATCCATTGCCCGCTGCGCTGTTGGATGATGATACCATGCTGGAATGGCGCCAGCGGTGCGCTGACAATGACTGGACCTGTGACGCGATATTTGACGGGGCCAGAATTGATGATGTCCTGGATATCATTGCGGGCTGCGGATATGCGCGGTCATATCGTTGCGATGTTTGGGGCGTGGTGCAGGATTATGATCGAAGTGCTGAATCGCCGGTCCAGGTATTCTCGCCACGGACTTCAAGAGGCTTCAGTTTCCGCAAGGCCTTTGCCCGCCTCCCTGATGGGCTGAGGGTTTCATATCGGACGGACGAGGGTGATTACGACACCGAGCAAATCAGCGTTTTCTATCCCGGCAAGGTCGCTGCGGATAACTCGCGCATGGAGCAGGTCACTTACGAAGGCCTGATCACCGAACAGAAGAACATTGATCGGGCTCAATTCGATCTTAATCAGGGGGTCTATCGATCGACGTTCTACTCGCTTGAAGCGCCGGTCGAAAGCATCGTATGCCGGCGCGGATCTCTGGTCGGTGTCACGCATGATATCATCGAGCGCCAGACTGGATACGCAAGGGTTCGCCGGGTTATCAAGTCTTCAGGCTATGTCACGGCGATCGAGATCGACGCGCCGATCACAATGGCCCGGCAAGGGAATTTTGAAGACATTGTTGCGTTTGAGGACGTGGCGGAAGTTCTGGACATAGGAACAGTCACCAGCATGGCCATCAGGTCAACTGATGGCGTGATCAGCGTTTATTCGGTCGCCAATGCTGAAGGCCAGTTCTCGGTCATTGAATTCACTGACCCTGTTGAGGTAACAACATGGGATGGCGGGCCGTTCGACAACGGAAGCGTCGAGCATATTGCCAAAGGTTGCCACGTTACATTTGGACCTGCCGGGCAGGTTTATCGCAGGCTGATCGTCTCGGAAATTCTTCCGGGGCGCGATCTTACAGCGCGCCTTACATTCGTTGATGAAGCGCCGGAGCTTTGGGCAGCATGACAGATAGAGTCGCGCAAATAACAGGCACAGGCGCTGCGGTTGGCGCATCTCTTCAAGGATCGATTCTTGGGCTCTGGAATGCGTCGAGGCTATGGCTGACAAGTGTCGGCGGGACCGATAACGTCGTCACCGCAACAGTGACCCCGGCTTTGAATGCCGGGATTGTCGACGGCATGTCATTCTATTTCACTCCAGCACTTTCAAATACTGGGGCGATGACGCTGGCCATCAACGGCGAGGCGGCAATAGACCTTCTGGATAGTCAGGCAGACCCCCTGATCAATGGGGCTCTTCAAGGCGGGATCACATACGAGATCGTTTACAGCACGCTCGCGTCCGGATTCCTCGTCATGGGGACAACACAGGCGTCAAAGGTTCTTGCCTACGAAGCCTTTACGGCCAACGGCACTTGGACAAAGCCTGCTGGTGCGCCAGCAAGTTCATGGGTTTTTATCGAGGTTTGGGCCGGCGGCGGCGGCGGACACACGGCTGGCGGGGGTGGCGGCGGCGCATACAATTCACGTTTGATGCTGCTTTCCGCATTAGGCGGCACCGAGACGGTGACAATCGGCGCTGGCGGTGTCGGTGGAGCATCGGCAACTGCCGGTGGGACAACATCGTTCGGGTCTCATATTTCAGCGTATGGCGGCGCAGCAGCCTCCAATGGCGGTGGCGGTGGCGGCGCTATGTCGGCAGGGTCAGGTGATACAGGTGGTGCGCCGGGTGGCGGATTTTCTTATACCGGGTCGGATTCTGGCACCGATACATTTGAAATTCCTATTCCGCATAGTTCAGCCGGGGGCGGCAAGGGGGCGGGGTCCATAAATGTTGTCGGCGATTCAGACACCGGTGGCGGTGGCGGCGCAATCAATTCCAATGGCGGGAAGTCGCGTATGGGCGGCGGCGGCGGCGCAGGTAATGGCTACGTTGGCGGCGTATCTCTATTTGGCGGCAATGGCGGGGATTCAGGTTCAAATGGTGTCGCTCCGGGCGGCGGCGGCGGATACAACGGCGGCGATGGCGCCCGCGGCGAATGCCGTGTTTGGGTTATAGGCTAAGGGAACAATCAACATGGCTCAAACAGAACCGCTCACACAGGCCGTTGTCGCCGGGCAAGATATTGACTGGGGCATCGAAGGCCTTGAACTGACCACAGGACTTACGTGGTCGGCGTCTGCTAAAATCAGGGACTCTGAAAAGACCGTCGATTACACGCCTGACTGCACTTTGACGGAGCGCGGCGGAACGCCCGGGACATGGGATCTTCGTATCACGCTTGATAGCGCCGTGACTGCGGTGTTCGAACAACCGACGAAGCCGACGCAGATCAAATATCTCTATCTCGACGTTCTATTCTCCGAGCCCGGCGGAATTGAAATCGTGTGGACGCAATACATTCGCATTCAGGTGCGCTGGACTTCCTTGAACGGGGATTGATCGAATGACCGTTACTTTCGTAGATTATAACGAGGTCCAAGCCCCGGGCTCGACGTCTGGCAATTCGTTGTCGGCGCCGGCCATTGCCAACCTTGTCCAGATCGCAAATTCAGAAGCGCTCTTGCAGGAATTGGCTGATCAGGTCGCGGCGGATGCCGCGGCGGCTCAGGCCGCTGCTGCCGGTGCAGTTGCGGTCACGGGATTGTCTGCGATAGGGGCTGAATCGCGCGCTATTGCACTGCGCTCTGGTGCGACGGCGGCATTCATTTACGATACGCGGCTGGACAGTGATGGCGGTGCGTGGCGGTTCAAGACGCAGGATCGAAGCTGGTATGTGGAGTTGGGCCAGTTCCCGCAGCGCACGCTCTGGGCTGCATTCGGGACCACGACTTCAAAAGTTATCGCTATCTTCAATCTCGATGATCCGAAGTGCCCGGTTTATATGCTGTTCTCCGGGAACAGCGGAAATGGAATGCTCTCATCTGGCGATGCCTCTATAAAATTTATTTCGGTCAAGAATGGCCACATATGTTTTGCAGGCTCTGATGGGGGACTTGTCTGGCTCGACCTTATTCATGATAAGTGCATCACAACCCGGCTCGGGTATATCGTCGCTGGGCCGCTTTCAAATCGCAACAACACCAGCGCGGCTAACCGGCTTCTTGCAGGATCTTATGTTGGCGCTCTCGCCAGCAATACAACCTACGCCGTTTCGCTTGCGGTTCTGCCGGGGACGCCGGGCAACCCATCGCGGTTCAATCTGCCTGATCCTTTGATTTTGGTTGGCACCGCGTCCGGCATGTCGGTTGTGCAATTAGATGGGTCAACGGTAAATAGCGCGTCGTCAACCACGATAAATTACGGCCATATTGTTTCTGATGGCGTGGTGTTTCAGATCATCAGTCTTGCTGATCCTACTATCCGCGCGTGCCGTCTTGGCGATCTTTTGCAGGCATCATTCACGTCCACGTCCGAAGCATCTCTTGCCTCATCCGCATTCCCGTTCGCACTCTACGGCGCGGCGGCTGCAAAGATTGCGGCCCGCCCATTCGGATTCTCTACATCGCGCGATAAGGGCGTTGTCCACGCAATATGGGATCGTGTCCGGCCTGAGCGCTCCCTGCTCTGCCGCCAGCAATCGAACGTCATCACCGGCTTTATGTGCGGTGCATCTGACTTCGCGCTGCAGGCAAATTCTGCCTATACCGGCGCGGCGGCGGCTGGCACGGACTTGGTTACGAACGGTGATTTTGCGTCCGACCTTACAGGCTGGACGCTAACGCAGCCCGGATCATCAACTGTGACTTGGGTTGCTGGTGTTGCCACACTCACGCGCGTTGGCGCGGATATTCCGCGGCTGCACCAGTCATTCTCAACGACAATTGGGAAAGCTTACAGGGTTGAAGCGGTCACGACAGGAACGATTGCCGTTTATATTGGTACAAGCGCCTTTACAACGACGAATCTGATTACGACAGGTGGCGGCGCTGGAACAAAGCACGCCAACTTTATTGCGACTGCGACGACGACGTACATCACGATCAATGCGCTCGCTACCGGCGTCTCGACTGTTGATGACGTTGTGATCAAGGAGGTTATCGGAGACTTCTCGAAAGACCCGAATATCGCATGGGCTGTGCCGAACACGAATGACTTTGACATTGTGGGCTCGCTCAACCGTACCGCGATCCAGAGCGGATGCGATGTTTACGGTTTCTCAGGGTTTTCAACGTCGAATTATCTGCAATCCATCAACACGCTGACAGGCCCCGGCACTGGCGATTTTCACATGCAGGCGGTGTTCTCCGGTGCTGTGAGCGGCGCGATTCAGACGATATTCGAGTGGGCGGACTCGCCATATTCCGGCGCTGGCATCCGGCTCTACCTCGACGCGGCGGGTGCGCTGGTTGGCCAGACCACGGCAAATGGCTTCTCTTCCTCGACGACGGTTACTTCACCACAGGATGACTATGGCGACGGCTTCCCGCACACTGTCGCGCTGATCCGCTCCGGCGGCTATCTGCAATTGTGGGTCGATGGCCGCAGGGTCATCATGGCTGCGTCCAGCGAGACGCTGACAAATGGCTCCGCGATCTTCGTTATCGGGGTGAATGCTCTGATCTCTGCCAGCGCGGCGACGGCAATCACGATTGGCATGATGCGCGGGCACATGACCGCTGCACCAGATCAGGCATTGATCCCGCAGGCGCAGCGCGAGGAACTTGAAGTCTGCCAAGCGAATGTCGCCAGCCTTCTTCCGGCCGGCACGGTGAATGACATTTCCGGCGATGCGATGACGGGTGCTGTCGCTGTCGCGACGACTGTCGGGGCTTGCGTGCTGCGCGGGTTGGCCAAGACGGCCTCGCATACCGCATTGACGGCGACGAACAAGTTTCCGAACCCGAACTTTCCGAAAACCAGCCCGACGGCAACGCTGCCTGATGGTTTCGTTGCAACCCCCGTATCTGGGATTACGATCTCCCATGTCGGGTCTGGCGTTGCGGCCAATGGAGAGGCGTATGTTGATCTCCGTTTCTCTGGCACTCCCGGCGCAACAGGCTCAAATCAGGTATATTTTGCTCCGGTCCTAAATATATCGGCAGTTTCTGGGCAGACGTGGTTTATGAATTCTGATGTGGCTATGACTGCTGGCGCAAAGACAAATCTCACAGCTTTGAATTTAAGGCTTGTGACGTTCACTAGTGTCGGCGGGTTCATCGGCTTTCCTCTGGTACAGGATATCTTGTCCCCAGTTAACTCTACACTGACAAGACAGGCTGGGTCTTCTGTCCTTCTTTCGGGTGGAACAATTGCCTACATCACCCCGGCAATTGGCGTATCTGTCACAAGCGGCCAGGCAATCGACATCACGATCCGTATTTCCCGCATCTTCATTGGACAGGGCGCAAGCGAGCCGGCGACATATCTGCCCGGCTTCTCCAATTCGTCGAACAGCCTCATCGCGGCAATTAACGACAACGATCTGTTCATTGCATCGGCCAACGGCCTCGACGCTCTGGTGACGGCGCAGACGCTGCGCTCGCGCATCATGCGCCAGTTGCAGCGCAGGATTCCGCCCAGCATCTTCAAGTGCCAGACAACAGGCGCGACAGCCACGAGAGCATGGCAATTCCCGGTGCTGGAAGGCCAGAGTTTCATGGTTGAAGCGGAACTGTCTGCACGGCAGGTTGGCGGTGTCATCACCGAATATGCACGCTATCGCTTGCGCGCAATCTGCAAACGAGACTTTGGCGGAAACGTCGTTGTGCAGAATGTGACCACGACCGATTACGAGGTCACGTCATCGATGGACGCTGCCTTTACCGCAGATACGACAAACCAGACGATTTATCTGTCTGTCACCGGCAAGGCGACGACAAATCTTGTCTGGGTTGGTGAGCCGAAGATCACCCTGCTTAACCCGCAACTGGCTGCATGAGGCGCAAAATGGACCTGATGACTTCAAAGGGCTACGTGCGCCGATGGGAACTGGTCAATGGCCAGCCCGAATGCACCGCCGATGCCGTGCCGCCGAGCGATCCGAATGCTGCGGAATACATGCGGCATTCGCAGGCGGTTCTTGAACTGTCTGCTGAGGCCGATGCCGTCACGCAAGCCATGCGCGCGACACCGCCAGAGAACGGCGAGCCGCGCACCATCGCTGCAATCGATAGCGAGACCGGCGAGGCCATGTTCGACGATGACGGCAATGTCATCATGCAGGACAACCCTGACTGGGCAATCCTTCCGCGCATGATCGGGGACGCATTGAACCCGGCATGGGCTCCCTATGAGGCGTCCATGGCCGTGGTGAAATCCGCCAGCGATGCGGCTCTATCTCTGATTAAGTGGCGGGCCGATCCTGAAGATACCGAAGCCAGCAAGGTTGTCTCGGCTTATATTGCGGCTCGGGCGGCTGAAATCATACCAGCATTGCCGATCCCAGAATCCATCTCACTCTGGCAGGCCCGCGCGGCTCTGGCCGCTGCCGGGCTACTGGAAGGCGCGCAGGCGGCAATCGAAAAGGCAGGTCCGGTTGTCGCAGCCGCATGGGAATACGGCAACACGATCTCGCGCTCATCTCCCACCATTGCTGCGCTCGGGGCGGCGCTCGGGCTGGATGAAAAGTCGATTGATGATCTGTTCCGCCAAGCCTCAGAAATCAGGGTTTGATCATGGACGCGACAACCGCCCAATATCTGGAAATGCACAATGCAAATCCCAGCACCTTCAGTGGGCGCAGTACGCGATTCCATGTCCAGCCGGTCAAGAACCTGATCGACCAATATTCCGCGCAAAGCATCCTTGATTATGGCTGTGGTCAGGGCGAGCAATATTCAAAGTCTGGGGCCGATAAGGTGTGGGGCATATCGCCGGCGCTGTATGATCCCGGCGTCGATCGATATTCAACGCTTCCAGCCGGGCAGTTCGACGGCGTGATCTGCATCGATGTTCTGGAGCATATCATCATTGAAGAACTGCCCGGAATTCTGGACGAAATCCAGCGTTGCGCTAGCAAGTTTGTCTATCTTGTCATCGCCCAATTCGAAGTCAGGGATACGCTGCCTGATGGTCGCATGGCTCATGTTTCAATTTTCAGCGATGACAAATGGCTTGGAATGATCAGGGAGAATCTGATGGTTCCGACGCATGTTGTGTTCCGGACGTCCGGGAATAGTTTCAAATTCCCCGTCGTTCTTGTCCCGTGATCATGTCTGCGACACGAATATTCGGAAGTCTCCCATCAAGGTTTGACCCATGAACAAGCTCTTTAACCGCGTCAAGGTCAGGGTGTCCGGCAACCCCGGAACCGGCACAATGACGCTTGGCTCAGCTTATCCAGGATTCACAACTTTTCAGGGTGCCGGCGCGGTCACGGGAGATATCGTCTCATATGTGATCGAGGAAGGAACAAGCTACGAAGTTGGAACCGGAACGCTTACGATAAGTGGTGATGTCGTCACGCTGGCGCGCACAACCGTTCGCATGTCCAGCAACGGAGGGAGCAAAATCAGCGTCACGAGTTCCGCCCGTGTGATTTGTTCACAGGCGCGCGAGGATATTGAGCAAAGTTCAACCTTTGATTCAAGAGCCGAGGCCATTGCGACGTCTATCCCAGATACCGTCTTGATTATTTCTATTTCGGATGGTGGAAATATACTTGATTTTATTTATGATTCCGCTGGAACTGCGCTGTCAACAAATTCTGGCGCACGCAATTGGTCTCCATTGGGGACGATTTCCCTAGATCACTTTGGCGGGGACTTTGCTCTCGCGCAAGCATACATCACTGCGCTCGACGCCAAGAAGGTTCTGCTTGTCCCTGGGTTGAGTGACATTACGGTTCCTCTACTTTATCGAAATTCCCGCTCTGATAATTGGCGCGGGGATACTGACTTCAGCAACCAGGTCGATCCTGGTTCACAAATTCGATACAATAATACAACCGGAAAATCTGTCACGGTAACATCAGCAACGGAAGTTGACCCGGCTGTGTTTACAGAGGCCGCGCACGGGCTCGTCAGCGACGAGGATGTGTGGGCATTTGATGTGAGCGGCGGCACATGGCAGGCAGCATTGGCGGGCGGGCCGTGGACTGTCGTAAGGCTTACCGCCGACACGTTCACGCTAAAAAATGCGTCTGGAACAGCATTCAGCGGGGCTGGACTTGGCACGTTGTCCAGTGTGACGTTCGATACGACAGCGTCCATTGCCGCCCTGCACTTGATTGGAAATTTTCAGCAATCGTTCACTGGAATTGTTTGGCGCGCGCGCGGAGAACCAAGACACGTCATCAAGATAGGCGCAGATAATTATCTCGATAGCGGCGACTTCTCGGGCAGCATTACTCATTTCTTTGGTAGCCACTTTATCCCATATGTCGACGACGTCACCGATAGCGTGGTGGCTGTTGAAAATCACAAATACTCCACGTTCGACCACTGTTGGTTTTCTCCTGGCGTAGATTATAAGCCTGTCTTGCGGATCGGTACGGCCCGTGAGAAATCGCCCAACACTTTGATGACCGGGACGGCATCAAATACATCTGTCGAACAGAGTTATGTCTTTGGCGACATTGTATTGGAGAACGCAAACAATCTTATCATTACGTCCGTTCAATTCGATGCCACGACTGACCCTGCGCGCATCAGGCCTCCAACAGATGTCGATGGAGTAGCCATCGCCGTTGGAATTTATAATGACTCTTTCACAAACGACGGCGGCGCGGATAGTGCCCTTGATACGGCGGCCATCACTCAAAATGCAGCAGACTATTCGAGTTTGGCACTGTTGCCGACTTCCGCATGGGAAGTAGTCCGAACTATCATTCGTGATTGGGCTGTAGGCATCAGAATTTTGGCTGGATGGATTCGCGTGAGTGCAAATACCCTGCGCGCTTTTGATGCAAATAGCGTCGGCTTCATCATCGGGCCGCGAGCCCTTGGCGATCTGATCGACCAGACGAACTACCTGCTGCATCACGCCCGGACAGGTGCGATTGGCATTCGCGATGATCGGTATAAAACCTACACCATCACTGGAATCACGCAGGAAAACCCCGGCGTTGTGACGACAAGCGAAGCGCATAACCTTGCCGACGGTGAGCGCGTGCGGATTATCGACGGCGGCGGAATGACAGAACTCGATAACTACGAGTTCATCGCGCAAGGCGTGACGGGCACAACCTTCCAGCTTTATTCGACGGATGATGCTGGCGCAACTTCTGCGGCAGTCAATACGACTGGCTACACAGCTTATTCAACTGGCGGCTCGGTGAAACGGCCATACATGTGGCACCGTCAATCAATCGGTGGAACAGCGCTTTCAGTCGGCCATGGCGATATGGTGTTCGACCTGGCCCTCGATGTAAATACCGCTTTCACTGCCGGCGCGCACAACCTTCTCAACATGGAGAATGTGCCAATCCTTGGGGGGCGCTACGAGGTCCGTTATGGCGGCGTAGTTGATATGGGGTCCGTCACGGGCGTTGTAAAATTTGGACTGTTGATCAACGGTGTCGGTGTTGCCGAAACGACCCATTCTTTCGATCATCAGGGCTCCGCCAATACTGAAGTGCCAGTGATGTTTGTCCGCACTTTTCCGATGGACGCCATTCAAGCTGCGTCCGGTGTAACAGTCCGTTTTGTTGTGACGACGCCGACTGGAACTGTCCGTGTTCGTGGGCGGCGCGATGGTTCATTGGGGCAGTTCTGGTGTCAAATTCGGAGGGTCGCATGATGAACCGTTCTTATTTCTTCAAGCGCGTTCGCGAGGCGATTTTTCTCCAGAGGGGGAACCCGCAATGACCTTTGTCGGCAAAGCAGTTCGTGCAACACGCGCGGACTTTGAACGGACGGCGGCGCGTCTTGGAACTGGCGTTGCCGAAGTCCTGACTATCAATCGCGTCGAAGCGCCGCGCGGGCCATTCTACACAGGCAAGGGAGCGCACAAGAACGCGCCGACAATCCTGTTCGAGCCGCATGTCTTTTATCGAAACCTGCGCGGAAAACAGCGCGCCGAAGCCATGCGCCGGGGTCTGGCCGCGAAGTCTCAGGGCGCGATCCCATATGGTTCTTACCCATCTCAATACGCCAAACTCGAACGCGCCATCCTGATCAACGAGGAAGCCGCCTACAAAGCGACGTCATGGGGCGGGCCGCAGATTCTCGGTGAGAACGCGGTTGACATGGGCTTTTCCAGCGCCAAGGCAATGGCCGAAGCCTTCGCGGATAGTGAGTCGGTGCAGCTCAATACGATGGCGACTTTCGTTATCAAGAATGGTCTGGCAGCAAAGCTGCGCGCTCGCGATTGGGCCGGGTTCGCGCGAGGATACAACGGGCCGGGATACCGGAAAAATAACTATGATGGAAAGTTGCGCAACGCCTTCGCGATCATCAGCAAGGAAGAATCCCGTCGCGTGCCGCCCAAATCAACCAAGCCCGAACCGGCGCCGGAATCTGACTGGAAACTGGACAAGGAAAAGGTTCTGGCCGTCCAGCAGCGATTGAAGGCGCTCGGATACCACGAAGTAGGCAGCGCCGATGGCAGATGGGGATCCCGCACACGCGGCGCGCTGCTGGCCTTCAAGGCGGACAATGATCTCCCGCTGGATGAAACCATGACGGACGAAATCATGGCCGCGCTGATGAGCGCCGAGCCGCGGGAAGTTGCACCGGAGAGGGCCACGATCACGCCGGATGAACTGGCCGAGAAGTCCAGAACCGCCAGCGGAAGCCGTGGGTCGAAGTTCTGGGCGTGGATCATGGCCATCCCGGCAATGATCGGATCGGCCGCACAGGGCGCAAGCGAATATCTTGGTGACGCGGCGGAAAAGCTCGGGCCTGTCCGGGACGTGTTCACGTCAATCCCCGGATGGGCGTGGGCGCTTGGGATTGCTGGCATTGCCGTTGCCATCTGGCGGCAGGCGAACAAGGCAGAGAAAGCCATGCTGGAGGATTACAGGGCAGGGGTGAAGCCATGATGTCCCTGATTGCCGGGCTGGCATTGCCGGCACTCCCGGCCTCGCTGGCGGCTGCATTTGCATCGCCGTTCGTCCGGGCGCTGGGGATCGTTCTGGCCGTTCTTGTCGCGGTCATGTTCATTTACGGCAAGGGCCACAGCGCAGCGACGGCAAAGTGCGACACGGCGTCCCTGCGGGCAGAGTTGCGTATCGTGAAGGCTGATTTGAGTGCTGCACAGAGAGCGGCGGCCGACGCGCTGGCCAAGGCTGGCGAAATATCCGAGAGCGAACGCAAGCTGAAGGAGAAGCAAAGTGACCTTGAATCCGAACTCGCGAAACGTCCGCCTGCTGGCGCTTGCATTATTTCTCCCGCTGATGCTCGTCGCCTGCGCTGAAAAGACCGTCTCGCCATCAACCGACAAGCGCGACTTGCCGGTCAAACCGTCATGGGCGCAGCCTGTGTTTGTCGGCCCGCCCAAAGCGGGCGAGAACGCCATCGCTGTGATAGGGCGCGAGCGCGGCGGAAGGCTGGCCAATGCAGGTCGGCTGAAACGGTTCGGCCAGTGGTATGACAATGTGCGCGCTGGCTATGGTGGCGCGAAATGAACCGGCGCGCGCTGATGATCGGCGCCAGCGCATCGCTGCTGATGCCAAGGCAGGCCAGCGCACAAAGCTTCTGGGCCGTCCCGCGCATCCGGGCGTGCTGCTCTGATGCAGATGCCGTCTATGCCGACGATTTCAGGCCGCTGGCTGGCGGAATGATCCGCGTCAAGGTGACCGGCAGAGGGCCACGCAACCACGCTTGGGCGCCGCTCGGGCGCGTTTATATCATCAAGGCTGACAAGCAGGTCCATGAGGCTGGAAGCTATAAGGACCGCCCGCCGCATAGCCTGCTGTTTCTCAATCCGGCAAACCTTGATTATGTTCACTGCTTTGTCGTCGGCCAACTGGTATGAAATGGGAATAGGGGCATGACTGAACAACACCTAGAAAATCCAAAGAAGTATCACCCGCTTGTCCAACTTGTTTTTGAGAATCCGATCTCCGCATTGAACGCTGTGATGATTATATTTGGCGGTGCTGGTGTTTACTGGACAAACGATGCGCGGATGGCGGCGGCGGAGAAGGACGTCACTCAGCTTTCATCCCGGCTAGGCCGACTGGAAAACA
>JBAYVV010000031.1:0-31695 GCA_041674465.1 Sterolibacterium sp.
ACCGCTGGGCGCCGTCGTCGGCTTCGCCGGCAGCTTCGGGCGACCTGGCTTCTACGCCGCCTTCGACGCGGCCACCGGCAAGCAAGCATGGCAATTCGACACCATCGCCCAATCCGGCTGGGAGGGAACATTCCGTACCGCGACAGCGGACGGCGTCCCGCTCCACCGCGACATCGCCCACGAAAAACGCGAGCTGCCCAAGTATCCCGACGCAGCCAGGCATGGCGGCGGCTCGGCCTGGACCACACCGGCCTTCGATGCGCAATCCGGCACGCTGTTCGTCGGCACCGGCAATCCGTCACCGCAGATGGACGATACTTCACGCCCGGGCGACAACCTGTACAGCGTCTCGCTGGTCGCGCTGGATGCGGAAACCGGCAAGCTGAAGTGGCATTACCAGCAGGTGCCGCACGACCTGTGGGGCTACGACGTGGCGAGCGCACCGGTGCTCTTCGATCTGCCGACCGACAAGGGCCTCGTACCGGTCGTGGGTCAGGCCTCCAAACTAGGCTGGTTCTATGTCCATGACCGGCGCAGCGGCGAACTCATCTTCAAATCGGAAGCCTTCGTGCCGCAGATCAACCTCTTCGCCAAGCCGACTCGCGAAGGCGTGCGCATCGCGCCGGGCGCCGTGGGCGGCGCCAACTGGACCCCGGTTGCCTACAACCCAGGTTCCGGCCTGGTGTATGTCGGCGCCGCACATATGCCATTGAAGTATTCCGTACGGGAAATCCCCACCACGGTAGACAAACCCGCTCTGCATTACTCCACCATGGAACCGCTGGAGGAACCGACCTGGGGAACCCTCAGTGCGATTTCGACGCGCGACAAGGGCCGCATCGTTTGGCAGAAAAAAACCGAAAATCCTCTGGTGGGTGGCATCCTCGCGACGGCCGGTGGTCTGGTATTTACCGGAGAAGGCAACGGCTACCTCAACGCCTTCGATGCGGATTCCGGAGAACTGCTCTGGCAATTCCAGTGCGGTGCGGGCGTCAATGCACCTCCCGTGACCTATGCCGTGGATGGCGTGCAATACCTTGCCGTGGCAGCCGGCGGCAACGCGATTTTCGGCTTCAAGCAGGGCGGCGCATT
Source organism: Sterolibacterium sp. (assembly GCA_041674465.1). Classification (GTDB taxonomy): domain Bacteria; phylum Pseudomonadota; class Gammaproteobacteria; order Burkholderiales; family Rhodocyclaceae; genus JACRAR01. The sequence continues at coordinate 1,093 of JBAYVV010000031.1, forward strand.
GGTCGTGTTCGCACTACCCAAACGACCGTAACTGGTTTCCAGTCAACATCCGGCGGGCGCTAGAATCCGGCTTCCGTTCCGCATTCCGTGTCAATGGTCAAGCCGCAAACCTTCCTGATAGCCACAGCACTGACCGGCAGAAATCATCTGCTGCGTCTGATCTGGTTACGCGGCCTCGCCATTGTCAGCTTCACGATCATGCTGGCGAGTGCCGGCCAGGTGTTCCACATCGTCGTGCCGCTGACTGTGCCGCTCATATTGCTCACTCTGTGGGCAGCACTGAGTCTGTTGACCTGGCTGCGCCTGAAACGCGAGACACCGGTCGGCAGTGGTGAATTGCTGGCGCAACTCGGCGCCGATCTTGTCATGCTGACGGCATTGCTGGCATTCTCGGGCGGCCCCGCCAATCCGCTGACCACGTTTTACCTTCCCCCCGTGGCGGTTGCCGCAGCAATTCTGCCAGCCCGACATGCATGGATAGTGGCCGGTCTGAGCGTGATTGCTTATTCGCTGCTCTGGCTGGTCAGCATCCCCCTGACTGTGGAAGACGTCGACCGCGCCATGCAGATGCATCTGACAGGCATGTGGTTAACCTTCGCCGCATCCGCACTCCTCATCGCCGGCTTTGTCACCCGCATGACGGCCTCACTACGCAAGCAGGAACAGCAACTGGCATCAGCGCGCGAGCAGGCACTGAGGGACGAGCGCATCGTTGCGCTGGGCAACCTGGCCGCCGGGGCAGCGCATCAACTCGGCACGCCGCTGGCGACGATGGCGATACTCGCAGGTGAACTGGCAGAAGATCCCGCCACACCAACTTCCCAGCGCGAAGATCTGATACTGCTACGGGAACAGATTGCCGCCTGCAAGAACATCATTTCCGGGCTGACAGCAAACGCTGGCGTGCAACGTGCCGACGATGGTGCCACCGACGGCGGCAGCATTACCATCGACCGCTGGATCGAACGGCTCGTGGCTTACTGGCGCACCCTGCGGCCGCAGGTCGCTCCGCGTCTGTCCGTGACAGGTAATACCGATACCGCACCACCTCCATTAATCTTCGGCGACGCTACACTGGAGCACGCCCTGCTCAGTTTGCTGAACAACGCCGCCGATGCCAGCCCGGCAGATATAGACATCGTCCTGCATTGGATGTCCGAGCGGCTGCAACTGGAGATACTCGACCGCGGTCCGGGATTCGAGGCAGCCTTGTTGCAGCATGCCGGACAGGAATTTTTCAGCACACGCCCGGAAGGTGTGGGCATCGGCTTGTTTCTCGCGCATGCCACTATCATACGCCACGGCGGCAACATCTCGATCGAAGCACGTACTGGCGGAGGTACCCTCGTCCGTGTCGATCTGCCCTTGCGGGCGCTGCTGGCGAACCCATCATGACTGCCTTGACGCAGCGCATGTTGGTCATTGACGATGATCCCGTATTCAACCGCATCCTGTGTCGCACACTGACACGCCGCGGGTATACGGTCAGCGGCGCGCATACCTCGTCCGAAGCCATGACGCTAGCAACACTTGAACTGCCGGCAATGATTGTGCTCGATCTGAATCTTGCTGGCGATTCCGGCCTGGCACTGGTAGCACCGCTCAAGCACACGTGTCCCAGCAGCAGCATCGTCGTGCTGACGGGTTACGCCAGCATCGCCACTGCGGTCGAGGCCATCAAACTCGGCGCCATACAGTACCTCGCCAAGCCGGTGGACGTCGGCACATTGCTGGCTGCCTTCGGTGACGGTGCTGGCGCCAATGGCGCCGGAATTGCCGCCAGCCCACCGCCCAGCACGCCGTTGTCGGTGGAACGCATGGAGTGGGAGCACATCCAGCGCATCCTGCTGGAGCATGGCGGCAATATTTCCGCAACTGCGCGTGCCCTGAACATGCACCGCCGCACCTTGCAGCGCAAGCTCGGGAAACGTCCGGCGAAATCCTGAGCATTGATCTGGCATGCAAGCGTGTGCCATGGCGTCCCTGCGACATCATGTCGCAGGAGAGACCTCCGCTGCTCCCCTAAAATCGCCGGTTTTCATCCCTCTGCGGAAGCCATCATGCACATCAACCCCAGCTTCACGGTCAAGACCATCGCACTACTGCTTGCCGCCATGCCACTCGCAACTCAGGCTCAGGAACAGAAACTCGGCGTGGTGGTCGTCACCGGTTCGAAAATCGACGATCAATCCCTGACGGTCGGGGAACCGAACTTGACTCGGCTGCGTGCTTCCAGCAGCGATACGGCCAGCCTGCTGCGCGACATTCCCGGCGTGAGCCTGTATGGCGCCGGCGGGGTTTCCAGCCTCCCGGCGATTCACGGCATGGCAGATGACCGTCTGCGCATCAAGGTCGATGGCATGGATCTGGTTTCCGCCTGTGCCAACCACATGAATCCACCGCTGTCATATATCGATCCTGCCAACGTGGCCAGCATCAAGGTGTTTGCCGGCATCACGCCAGTTAGCCTCGGTGGCGACAGCATCGGCGGCACTATCGCGGTCACGCAGGCAGCGCCCGAGTTTGCCAGAGCCGGGCAGGAGGTACTGCTCAAGGGTCAGGCCGGCGCTTTCTATCGCAGCAACGGCAACGGCAAGGGCGGCAATCTTGCAGCCACCATCGCCAGCGAAAAACTCAGCCTGACTTATCACGCCACCACCGCGGAATCAGATAATTACAAAGCCGCCAGCGACTTCAAGGCAGCCGGATTATCCAAGGGAACCAACGCCTGGCTGGCAGGCGACGAGGTGGGCTCGTCGAGATACAAATCCGAAAACCAGTCGCTCGGACTGGCGTTCCGCCATGAGAACCATCTGCTCGAATTGAAGCTGGGCTACCAGCACATCTCCCACCAGGGCTTCCCCAACCAGTGGATGGACATGACCGGCAACGAGAGCCATCAAGTCAATTTGCGCTATGCCGGTCAATACCAGTGGGGCACCCTGGAGGCCCGCGTCTATCACGAGAAAACCCGGCACAGGATGAATTTCCTCGAAGACAAGGCGACCATCGCAAACCCGCTGGGCATGCCGATGGACACCGAGGGAAAGAATACCGGCGCCACGATCAAGGCCGATCTGGTGCTGTCAGCGCGAGACATTCTCAGGGTGGGTGGCGAGTACCAGCGCTACCGCCTGAACGACTGGTGGGACCCGATCAGTATGACCTCGGGAATGATGGGGCCTAATGTGTTCTGGAACATCAACAACGGCCAACGCGATCGCACCGATATGTTCGCCGAGTGGGAGGCCCGCTGGAGCCCGCAATGGCTTTCCCAGTTGGGTGTGCGTGCAGGCAGAGTCAAGATGGACACCGGCGTGGTGCAAGGCTATAACAACGACACGCCGGGTATGGGCGGTATGGGCGGTATGGGCGGTATGGGCGGTATGGGCGGTATGGGCGGTATGGGCGGCATGGGTGGCATGGCCATGGCCGGGATGGAGTATGAAAACCCTGCTGATCCAAAAACCATTCCCGGCGCGTTTAACGCCGCCAACCGCAGCAAGACCAACAACAATGTCGATCTGACTGTGCTCGCACGTTACACGCCGAATGCCGAACAAAGCTTTGAGGCAGGCTATGCGCGCAAGACGCGTTCCCCCAATCTCTATGAGCGCTTTGCCTGGTCGACCACCAACAGCATGGTCATGAACATGATCAATCTGACTGGCGACGCAAACGGCTATGTGGGCAATCTGGCGCTCAAGCCGGAAGTTGCCAACACACTCAGCGCAACGGCCAGCTGGCACGATGCCGCCCGCGAAAACTGGGAACTGAAAGTCACGCCCTATTACACCCGCGTCGATGACTACATCGATGCCAGTCGTTGCAAGGTGGGCGCTGGCGCACCCTGCACTGCCATGAACCGTGATGCCAGAACAGGCTTCGTGTTCCTCCAGTACATCAATCAGGATGCCCGTCTCACGGGCGTAGATGTTTCCGGCTACCTGCCTTTGATTAAATCGGGCGATTACGGCAGCTTCAGCGCAACCGGGGTTTTGAACTACGTCAAGGGCAAGAATCTGACGACCGGAGATCATCTGTACAACATCATGCCCTTGAATGCGAAATTGGCTGTGGTGCAGCGTTTCGATGGCTGGACCAACACCATCGAAGCCCAAGTTGTCGATGCCAAGACCCGCGTCTCGCAGGTACGCGATGAAGTCAAAACCGCTGGCTACGGCTTGATGCATTTGCGCAGCAGCAAGGAATGGAAGCAGGTTCGACTGGATGTCGGCATTGAAAACCTGTTCAACAAGTTCTATTCCCTGCCTCTGGGTGGCGCCTATGTCGGCCAGAGGACGGCTGCCTGGGGTACGCCTGTTCCAGGGATGGGTCGTTCCATCTATTCAGGACTCACCCTCAAGTTCTAATCCAGTTTCCCCACATTCACTCAAAAGACCACCACGCCCGAAGGCGTGGCATCGGTCTGTGGCATTGGTCTGGTCAGGAATGCTCGCGTGGCGCAAAATCGAGGTTGATGTATAACCTCATAGACCAGGAGAGGTCTGATGCAGGAAATTGCGCGTTTTGCATTGCTGACGATAGCTGCGTTCTTCATTCAGAGCTGCGGTGGGGGCGGCACCACGGCTGCGTGGTCAGCAAGTGGCTCCCCTTCGCAAGGCACTCAAACCATACTCACTTATGACGATCTGACGACTGGCACGAGTTCCGCACCGGTCAGTGATGCCGTCTTTGCCATGCCACCGGGGGCAGCACCGGCGACCAGAACATTTTCCGGCACCCTGGAACTGCTTGGCGAACAATCCGGCAGCGGGTTCAAGGCCCTGACAGATGTCTACAACTACGCCGCCGCCAGCGGCTGGAAAAATCTTCCCAAATTCCGCTACCAGTTTGTCCAGAGTGGTGACGATCTGATACCCGTTACCCAAGGTCTGATCATCACTGGCAACAGCTACTGGAATTACATCATCGGAACAGGAAGAATCTGGAATCAGAGCAGCGACAAAGGTATGGATCGGGCCTCGTTTCCATTTACTCTGGTGGAGAGAAACGCCAACTGCACGCACAACGGCGTGATGATGTTTCTTTTTGATGGCGCCAAGGTTTCCAACGTACGTTACCAGGTCACCCAGGAAACCTGTCCCTATTTCAAGTTCGACATGTGGGGATCGCTCGCGGCCACTTACACACCGGAAACCATCGCCAATGCAGACACCATCAAGGCGGATTACGCCACGGAAGTGGCGAACCGGCTGCCGACGAAACCCCTGGCGGCTCTGGCAACCGACTTCCCCGCGTCCGGGGTCAATCTTGCCAATTTCGGCAAGTGGATCACACCCTCCGAGATGTCTGCGTATGGGTTGTTGATCAACGGCACCAACTACGTTTCGGCCTGCACCACCCGTTACGGCTACTACCCCTATTGCGAGAGCATGTGGATGACATCAATGTCCACGGCCAAATCGTCATTCGCCGGCATCGCCCTGATGCGCCTGGGACAGAAATTCGGCAAGACGGTGTATGACCTGAAAATCAAGGATTATGTCTCTGAAGCAATCACTAACCCTGGCAACTGGAGCAGCGTGACCTTCAATCACACCATCGACATGGCCACCGGCAATTACACCCAGGCGAAGTACATGTTCGACGAAGACAATCTCATGTCGAAATTCTTTGCAGCGGAGAGCTACGGCGACAGAATGTCCACTGCTCTCACTTTCCCTGCCAAACAACCTCCCGGACAATTATGGGTGTACCACACGTCGGACACCTTCATCCTGACCCGTGCCATGAACAATTACCTGGTGCAGCAGCAGGGAAGCGGGGCGGATATATTCAATATGGTGCGAGACGAGGTCTATAAGCCCTTGCACTTGAGCGCGGGGGCGCTGACCACGACGCGAACCGACAACAGCGCCACAGGAACCCCTCTTGGCGGCTACGGACTATTCTGGACACAGGACGACATCGCCAAGATTGCCCTGCTGCTGAATAACCAGCACGGACAAATCAACGGCAGCCAAGTGCTGAATGCCGACATGCTGGCCGACTCGCTGCAGCAAAACCCGCTCGATCGTGGCATGACAACGACGGACACGCCGTCTTTCTCCTACAACAACGGATTCTGGGCCAAGCAGATGACCCCTGCGGAATTCCCGCAATTCTCCTGCTCTTTCTGGGTGCCCTTCATGTCGGGACTGGGTGGGATTACCGTCGCCATGATGCCAAACGGTGCTGCCTACTACTACTTCAGCGATAACCGCGAATACTTCTGGTATGACGCGGTGATTGAGTCCAACAAGCTGAGTCGAATCTGTCCCTGAGGGCTGACGATGTTGAACGTTCTTCTGCGCTCGTGAAGTCCATACGTCCAACACCAGTTGCGCTAATCGACTTGCTGATTGTGCTCAGCGTAGTGGCTGGTTTTTACTTGCTGGCCGTGAATCTGGAGCTATCTGAGCGCATTGTCCGCTGGATGTATGGCTACGAATACCTGCAACTCGATGAACTGCCGCTGACTTTGCTGTTGTTGTCGGCAGCCCTCTCCTGGTTCGGTTGGCGGCGCTGGCGTGAATTGGTTATGGAAATGATGGCAAGACGTTCAATCGAAGAAACCAACCTGCGTATGCTTGTACAGAATCGACAGCTTGCCCAGCAACTGATCCAGCTTCAGGAACAGGAGCGGCGCCACTTGGCGCGCGAACTGCATGACGAGATCGGGCAATACTGCGTGGCGATCAAGGTCGATGCGGCTTCGATTGCCCAGGATACGCGCGACCGGCTACCGGCTGCATATGCCAGCGCCGCAGCCATCGCCGAGACGGCGAACCATCTCCACGAAGTTGTGCGTGACATGTTGCACCGATTGCGCCCCACCGGTTTGGATGACCTTGGATTGGTAGCCTGTCTGAAGGTGCAGGTCGAATCGTGGTCGCAACGACACGGCATTCCCTGCACTTTCACGGCCGAAGGTGCACTCAACGACTTTGAAGAAGCCACCAACATCGCCATCTGCCGTACCGTGCAAGAGAGTCTGACGAACATTGCCCGGCATGCATGCACCCGGCAAGCCACGGTAGTCATCAGTCGTCAGTCGCAGGGTTCAACGGATTGCGATTCCATACGCGTCGCCATCGAGGACAACGGTACTGGAATTTCAATGCATGATACCCCTGCAGGATACGGCTTGCTCGGCATGCGCGAACGCCTCAATGCTCTGGGCGGCAATTTATCGATCACAAACCCTCCTGCGGGAGGTACACGCATCGAAGCTGTTTTGCCAGTCCTGATTGGCGCAGGATCATGATCCGGATTTTGCTGATCGACGATCATGCTGTCGTGCGCTCCGGCTACCGCCGTTTTCTGGAGCGCAGCACGGACATCAGAGTCGTTGCCGAGGCTGAGAATGCCGAACAGGGTTACCTTGAATTTCGCCAACAACAGCCTGATGTCACGGTTCTTGACTTGTCTATGCCAGGCTCCGGCGGGCTTGCCTTGATCCGCAAGCTAATTGCCCATGAACCCCAGGCCTGCATCCTGGTCTTTAGCATGCACGAAGAAGCCGTGTTTGCAGCCCGTTCTCTGCAAGCGGGCGCTCGCGGCTATGTCACGAAGAACAGCGCACCGGAAACGCTGATTGAAGCCGTGCGCCGGGTTCATGCCGGTCACAGCTTTCTCAGTCCGGACATCGCACCCAGGCTGCTGGGCAGCGCAGAAGCGGATCCTTTGGCGGTTCTCTCGGTGAAAGAATTTGACATTTTCCGCCTCATCGCCGAAGGACAAACACTCGCCGAGATTTCTGAAGCCATGAACCTGAGTCAGAAAACCGTGGCGAATTACCAGACGCTGATCAAGGAAAAACTCGGCGCGCCCACGATCGCCGCACTGGTTCATGTTGCATTGAGACACGGTGTGCTGACGCCTCCAAACTAATGCTACTACTTAGCAATTTCGGGAGTTTCTCCCGATACACGACAGGTACCCTGTTGCTATGATCGGCGGCTGTCAAACCAGAACATCCGAGGAAATAGTTTTATGAAGGATTCATGTCAATTGCGCGTATCCCTTGCCGGGGCAATTGCCCTGGCCTGTCTGCAGCCTCTACTCGCCAGCGCGGACAATCCCGCTGAAGTGCTGGAAACGCCCACCGTGACGGTGGTCGGCACCACGCCGCTGCCTGGGCTCGGCACCCAGTTGCGCGATGTTCCGGCGAATGTGCAAATCTTCACCAGCAAGGACCTCGGCCAGCAACGCCAGACCAATCTTGCCGACTATCTGGAGCAGAACCCTTCCAGCGTCACGATCAACTCGGCGCAGGGCAATCCCTTTCAGTCCGATGTCAATTTCCGCGGCTTTGCGGCCTCACCGGTGCTCGGCACACCCCAGGGGCTTTCCGTGTTCCAGGACGGTGTGCGCATCAACGAACCCTTCGGCGATGTGGTGAATTGGGACCTGATTCCGCAGTCCGCAATCGCCAGCCTCCAACTCCTTCCTGGTTCCAATCCTGCCTTCGGCCTGAATACACTGGGCGGTGCCCTGGCGATCTACACCAAAAGTGGCAGCCAATACCCCGGCGCCTCGGTAGAAACTTACGCGGGATCCTTCGGGCGCAAGGGCGTGGAGTTCGAATACGGCGCCAGAAAAGGCGAACTGGACTACTTTTTCACCGGAAACTATGTCGACGACCATGGCTGGGCCGAGCACAACCCAAGCACGGTCAAACAATTCTTCGGCAAGGTCGGCTGGCAGAACGACAAGACCGATATCGACGTGAGTCTCACTGTGGCCGACAACACGTTGCAGGGCGTCCAGACCCTGCCCATTTCGTTCTTGGACAACATTCGCCAGGCCTATACCTTTCCCGACAAGAACGACAACAAGCTGCACCTCATCACCGCCAAGGGCAGCCACTTCATCACCGACGACATCGTCCTCGGCGGTAACCTGTATTACCGGAATTACAAGAACCGCAACTTCAGCAGCAACGCCTCGGATGACTTCGATCCACTGACCAACCCGATCGAAGCCGCCAACGATCGTGCTCTGATCGACCAGGACAGCTACGGTCTGGGTCTGCAACTGACGTTCTCCGGCCAACTGGCGCAGCACAAGAATCTATTCACGCTGGGCGCCAGCGGCGATTTCGGCAAGGCGCGCTTCATTCAGGATTCTCAGGAGGCTGCTTTTACTGCCGAACGTGGAACCGTCGCCACCTCGGATTTCGAACTGGAGACAGATGCCCGGACCCGCAACCGCTTCCTTGGCCTGTTCTTTACGGACACACTCAATCTGGGCAACGCCTGGGCTCTCACCGTATCCGGGCGTTATAACCGGGCGACGGTGAAGATCAGGGATTTGTCAGGCGCGGATCCGTTATTGGATGGCAACCACACATTCACCCGCTTTAATCCTGCGGTTGGAATCAATTATTCACCAAGCGAGCAACTGACTGCCTATGCTGCATACAACGAAGGCATGCGGGCACCGACGCCGATCGAGCTGACCTGTGCCGATCCGGCGGCGCCATGCAAGTTGCCCAACAACTTCCTGGCAGATCCCCCACTCAAGAAAGTCGTGTCGAAAACTTTCGAGTCAGGCATGCGCGGCAAACTTCCTCATGACTCGCAATGGAGCGCCTCAATCTACCGGACCGAACTGCAGGACGACATTCAGTTCGTCAGCGCCAACGGCGTGGCGCTGAATTCCGGTTATTTCCAGAATGTCGGCCAGACCCGTCGCACCGGACTGGAACTGGCTCTCAGCACCAAGCACAATGGCTATTCGGCTTCGGCTCGATACAGCTATGTGCATGCCACCTTTGAATCGTCGTTTGATCTCAATTCACCCAGCAATTCGACGGCCGATGCCAATGGCGCCATTCAGATCCGGCCTGGCGACCGCATTCCGGGAATTCCGCAACATAGCTTGAAGCTGCGCTTGCAGTACGATTTCGGCGATCGGGCAACGCTTGGAACCAACCTGATCTATAGCAGCAATGTCTACGCACGCGGCGACGAAAACAACCAGGACGTCAATGGCCGCATTCCAGGCTATGCGGTAGTGAATCTGGATGGCCGCTATCGGGTCGCCAAAGGTCTGGAACTATTTGCCCGGGTGGCGAACCTGTTTGACAAGCGCTATTCAAACGTTGGCGTTCTCGGCGAGAACTTGTTCGCCGGTCCCGGCCGAACTTTTGACGGCGCCAACCCGGTCACCGAGCAATTCCGCGGCCCCGGCGCACCGCGCGGTGCCTGGGTCGGCCTGCGCTATCAATGGCTTTGATCCCCTCTTTCTTTTCCCTTCCGGTCATGGGTGTCTTGCTTCCCCTGTAAAATTGGGGCATGCGTGCCCCCACCCTTGACCGAATGACCCCGTCTGAAATGCGCGCCGGCATTTCGCTGGCGTCGATCTTCGCGCTGCGCATGCTCGGCCTGTTCCTGATCCTGCCGATATTCGCGGTGTATTGCCAGACCCTGCCGGGCGGCGACAACCTCAGCTTGGTCGGCATCGCGCTGGGCGCCTACGGCCTGACCCAGGCATTGTTCCAGATCGCTTACGGCGTCGCCTCGGATCATTTCGGACGCAAGCCGGTGATCGTGTTCGGCCTGATCGTGTTTGCCCTCGGCTGCCTCATCGCCGGACTGGCTTCGGACATCTGGTGGATGATCGCGGGTCGCGTGCTGCAGGGCGCCGGGGCGATTTCCGCGGCGGTCACCGCGCTCGCCGCCGACCTCACGCGCGAGCAGCATCGCACCAAGGTGATGGCGATGATCGGCGTCTCGATCGGCCTCACCTTTGCCCTGTCGCTGGTGCTGGCCCCCCTGCTCTACGCAGCGATCGGCATGGGCGGCATCTTCGCCCTGACCGGCGGACTGGCGCTCGGCGCCATCGTGCTGCTGCTCAAGGTGGTGCCTGTGGCACCCCCCATGGTGGCACGCGGAATCGACGTACCCTTCTCCTCGGTGCTTCTCGACAGGCAATTGGCACGCCTCAATTTCGGCGTGCTGGCCCTGCACATCATGCAGACCGCGCTATGGGTGGTGGTTCCGGCGGCGCTGGTCCACTCCGGCGGGCTGGCGCTGGCCGAACACTGGAAAGTCTATCTGCCCGCGGTGCTGGCGTCCTTCGTGCTGATGGTGCCGGCCATCATCATTGCCGAACGCCATGGCAAGTTTCGCCTGGTTTTCGGCGGCGCCGTCCTGCTGCTGCTGCTGGTGCAAATCGGCCTGTACGCCTATGGCGAAGGCCTGTATCCGATCGGCATGTGGTTGCTGCTGTTTTTCGTCGGTTTCAACATTCTCGAAGCCATGCAGCCTTCACTGATCTCGCGCATCGCGCCGGCGCAGGCCAAGGGCGCCGCGCTCGGCATCTACAATACCACCCAGTCGCTCGGCCTGTTCATTGGCGGTACGCTCGGCGGCTGGCTGGGGAAAGTCTATGGCACGCCCGCAGTCCATCTGTTTTGCGCACTGCTGGCGCTGGCCTGGCTGGTACTGGTCGCCACCATGAAGGCGGTGCCAAAACGATCCGGTTCGTCCGATAATAGCGAACCCGTGGAACCACATTAAAGGAGACAGCATGGCTTCTGTGAACAAAGTGATATTGATCGGCAACCTCGGCAAGGATCCGGATGTCCGTTACATGCCCAGCGGCGAAGCGGTCACCAACATCACCGTGGCCACGACCGAAACCTGGAAGGACAAGTCCAGCGGCGAGAAGAAGGAAGCCACCGAATGGCATCGCGTGGTGTTTTTCCGCAAGCTCGCGGAAATCGCTGGACAGTATCTGAAGAAGGGCTCGCAGGTATATATCGAGGGCTCGCTCAAGACCCGCAAATGGCAGGACAAGGAAGGCCAGGAGCGCTACACCACCGAGATCGTCGCCGACGAGATGCGCATGCTCGGCTCGCGCCAGGGCAGCGGCCAGCCGGAAGAACCACCGCGCGAGCGCCCCTCCCCGGCAGCGAGTGGCGGCGGTTCCTCATCCGCCCGCGCCCCGGCCGGTGGCAGCGGCTTCAATGATTTTGAGGATGACATTCCGTTCTAGAGCGACATGCCATTCCTTGCTGGAACCGAACGGCGTAGTTGCAACAACTACGCCGTTTTTTCTTGAGTCGCGTCACGTGAATCGACAAACGCCAGTTTCACTTCTGCGGATGTTGCTGTTCGCAACGTTCGCCACCTTTATTTCGGTCAGCCACGCACAACCGGAAGGCACCTCGGGCTACGCGGCCAAATCCGGCTGGGCAACACGACACTTTGCAGTAGCCGCCGCGCATCCGCTGGCCGTTGAGGCCGGCTACCAGATGCTCAAGACCGGCGGTTCCGCGGTGGATGCGGCAGTTGCCGTGCAGATGGTGCTGGCCCTGGTCGAGCCGCAATCGAGCGGCATCGGCGGCGGCGCATTTCTGCTGCATTGGGATGGCCATCAGGTCGAAGCTTTCGATGGCCGTGAAACCGCACCGGCGGCAGCCGATGGCAAGCTCTTTCTCGGCGCCGACGGCAAGCCCATGCCTTTTATCGAAGCCGTGGTCGGCGGCCGTCCGGTGGGCGTGCCCGGTGCCGTCAGCATGCTCGAGATGGCGCACCGGCAGCATGGCAAACTGCCCTGGGCCAGGCTGTTCGAGCCGGCCATCGCGCTGGCCGAACAGGGTTTCCCGCTCAGTCCGCGCCTGCATGTCTTGCTGGCAAACGAAATCCACCTGCAACGTGATCCTGTCGCGAAAGCCTATTTCTACGCTGCCGACGGCAAGCCCTGGCCTGTCGGCCATCGGCTCAAAAATCCCGAACTCGCTGCAGCACTCAGGCGCATTGCCACTGAAGGCGCCTCGGCCTTGCTGCAAGGAGACATCGCCCGGGAAATAGTCGCCAAGGTGCGCCTGCATCCGACCAACCCGGGCTTGCTGAGCCTGCAAGACCTTGCCGGATACCGGCCGAAAAAACGCACTGCCCTGTGCAGCGACTGGCGCAGCTTTCGTGTCTGCGGCTTTCCGCCCCCTTCGTCGGGCGGCATCGCCGTGGCGCAGATTCTTGGCTTGCTGCAGCATGTAACTGAGACTGCTGCGCCGCTGGAAAACGGCAAGCCAAGCGCAACCATGCTGCATCGGTACAGCGAAGTTGCCCGCCTGGCGTTCGCCGACCGCAACCAGTATGTCGCCGATCCCGATTTCGTTGCCGCGCCGGGGGGCGACTGGCTGAGCCTGCTGGATGCTGCTTACTTGAAACAGCGCGCCGGACTGATCGGAGAGCGTTCGATGAAATCCGCCCAGCCGGGTCTGCCCGGACCGATGCTCATTTCCTGGGCGCCGCAGCCCGAGCAGGTCGAGCGCGGTACTTCGCATGTTTCCATCGTCGACGCTCAAGGCCACGCGCTGGCCATGACCACCACCATCGAGGACGGTTTTGGTTCACGCCAGATGGTGCACGGCTTCCTGCTCAACAACCAGCTCACCGATTTCTCGTTCGCCCCGGCCGATGCCGCCGGCAAGCCGATCGCCAATCGCGTCGAACCTGGCAAGCGCCCGCGCTCCAGCATGAGCCCGACTCTGGTGTTCGACCGCGCAAATGGACAGCTTCTGATGACGCTGGGTTCTCCCGGCGGCGCGCTGATCATCCACTACACCGCCAAGACCCTGCTCGGTACGCTGGCCTGGGGGCTGGATGCGCAGGCCGCGATCAACCTGCCGAACTTCGGCTCGCTCAACGGGCCGACCCTACTGGAACAGGGCGGCTTCCCCACAGCGACGATTGATGCACTCAAGGCGCGCGGCCATGAGGTGCAGGAAGTGCCGATGGCGAGCGGGCTTCATGCGATTCAGCGCGTGCCGGGCGGCTACTTCGGCGGCGCCGATCCGCGCCGCGAAGGCATCGTCAAGGGCGATTAGCCGACAGCGTTCGATCCGGCCGAAGTTGGCTGAAGCTGGCTGATGATCATCCCGGCCACGATCAACACCGCCCCCAGCAGCGCCCGCGCGGTCATCGCTTCGGCCAGCCAGAACCAGGCGGCAATCGCCGCGAATACCGGCTCCAGGCCGTACAGAATGGCCGCCTCGACCGCACGCACGCGACGCTGGCCCCAGGCCTGCAACCAGATCATCAAGGCGCTGGCCACCACGCCCAGATAAATCAGCTCGATGCCGTGACGCTGCACCTGCTGCACCAGATCAGAAAGTTCCACCGATTCGGTCAGCGGCATCCAGAGCAAGCCCGCAGCACACAATGTCGCACACTGCACCGCCGCCAGCCGTTCCGGTCGCAGGCTTCCCGACGCATTGCGATGCGCGAAGTATTCCAGCAGCAAAATGTAGATCGCATAGCACAGTGCGCAGCCCAGGGTCAGGGTATCGCCCAGGTTCCAGCTCGCGCCCTCCCAGAACAGGGCCAGCAAACCGGCCAGCGCCAGGCCGCTGGCCAGCGCAATCCGCCAGCCCACCTGCTGCCCCAGCAGGGTGCCGATCAGCGGCACCAGGATCACGTTGAGGCCGGTCACGAAGGCACTGCGGTTGCTGCTGGTCAGCACCAGCCCTTCGACCTGCAGCATGAAGGCGATGAACAACAAGAGGCCCAGCACCATCCCCGCCTTGAGTTCCGCCTTATGTACACCGCGCCAGAGCGGCGACAAGACCAACGCCGCGATCAGGAAGCGCACCACCACGATGCGGATCGGACTGAGTTCGGCGGTCAGGTCCTTCATGGCAGGAAAGGTCGTGCCCCAGACGACGGTTACCGCCAGCAAGGCCAGCACTCCCCAGCGGTGACTCGTTCGATCCATGATGGATTATTTTCCTCCATAATCCTGCAGTCGATCGAGCGATGTGACTGGACTATTTGATGGTGAGAAAAATCCCCAAGCGGCTGCGTGAAATTTCGCTGCACGATCTGCTGTTCGTGGCGCTGCCGTCGCTGCTGCTGCTGCTCGCCGGTTTCTGGGTGGCGGCACAGTTCATTCGTCCGGCGCCGCCGCGGCAAATCATCTTCAGCAGCGGCGGCGAAGGCGGCGCCTATCAAAGCTTTGCCGCGCGCTACAAGGATTATCTCGCGCGTTATGACATCGAACTGGTGGAGAAGCCTTCGGCGGGTTCAATGGAAAACCTGCAGCACCTGCGCGATGAAAAATATCCCGTCGATGCCGCTTTCATCCAGGGTGGCACGGGACGCTCCGACGACAGCGGTGCGCTGGTTTCCCTGGGCGGCCTGTTTCATGAACCGCTGTGGATTTTCTATCGCGCCGGATTGGCGCAGGACATGCCCGATGGAGAGCTGGATCGTCTGAGTCAACTCAAGGGGCGTCGTCTGGCGATCGGTCCGCAGGGCAGCGGCACGCACAAGCTGGCCATGGAGTTGCTTGAAGCCAACGGCATCCAGGGTGCACCAACGCAATTGGTTGCCAGCGGCGGCCTGAGCATGGTCGAAGCATTGCGGCAAGGCAAGGTGGATGCCGTCTTCGCGGTGGGACCGACGCAATCGGCCATGGTCTGGCTGTTGCTGTACACCGATGGCGTGCGTCTGATGAGCCTGTCGCATGCGGAAGCCTACGCGCGACGCTTTCCCCACCTCACCAAACTCACCCTGCCGCGCGGCGGGGTGGATCTGGTGCGCGACATTCCGCCGCACGATGTCACCCTGGTCTCGCCGCTGGCGACCCTGGTGGTGCGTGAGGATATCCATCCGGCCCTGGTCGATCTGCTGCTGCAGGCAGCGAGCGAGATCCATGGAGAAAGCGGCCTGTTCCAGAAGGCGGGAGAATTCCCGCGCCCGACACAGCTGGATTTCCCGCTCTCGAGCGAAGCGGAACGTTATTACAAATCGGGCAAGCCGCTGCTGCAGCGCTATCTGCCGTTCTGGGCAGCGACCCTGATCGACCGGCTGGTGGTCATGCTGGTGCCACTGTTCGCCTTGATGATTCCCATCGTCAAGTTTGCTCCGGCCTTGTATGGCTGGCGAGTGCGCTCGCGCATCTTCCGCCGTTACGGCGAATTGAAATTGATAGAGGCGGAAGTGGACCTGGAGCCGCAGCAGCATAGCCGCGCCGAATGGCTGGCCCGGCTCGACCGCATCGAGACCGATGTCAATCGCATGCAGACGCCGCTGCCTTTCACCGATCTGCTCTACAACCTGCGCGGGCACATCGGCCTGGTGCGCGAAGCGATCCAGCGCAAGGTTTAGGGAAACTTACAGCCGGCGAATCTTCTCCAGCAACGTCGTGGTCGAGCGCTGATGGATGAATGGGATCGAAACCACCTGGCCCCCGCGCGCCAGCACTTCGCTGGCACCAACGATACTGTCAGTCGGCCAGTCGCCCCCTTTGACAAGAACATCGGGCAGGCAAAGCTGGATCACTTGCAAGGGCGTATCTTCATCGAAGCTGGTGACCAGGCTCACGCTGCCCAAAGCTGCCAGCAAGGCCATGCGATCCTCGATCGGATTGACGGGGCGATCCTCGCCCTTGCCGAGGCGCCGCACCGAAGCATCAGAATTCACCGCCACCAGCAGACTCGCCCCCAGCGCTCGCGCCTGCGCCAGATAGGTGACGTGGCCGCGATGCAGGATGTCAAAGCAGCCGTTGGTGAACACCAGCGGCCTGGGCAGCGCGGCGATGCGCGCCGGCAAATCCCCGGTCCGACACAGCTTGGCCTCGAAATCGGGCGCGGGGAAGGACATGGGCGCTACTGCGTCTTGGTGGCAGCTTGGCTGGCGCCGGTGCTGGTAGCGCGATTGTCGATCCTGCGCGCTTCTTCCTCGCTGATGATCTCGAACAAGCGCACCACCTTCAGCACGCCACCAGTAGTGCGGGCCACCTCAACCGCCGCGTCGGCCTCGCGTTGCGTGACCATGCCGAGCAGATAAACCGAACCGCCCTCGGTCACCACCTTGACATGATTGGTGGAGAACTGGCTGGCGTCAACGAAGCGCGCCTTCACCTTGGAGGTAATGTAGGAATCGGTGCTGCGCGAGCCGAAGGAACTCACGCCGGCAACCAGCAATTCATTGCTGATGGATTTGACGTTGGGCACGCCGCTCACCAGTTTCTCGGCTTCCGCCCTGGCAGCCGCATCGGGAACCTCACCGGTCAGCAGGACGCTGCGGTTGAAGCTGGTCACATTGACATGCGCCTTGTCGCCGAATTTCTCTCTGACGCGGTTGCCGCCGCGCACTTCGATGCCCTCGTCGGCAATTGTGGTCTCGGTGGGTCGACGATCCACAGCAAGCATCACGGTGGTTCCCATGCCGACCGCAGCCGCGCCGAAACATCCTGCCAAAGTCGGCGTCAGCGCTGCCAGTAACAACCAGCACCACCAACCGGATATCCTGGCAACCCCAGACTTGTTCTTGAATGCTCTCATTCGGGTTCTCCTAAAAGCGAATAATCGATGCCGTCGCACAGGCAGTGCACCACCAGCAGATGTATTTCCTGGATACGCGAAGTGCGCACTGCCGCGCTCTCCGGAACGCAGATGTGGACATCGGATTCGGACAGGAGTTCGGCCATCCTGCCGCCATTTTTTCCGGTCAGCGCCACCACCTTGACTTCGCGCTGGTGGGCCGCACGGATCGCCTCAACGACATTGGGCGAATTGCCGCTGGTGGAAATCGCCAGCAGCACGTCATTGGCCTGGCCAAGCGCACGGATCTGCTTGGAGAAGACTTCGTCATAACTGTAATCGTTGGCGATCGAGGTCAGCGTGGACGTATCTGTGGTCAATGCCACAGCGGCCAAAGGCGGCCGTTCCATCTCGAACCGATTGAGGAGTTCCGCGGTGAAATGCTGGGCATCGGCTGCCGATCCACCATTGCCGCAGGCCATGATCTTGCCGTTGGCCAGCAGGCTCTGGGTCATCAGTTCAACCGCCGCCGCAATCGGCGCGGCGAGAGTTTCAACGGCATCCAGCTTGGCCTGGGCGCTGTCATGAAACTGACGGGCGATGCGGGCTACGAGTTCCATGATCGAAAGTCGATGATTAAGGATTGAGTGCTCAGGAAGTGGCAGCAATTTTAACATGCGGGTCATACTGCCCCGATTGGCCGCTGAGAACGTGAACGGCCAGCGAAATGATCGTCGGTAGAGCGCAGGAAGTCTGGGAAGTTTGTCCGTCCTCCCGGTGCAGAAGACGCACATATCGGCCAGCAAAACTCCCCAGACTTCCTTCAATGAACTTGCGTGCGGCCTTTGAGAAAAACGTCTCTCAGGATTTCAAGGCTGATGCATTTTGGTGCGCCGCGACAAGGCAACTTAACAGAGATGGTGATCGACAGCCATTAGCGGTCCTCAAAATAACCCCGGAATAAGATTTGTCAGTGACGGGTCATCGCAAGTAAGCTGCCGAAAAGTATCTGAGTTAATTGCATCACGAAACTTCCATCAGGCAAGCACTCCTGCATCGTACGATCCTCTCAGCGGAAGTAGCCCATGCAAGCGCCGCGCGTCTGCACAACACATGTCTCCAGTTCCGCTAACAGCTTGCGGAGCAAATTCCCGACAGGGGCTTGGCCGGCGATCATAGATTGCGCACGAGACATCCCTGCCGACAGTTCCAATAAGGGAGATACAGCGGGGAAAATGGAGATTCGTGCCTCGCATGAAAAAGCGTCGTTCGTCAATCCACTCAACGAGATTTGCCGGGACGAGGCCATCTGCTGATTCATCAAGCTCCTCGCAACCAAAAGCAACGCGATAAGTGACGCAGCAAGCTCCGCACTTCGTGCATGTCGTCATGGCAGGATTGTCGTATGTTTCAGGTAACCATATTGACACGATTTTTTCAGGACCACCACAAGAACGGTGCAAGAAATTTTTCGACTGGCTAGCGGGGCAGGCTAGAGCAAAGATATATGCTCCTTTGCTGGCCGCTGGCGATTTGGCACAATTAGTCTTGAGCAGACATCCAATCTGTAGAAACAACCACGAAGATCGTCCGGTAAGCCTGCAACTCTATCGCTATTTAACTGATTGCCAAACATTTGCGTAAATATTTTGCTCTTTGACTATGGACTTATGCCCAATTTACTTGCACAAGGAACATACTTGTACAGTATCCAACGGAGTACCTTTACGTTTCAGTAGTGCATCCTTGAGAGGGGCTGGAAATGATCAAGTGGGATAGCCGATATGAACTTGGCAATGAGCAAATCGATTCCGAGCATCGCACCTTACTTGGATTGATAAGTGATTTCGGGGAAGCCGCTAAACAAGGCGCGACAAAAGAAAAACTGGTACAAATCCTTGACGAAATCAGCACGCACGCCGAATATCATTTTTCCAGTGAAGAAAAAATCATGACAGGATGCCAATATCCAGAGCAAAAGAGCCATGCCCTATTGCACCTTAATTTAATGGAAGACCTCATCGATAAATTCTGGAAATTCAAACGGGGAGCAATAATGGCAAATGAAGTGTTTCAGTTTCTGTTTGAGTGGTTTGAACCACACGTGTTGATTGAAGACAAGAAGCTCGTCGAATATGTCGGAAACTAGTGGAACCGACTGTCAGGCCTAAGGCACGCTGCTTGGGTGCCAGGATGAATGACCTCCTGATCAAACCGTTTGAACCCGAAACACTGTTTGCGACCTTGCTACACTCACTCGAACAAAAAGAAAATTAGTTGCAATCGTGCTGAGGTTGAGTGAGCGCAATGAATACCCAGAGCAGCCAAGGTCAATTCATTTGTCATCAATCGGCAGAGAGGTCGTTTGTCGACACCGGCAATTTCATCCATTGATCATCCATGCGCGCAAATCTTCTGCACTGCATCACAAAGAATCAATGTCGATCCAAAAATCTGGATAGATGCAAAAGCCAACGCCAGCGGATTGCGCACTGACCCGTACCCTAGAGACAAATTCGGGCACCAGTGGGCTCGATTTGGCGATATGTGCACTTCCCAACACCGGGAGCCGAAGCGAGGCCACGGGTCAACGCCGGTTCCGACGCCCAGCCCCGTTCTTCCATGATTTGAATTGTTTGAATTGGCCTATCCAACCAGACTTGTAAACGCGCCACGCTTACAACACCAGAAGCACATCGACCAGTACCCGCTGCCATGGATTGCGATGCACGCGCAATTGGGCGATGCGCGCTTCGACGCGTCCGCCGCGATCCATCTCGGCCGCCACGGCGCTGTTCTCGCGGCGCGGCAGGTAGCCGAGCTGCTGCCCGCGCCAGTCGATGCGGATCGCATTCGCATCGTGCGGATTGTCGGGCTCGCGCACCAGCACCAGCACATCGCCGACCCTCATGTCATCCCAGACCGCCGCTCCGGCGTGATACTGAAAGCCGGCCAGCGGTGAGCTTTGCACCAGGATGCGGATGGTCTGCGCAGTAGCCGCCGCACAGAAAAACAACGCCACCAGGGCCAGACTAAAACGCGTCAAAGGCATTGCGGATCCATTCGATATCGGTATCGGTCAATCCGCTCAGCAAGACAGCGTCGAAGCGGCAGGGTTGTTCGCGCCGGCCGGAAAGGTAATGGCGCGCGGCGAGGATCAGGCGGCGTTGCTTGGTGGTTGTGATGCTCGCGGCGGCGCCGCCAAAGCGGCTACTGGTGCGCAATCTGACTTCGACGAAGACCAGGCAGCCGCGGTCGTCGCAGATCAAGTCGATTTCTCCGCCGCGCACACGGTAGTTGCGCTCGGTGATGCGCAATCCCTGCCGCTCGAGATAGGCCGCTGCCAGCGCCTCGGCCTGCTCGCCCGAACGGCGCCGGTCATTGCCGGTCTGCGACTTTACTTGCATGGCGCCCGGGAGGGCAGGAGAATAGGCCTGTGATGGAACATGAGATGCATCCGCCGGCGAACAGGACAGCTGCATTATATGTGGTGGCCACACCGCTGGGTAACCTCGGCGACATCACGCTGCGCGCACTCGAGACGCTGCGCACGGCCGATGCCATCGCCTGCGAGGACACGCGCCACACGCGCCACCTGCTTGACCATTATGAAATACGCACGTCCGTCTTTGCCCTGCATCAGCACAACGAAGCCGCCACGGCGCAAAAACTGCTGAAGTTGCTGGCCGAAGGGAAATCGGTGGCGCTGGTTTCCGATGCCGGCACACCCGGCGTCTCCGATCCAGGTGCGCGCAGCGTGGCGGCCGTGCGTGCCGCGGGCTTTCCGGTGATTCCGCTGCCCGGGCCGAATGCCGCCATCGCGGCACTCTCGGCAGCCGGCCTGGTCGACCCGCAGTTCCTGTTCGTCGGATTCCTGCCCGCCAAGACCAGCGCCAGGCGCCAGCAGATCGAGGCCTTGCGGGCGATCCCGGCGGCATTGGTGTTTTACGAAGCGCCGCACCGCATCGTCGACACCATCGCCGATCTGGCTGAACTGCTGGAACCGCAGCGCACCCTGGTGGTAGCGCGCGAAATGACCAAGCTGTTTGAGCAGATCGCCGCCATGCCGCTGGCCGAAGCGCCAGACTGGCTTGCCGCAGATGCCAACCGCCAGCGCGGCGAATTCGTTTTGCTGGTTTCGGCTGCACCGTCTGCCCAGGAACTGCCGGCCGACGCCTTGCGCATCCTCAGGCTGCTGCTGGCCGAACTGCCACTCAAACAGGCGGCGAAACTCGCCGCGGAAATCAGCGGCCAGCACAAAAATGCGCTGTATCAGCAGGCACTGGCTTGGAAAGACAAGAAGCTATAATCCATCCATGAATTCTGCAGTATTACAACCCTCTTTACCTTTCATTCCCTGCCCCATTGCCGCGGCTGTCGCCGACTTGTCGATCGCCACCGGCGATAAACGCGGCGCTGTATTTACCCGAAGGGAGGTCGTGGATTTCATTCTCGACCTGATCGGCTATACGACCGATAGATCACTGCAGAGCTTCAAGCTTCTTGAGCCGTCCTTCGGTCAAGGCGATTTCCTTCTGCCTGCAGTTGAGCGACTACTCATTGCTTACCGGGGAAATGCTATCGTCGCCGACCTTTCGCCGGCGATTCGTGCCGTCGAAATCCATCGAGCGAGTGTCTCCGCCACGGCGGATAAACTCCGTGCCTTGATCATTCAGTTCGGCCATGATATCCAACAAGCGGATCAGTTGATCGACCACTGGCTCATTCAGGGCGACTTTCTCCTCGCCGATCTGCCTGTTGGTTTTACCCATGCCGTTGGCAACCCCCCCTATCTTCGCCAGGAGTCAATAGCAGCACCGCTCCTGGCTGAATATCGCCGCCACTATTCGACCATCTACGACCGCGCCGATCTTTACATTCCATTTTTCGAACGTGGCTTGATGCTGCTCGCCGAACAGGGCGCGCTGGGCTACATCTGTTCCGATCGCTGGATGAAGAACAAGTATGGCGGCCCGCTCAGGTCAATGATCACTAACAATTTTCACTTGGCCGTGTATGTAGACATGGTCGACACTCCAGCTTTTCATTCCGATGTGACCGCCTATCCTGCCATTACCGTGATTACCCGCGATAAGTCAGGCTCCACACGCATCGGACATTGCACATCGGTCGACGCACATACCCTATCGGACCTGGCATGTGCTCTTAGGAATGGTCATGCTGCTGACGAAAGCTCAATGGCAGTCACAAGCACGGATGTTGTTTGTGGTTCCGAACCCTGGATGCTGAACACATCCAGCCAGCTTGCCTTGGTGCGGCGTCTTGAAGCGGCACTCCCGACACTGGAAGATGACGGTTGCAAGGTGGGCATTGGCGTTGCCACCGGTGCAGACGAGATTTTCATCGGTGCCTTTGACGATCTGGATGTAGAACCAGAACGGAAACTCCCGCTGATCACCACACGGGATATCAAAAACGGTACTGTCGTCTGGCGCGGATTGGGGGTAATCAATCCCTTTGAAGATGATGGCGGTTTGGTCGACCTTGCTCATTACCCTCGCTTTGCCCGATATCTTGAAAGTCGTGGCGAAGGTGTCCGCAAAAGGAACGTGGCACAAAAGAACCCGCAAAGCTGGTATCGGACCATCGACCGCATTACACCGTCTTTGACCACCCGCCCCAAACTGTTGATACCTGACATTAAAGGTGATGCGAACATTGTTTTCGAGGAGGGGCGGTACTACCCGCACCACAATCTGTACTACATCGTCTCCGGTACTTGGAACATTCTGGCGCTCCAGGCAGTACTCAGATCGGGAATCGCCAAATTATTTGTTTCGGCGTACTCGGTAAAAATGCGCGGCGGTCATTTGCGCTTTCAGGCCCAATACCTGCGGCGCATTCGTGTTCCGCACTGGCAGGACATTCCGGATTCGCTCAGACAGGCACTCGTCGCTGCCGCCGAGCGTGGCGACAAGCCTTTGTGCGACCGGCTCGCCTTCGATGTCTATGGACTCAATCAGAACGAGCGCGACATCCTCTGCGCCGAATAAAGATACGGAATCCGACATGCCTATCGATATGGCAAATTACGACAAGCTGGCGGGCGATGCCGTCAAAGCCTTCTGGAAAAACCGTCAGGGTGCCACAAGCAAGCAGAAACAGAGCGGTAAAGCCGATCAAGGCGAACGTGCCGCAGTAACTGCCGGCAAAAATATGGATGGCTTCCTGCGCATCGTTGAGGAAATTGTTCGCCGTAATGGTCTGGCTCATGCCGAAATTCACCTCAGACGCCGACTGCTGACTTTGCCCGGCTACTTTAGGCCAACCAAGTTGTGGGATATGCTGGTGGTTACTCATGGACGTTTGATTGCAGCCGTTGAATTTAAAAGCCATGTTGGGCCGTCTTTCGGAAACAATTTCAATAATCGAACCGAAGAAGCAATCGGCACAGCGCTGGATTTTTGGACAGCTTATCGGGAAGGCGCGTTCGGCGATGCTCCTCGGCCTTTTCTCGGATGGCTGATGATGATTGAGGATTGTGTCGGATCGCGCTCGCCAGTCAAGGATACGTCGCCTCACTTCCCCGTTTTCAAAGAATTCAATAGCGCTTCTTACGCAGACCGCTACAATATCTTGTGTCGCAAACTGATTCAGGAGCAACTCTACACTGCGTCGACACTGCTGCTCACATCCCGTTCCGCCGCTAAAGCAGGCAGCTACTCGGAACTGTCCGAGATGACCGGGCTTAAGAACTTTGTGAGCACTCTGGCTGGCCATATTGCTGCTGAGGCAGCACGTTCTTGAATCAAGAAATGGCAACTTTAACCATCACGCGTCCCGACGACTGGCATCTGCATTTGCGTGATGGCGCAGCGCTGGCTGCGGTGCTGCCGGACACGGCGCGGCGCTTCGCCCGTGCCATCGTCATGCCCAACCTGAAGCCGCCGGTGACGACACTGTCGCTGGCGCTGGCCTACCGCGAGCGGATACTCGCCGCCCTGCCCCGCGGCATGTCATTTGAACCACTGATGACCCTGTACCTGACCGATGAAACCGCACCCCAGGAAATCGACGCGGCGCATGCCAGCGGGCTGGTGCATGCCGTCAAGTACTACCCGGCGGGCGCGACCACCAATTCGGCTGCCGGTGTCACCGCTTTCGCCCGCTGCAAGGCGACCCTGGCGCGCATGGAAAAACTTGGCATGCCGCTGCTGGTGCATGGCGAAGTCACCGACCCGGCCGTCGATGCCTTCGATCGCGAGGCAGTGTTCATCGAGCGCGTTCTGTCGCCCTTGCTCAGGAATTTTCCGGGATTGCGCGTGGTGTTCGAGCACATCACGACGCTCGAGGCGGCCGACTTTGTCCTGGCGCACGGGGTCAATCTCGCCGCCACCATCACGGCGCATCACCTGCTGCTCAATCGCAATGCACTCTTTGCCGGCGGCATCCGCCCGCATCATTACTGCCTGCCGCTGCTCAAGCGTGAAGCGCATCGCCAGGCACTGGTTGCGGCGGCGGTTTCCGGCAATCCTAAATTTTTTCTCGGCACGGATTCCGCGCCGCATGCCCGCAGCACCAAAGAACATGCCTGCGGTTGCGCGGGCTGCTACACCGCGCATGCGGGCATCGAACTGTATGCCGAAGCGTTCGAGGCAGCCGGTGTGCTGGAAAGACTGGAAGCCTTTGCCAGCTTCCATGGCGCCGACTTCTATCGCCTGCCGCGCAACACGGCGAAAATCACGCTGTCCAAACAGAGCTGGCAGGTGCCTGCCAGCCAGACCTTTATCGATGACGAAGTGCTGGTGCCGCTGCGCGCCGGCGAAACAATTGCATGGAGGATGCAGACATGAAATGGACGATCAAATTTGCGACACTCAAATTGACCCTGGGGCTCACTACAGCCACCCTGCTTTCTGCCTGCGGCAGCACCGATTCAGCCTCATACCAGATCAGCGGTGCGCAGCACAGCCTGTCCCTGATCCGCAACCAGCAATACGCCTGGGACAAGGGCTGGGAAATCTCGCTGGTCACGGCGCACAGTCCCGAATGCATGCGCCGCCACAAACTCCAGCCGGCGCCTGAAGGTGCGTTCACGGCGGAACTGTTCCGTTCGCTGGAGGGCAACTACATCCTCAAGCAGGGCAACAACTGGTATGTCACTGAAACCCAGAAATGCCAGTTGCAGCAGTTCAAGCAGCCGCCGCGCGAGCCGGGCGATGCGGTGGGAACCTTCAATGAGAAGGACGGCCTGCTACAGTTCGTTGCCGCACCCAAGCCACCGGCGGCAGCACCTGCCGCTGCGCCCGCCGAAGCCGTACCGGCTCCCGGCAGCACTGCCCCCGCACGCTGAGCGCATGCCCCCGGCATTCGCCGCGCAACCTCTGTTCGCGCCGCTCGAGCCCCTGCTGGAGCAGTTGCAGCGCGACGGCGCTTTGCTTGAAGTGGAACCCTTGAATGCTTTAGCGGCAAAGCGCGGCATCGTCACCGGCAGCGGTGCGCCACTGCGCTTCGTTGTCCCCGGCGCGAGCGGACTTCCCTACGAAGAGCGCATCTATTGGCTCGGAGAAGTGGAAACGCGCCCGGGCAACTGGCACGACGGCTTCAATGCGCTGGTCTGGCTCAGCTATCCGCGCACCAAGGCGGCTTTGAATGCGCGCCATCACCAAGCCCTGGCGCAGCAGCAGGG
This sequence comes from Sterolibacterium sp., assembly GCA_041674465.1. Taxonomy (GTDB): domain Bacteria; phylum Pseudomonadota; class Gammaproteobacteria; order Burkholderiales; family Rhodocyclaceae; genus JACRAR01. The sequence goes on from JBAYVV010000031.1 coordinate 27,027, forward strand.
CGGCGGAACGGCAAGCAAACAACGCGGCCCGCTGCGCGATGCGTTGACCCAGTTTGACGAGTGCGGCGTCGCCGTCGTTTCGTCGCAACTCGATCTATGGCAGGAGATCCGCGCCCAGCGCTGGAAAGAAGTCTTCTGGCTGCGGCGTGCAGAAATGATGCGCAGCATGCGCGTTTTTGTCTTCGGTCATGCCAGTTTCGACATGCTGCGCACGCCACGCCTCGGCCTTTGCGGCAAGGCGCTCTTCCTGCATGTCGATGAGACCTGGCTGGCGCTACCGGCGGCCGAACAGCTCGCCGATGTCGACGCGCGCATGGCGCAACGCTTTACCGGGGATGTCACCGGCTATGCCAAGCCACGCGATTTTCATCCGCTGCCGCTGATGGGTATCCCGGGCGTCACGCCGGACAATGAATGCCCGGCGTATTACGACGACCAGCGTCAGTTCCGGCCGCTGCGTACGTTACGTACGTTGCGTACGGTGCCATCGTAGCATTGGGTGGCCAATCAGCCCTGCACGTAGCTTTCCAGCTGCTTGATGATGAAGGCCTGCTCCGCGATGGTTTCGCGGATCAGGTCACGCACTGACACCACGCCGACCACCTGAGACTTGGCATCGAGCACCGGCAGGTGGCGAATGCGCTTGTCGTCCATGATCGCCATGGCCTCCTCGATGGTCTTGTCCTGGGTGATGCAGGTCACCCGCGCCGTCATGATTTCATGGACCTTGGTATCCAGCGACGACTTGCCGTGGAGTATGCCTTTGCGGGTGTAATCGCGTTCCGAGAAAATCCCGAACAGCCGGCCGTCCTCCATCACCAGCAGCGCGCCGACATCCTCTTTCGCCATCACCTCCAGGGCGTGGCGTACCGTGTCATTTGGAGTGACACTGCAAATTGCGCGTTTTTTTTCAGTCAAAATCTGGGACAAAGTCTTCATTCATACCTCCTGGAATGTGGTGCATCGTCTATCGCGACGTGTTGAAAGATTAACCTATTGTTGGAAATTCAGCTACTGGGATCCTTCCTGACTTAACGCTCATGGTAGCGAATGCCGCCTACTGATGATTAAACACGCGAAAAGCGGCATAAAGACCCGCCCCCACCCGCCCTCCCCCTCACAGGGGAGGCGATTGGTTTGCTCGCTTCGCTCGATAGTTCACCCAGCACTCATTATTGTTGTTTCACGCTAATTCCTTCCTGACGATGGCGGCGCCGGCAGCCAGTGCGCTCAGCTTGCCCCGCGCGGCGGTGCGCGAGAGCGGCACCAGGCCGCAATTAGTGCAGGGATAGAGCCGCTGCGGGGCGACAAACTTGAGGGCGGCGCGCAGCACCGCGGCGACCTGCTCCGGCGTTTCGACCTGCTCGGTGGCGACGTCGATCGCACCCACCATGATGTCCTTGCCTTCGAGCAGGGCGATCAATTCGAGCGGCACATGCGAATTGGCGCATTCCAGCGAAATCTGGTCGATCTTCGATTTGGCAAGCAGGGGGAAGGTCGATTCGTACTGGCGCCACTCGGCGCCCAAGGTTTTTTTCCAGTCGATGTTCGCCTTGATGCCGTAGCCGTAGCAGATATGCGTGGCCGTTTTGCAGGGCAACCCGGCGGCGGCCTGTTCCAGCGTGGCCACACCCCAGTCGCGCACTTCATCCATGAAGACGTTGAAGGCGGGCTCATCGAACTGGATGATGTCGATGCCCAGGGATGCCAGTTCCCGCGCCTCGGCGTTGAGAATTTCAGCGAACACGCCGGCCAGCCTTTCCCGGCTTTGATAGTGCGCGTCGTACAACGTATCCACCATGGTCATCGGCCCGGGCAGGGTAAATTTGATCGGCTTGTCGGTTTCCCCGCGCAGGAACTTGGCATGCTCGTAAAACACCGGCTGGCGCCGCGCCACCGCACCGACCACCACGGGCACTTCGGCGTCGTAGCGATTTCGAATGCGCACGGTGCGCTTGCGTTCGAAATCGATGCCCTCGAGATTCTCGATGAAGGTGGTGACAAAGTGCCGGCGGGTTTGCTCGCCATCGGTGACGATGTCGATGCCGGCCGCATTCTGGTCATAGAGCACCAGGCGCACTGCATCACGCATGCCCTCCGCGAGCGCTTCGCCCTCAAGCAGCCAGGGCGCCCAAAGTTGATTGGGCGTGGCCAGCCAGGAAGGTTTGGGCAGACTGCCGGCCAGCGTAGTGGGAAGTAGCATGGAACTCATCGGTTTCTCCTGGCGAGTGCAGTTGAATTGCCTGCAGGGGGAATTCTAGTGCCCGAATCTGGTTCTGGGGTACTGGTGCCCGAAGTTGGTTCTGGGGTACTGGCTGGCAATTTGCATTCCTTGATCGCGCGCCGGAGAATAAGCGCCATGAAGTTCTGGCTGATCCTGCTGCTCTGCCTAACGGCCTGCGCCACACCGCCGGTGGTGCCGCAGCCAGACTATTTGCTGCACGACCGTCTGTTTCAGGCCCCAGCCCAACCCGTCCGCGCCGACGAAGTTCTGGCCGTGAGTGCGGAAATGAAAGCGTACCTGCAGACCACGATCGGCAGGCAATTGAGAGTCAAGGGTCCGCAGCAGGGGCTCATCGATGCGCTCTACGCCAAACAGCAACTCAGGCTTGAATACGACGCCAGCATGACCCGCAACGCTGCCGAAACTTTTGCGGCACGCACCGGCAATTGTCTTTCGCTGGTCATCATGACCGCGGCTTTCGCCAAGGAAATGAACCTGCCGGTGCAGTTCCAGAATGTTTTCGTCGAGGAAACCTGGAGCCGCAGCGGCGGCCTGTATTTCTCCAGCGAACATGTCAATCTGAAGCTCGGCAGCAAGTTCAGCGAAGCACGCAGCGCGCTCGACGAGAACTATCTGCTGACCATAGACTTCCTGCCGCAACAGGAAATCCGCGGCCAGCGCTCGCGCGTGATCAGCGAGGAAACCATCATCGCCATGTACATGAACAATCGTGCGGCCGAAACACTCGCCCGGGGCGATACCAATCAGGCTTACTGGTGGGCACGCGAAGCCATCCGCCAGGCGCCAAAATTTCTCAGCGCCTACAACACGCTGGGCATCGTCTACCGGCACCACGGCAATCTGCCCGAGGCCGAGCAGATGCTCAGGCATGTCCTCAAGCATGAGCCTGACAATGTCGACGTCATGTCCAACCTCGTGCTGGTGCTGCAAGACCAGAATCGCGGAAACGAAGCTCAGGCGCTGTCACGCAAGCTGCAGGAGATCCAGCCGCATCCGCCGTTCCATTTTTTCAACCTGGGCATGGCTGCCATGCATGACGGCGATTTCAGGAAAGCCAGAGATTTCTTCCTGAAGGAAATCAAGCGTGCCGCGTATTACCATGAGTTTCATTATTGGCTGGCCTCGGCCTATTTCAACCTGGGTGAAGCCAAGCTGGCCAATGAGCATCTGCACATCGCCCTGGAGAACAGCACCACCCGCGCCGATCACGATTTGTATGCGGCAAAGCTCGACCAGATCAAAGCAAAGTATCGCTAGGCCTTGAGCCTCTGGATCTAAAACACGCGGCTGCCTTGCGCGCCGTTTTGTTCCAGGTCGCGACAGATGGCGTTGTTGGCCGGCCACGAGGTATAGCACCAGTGCGGCGCAATCAGCGTGGGCGTGCGCGAAGTGGCCGAGATGCGGTGGAACACCACAGCGGCGGGCGTGCGCCGGATCAGTTCGGAGGCGGTCGCGGCGTATTCGTCCAGCGTCAAAATCGGCACACCGTGCCGGGCATGGTCCGCTGCCAATGGGCTGCCCCTGACGATCATCAGCGGGTGCAACTTGATGCCCTGCACGCCCAGTTCCAGCACGCGCCGGTGCGTCGTCAAACTTGCGGCCGCGGTCTCTCCCGGCAGGCCGACGATCAGATGGGCGCAGACCGGTACCTGGTATCGCCGGGCGCGCACCACGGCATCGGCATAGGCGGCGAAGCCGTGACCGCGGTTGATGCGCGCCAGCGTGGCATCGTCGGCGCTTTGCAGGCCCAGTTCGAGCCAGACCTCAAGGCCGCGCTGGCGATAGTCGGCCAGCATTTCCAGCACCGCGTCGGGCACGCAATCCGGCCGTGTGCCGACGCACAGGCCGATGATGTCGGCCTGCGTCGTGGCCTCGTCGTAGAGACGGCGCAGATCCTCAACTTCGGCATAGGTGCTGGTATAGGCCTGGAAATACGCCAGATAGCGGACGGCACGCTTGATCTCGGCCTTGCGTTGAATCAGTTGCGCGCTGATCGCCTGATGCGGATCGGCATGACTGAACGAGCGCACGCTGCAAAAGCTGCAGCCGCCACGCCCCAGCGTGCCGTCGCGGTTCGGGCAACTGAAGCCGGCATGCAGCGAGAGCTTGCGTACGCGCACGCCGAAGCGCTGCCGCAGGTGCTTGCCGAGCGTGGTGACATAGCGATCCAGTTGCACTGTCTGTTCCAGGCTAGCTGGCGCCGCCGACGTACCAGTTGAGCCGCTCGCGCAACGACACGACGCCGCCGACGATGGTCAGCGAAGGCCCCTTGAGGCTGGCACGCTCAACAGCGGCCGGCAGTTCCGCAACAGTGGAGACGATGACGCGCTGTGCTGCGGTCGTCGCTTTCTCGACTGCAGCAGCGGGCGTGCCGGCGGGCATGCCATGCGCCACCAGTTGCCGGCAGATCTCGGGCAAGCCGAG
>JBAYVV010000032.1:0-30857 GCA_041674465.1 Sterolibacterium sp.
CACCACGGGACTGACGCTGGGCGGCACGCAACTGCAACTGGAGGGACCACGGCAGATACGGCTGCGTGCCCAGTTGCCCTTTGATCGCTGGCTGGAGTGGGTGGCGGTGTTGCAGCGCGATACACGACTGCGTCTGGTGCAGTGCCGGATCGATGCGGCCGATGTGCCTGGTGCGCCCGCTGCCGCCAATCCCCCCGGTGTCGCCCGCATCGATGCCTTGTTCGCCCTGCCTGAGCCGGGTTGAGCACGGCTCCCCTGATTTGATTTGCGATGCGGTCGCGGCTCCTCGGTTTCACCCTGCTCTTCCTGTTTTTTGCGCTTGCGGCAGTCATTCTTTGGCCGGCATCCGCCCTGGCGCCTTGGGTAGAAAGCGGCAGCAAAGGCCATTGGCGCCTTTCCTCCGCTGAGGGCACGGTCTGGAATGGCAGTGGCATGATTCTGTCGCATTCCAGCGACGGAACAACCTGGCAGATCGCCCAAAACATCCGTTGGCAACTGCATCCTGGCCAGCTTTGGCGCGGTCGCCTCGCGCTCGAAACCAGTCTCGATCAAGGCAATGCCCTGATCGCATTGAGGACTGACGGCATCACGCTTGAGCAAATTGATGCCGCCTTGCCCGCACCGATGCTGCTCGTGTTGCTTCCCGGCGCCCTCGGCCGCTATGGCTGGGCAGGAACCATCCAGGCGCGCACGAATGACTTCACCTGCGCCTGGCAAGGCTATCCCTGCTCAGGGGAAATCGAACTGGTCTGGAAAGACGCCGCAGTGGCGGAAGTGCCAGGCAGCAAGCTCGGCGATTATCGTTTCCGGCTGGTTGGCGAAGGCCAGGCCATGCGCGTCGACCTATCCACCTTGAGCGGCAGATTGCAGATCAACGGCAGCGGAGAAATCGCTGCCAACAGCTTGCGTTTCAAAGGCGAAACCTCTGCCGCGGGCGCCGACACCGCAGCGTTGGACGCCATGCTGCGCACACTCGGCAGTTACTCCGGCACCCCCGGCAAATATCTGATCGATTACCGCGAGGTTGCGACCAACTGATTCGGCACGGTTACAAAGAAGTGCTGGAATGGATTGATCTTCATGCAATATAATGCCTATAATGCATGATGTCGCATGAAGCAAACTTCTCCGCTTTGTCTGATGGCCTAGTTGGCGCTGCAAGCGGCTGTGATCGAGCAACAAACCTCTATCCTTACACATAAAGGGGGTAAGTCAGGATGAAACAGGAACAGCACGGCGTCTTGCTAGCCGGACTCTCGGACGACAAGACCGTCGCAGTGACTAACCCGGTAAAGATCCAGGATCTGACCTTCCGCGACGGCCACCAGTCCTTGTTTGCCACGCGCGGTCGGGTTGAGGATTTCCTGCCGATCGCCGAGGAAATGGATAACGCCGGTTTCTACTCCATGGAAGTGTGGGGTGGCGCAACCTTCGACACCATGCACCGTTTCCTCGCGGAAGACCCCTGGGAAACGCTGCGCACCCTGAAAAAACATATCCGCAAGACCCCCGTTTCGATGCTGCTGCGCGCCCAGAACCTGGTGGGCTATCGCAATTACCCCGATGATGTGGCGGAAACCTTCGTGCAACGCTGCTGCGACAATGGCATGGACATTTTCCGGGTTTTCGACGCCCTCAACGATTACCGCAATTTCGAGACCGTCGTCCGGACCATCAAGAAAAACGCCAAGCACTTCCAGGGATGCATGTGCTTCTCCCTGACCGAATCCCGCATGGGCGGCACGGTGTACAACCTCGAATACTATTTGAAGAAAGCCCGCGACCTCGAAAGCATGGGCGCCGACAGCATCTGCATCAAGGACATGGCCGGACTCATCAATCCCTACGATGCCTACACTCTGGTCAAGGCGCTCAAGGCGACGGTCAAGCTGCCCATCCATCTGCACAGTCATTTCACTTCAGGCCAGGCCGACATGGCCTTCCTCAAGGCCATCGAAGCCGGCATCGACATCGTCGACACCTGTCTCTCGCCCTGGGCCTATCGCACCTCTCACCCCGGCCTGGAGCCTTTGGTGGCCACCTTGCGCGGCACCAGCCGGGACACCGGCCTGGATCTCAAGCTGCTGGCCCGCTGCAGCGAGTACATCGAAAAAATTTCACCAAAATATCGTCATCTGCTCGATGACCGCCTCTCCATCATCGACATCAACGTCCTGCTGCATCAAACACCGGGCGGCATGCTCTCCAACCTGGTCAATCAGTTGCGGGAAATGGGCGCATCGGACAAGCTCGATGAAGTCTTCCGCCAGCTTCCCATCGTTCGCCGCGAACTGGGTCAGGTCCCGCTGGTCACGCCGACCAGCCAGATCGTTGGTATCCAGACGGTCAACAACGTACTGTTCGACACGCCCAGCGAACGCTACAAAATGACCACCGCCCAGGTCAAGGACCTGTGCTACGGTCTCTATGGCAAGACGGCGATTCCGATCGACCCCGCGGTACAGAAGAAAGCGCTCAAGGGCTATCCCCGCGGAGAAACGCCGATCAGCGTGCGTCCCGCCGACGTGCTCGAACCGGAGATGGACAAAGCCAAGAAAGACGTTGAAGGACTGGCCAAGGACATCGATGACGTGCTCATCTATGCGCTCTATCCGACCACCGGGAAACGCTTCCTTAAATGGAAATACGGCCTGGAAGAAATTCCTGCCGAAGCCAAACCGCGCACCATGGAAGACGTTCAGCGCGAACAGGAACTGAGCAACAAGGCGAAGTCGGGCTTGCTTGTTGAAAAACAGGCCGAGGCCGTGGCTGCGCCTGCCAAGGGTTCTGGCGCCTATTCCTTCAAAATCACCCTGGGTGGAAAGCAGATCGAACTGGATATCGAGCAGGTCGGTGGTGCTCCCTTGCTGGCAGCCCTGGCAGCCGCTAAACCGGCAGCGTCCGCGCCGACGCTCGCGTCGCTGCAGCCTCAGCGCACGCTGATGCCACCGCCGCCTCCCCCGCCGCCCCAATCCACCCCCCGGGCTGCCACGGAAAAACCTGCCAAGCCGGCCGCAGCCGCTTCCAGCAACAATACCGGTGTTGAGGCGCCCATGCCAGGCATGATTATCGGCTACGAGGTCAGCGAAGGCGACCACGTCGATGAAGGCGATGTCGTGCTGGTTCTGGAGGCCATGAAAATGGAAAATTCGATTACCGCGCCGGTCTCCGGAACGGTCACCAAGGTCCTTTTCAAGGATGGCGACAGCGTCAAGAAGGGAGAGGTACTCTGCCTCATCGGATAACCCCCGGACTTATGCCATAGCCATGAAAAACAAGGCGTCAGTGCTTGTTGAACGCAGCCCTGCGATTGCTGAACATGCCGATTTGAGTCATTATGTCGGACGTTGCTGTCACTACAGGGAAGAAAATCATGGCGGAAATTCTGGCACCACTTGCGGGGAAGATTGTTGATGTCCTCGTTGCGGTTGGTAACTCCATCACGGAAGACGACGAACTGATCGTGATCGAGGCGCTGAAAATGGAGAATCTGGTCTATGCATCCGGTGAGGGCACGGTCAAGGAAGTGCGCGTAAAGAAGGGCGACAGTGTCAGCGATGGTGACGTCCTGCTGGTCATCGCGTAATCAAGCTATTTCAATGACAGAAGCGAGAAAAACATGAATTTTGGACTAACCGAAGAACAGCAACTGATACAGGATACGGCGCGACGCTTCGCAGCCGAGGAAATCGCGCCGACCCTCGAAGAGGAAGAACGCAAGCACGAGTTTCGCCCTGACCGGGTCGCAAAAATGGGCGGGCTGGGATTTTTCTCCTGTGCCGTGCCTGAGGAATTCGGCGGCAGCGGCATGGGATTCATGGAATCGGTGCTGATGGCCGAACAGATCGCCAAGGTATCGGCCTCCTGGCGCCTGCCCTTCAACATGCAGAACCTGGGACCGGCCCTGACGGTCAACAAGTTTGGCACCAAGGCGCAAAAGGACAAATACATCTCCGGCTGGGTCGCCGGCACGCAACTCGGTTTCTTCGCCATGACCGAGTCGAACACCGGCTCGGACGTTTCCAGCATGAAGACCCATGCCATCGACAAGGGCGACCACTGGGAAATTCATGGCTCGAAAATGTGGATCTCCCAGGCGCATTTCGGCGACGCCGGCCTGCTTTATGCCTATACCGACAAGTCCCAGGGCAACAAAGGCATCACCGCCTTCATTATCGAGCCGAAGAAAATGCCGGGGGTCACTGCCCGGGCCATCGAAACCAAGCTTGGACTCAAATGCGCACCGACCGGCGAATTCGCCTTCGATGGCATGAAAGTGCCCAAGGAAAATGTGCTGGGCAAGCCGGGCGACGGATTTCGCATCTGCATGTGGCAACTCAACCAGACCCGCATGGGCTGTGCCGCGGGAGCTCTCGGCGTGGCCGGCGGGGCGCTGGATCTGGCGATTCAGTACGCCAACGAGCGCACCCAGTTCGGCAAGACCATCTCCCAGCACCAGATGGTCCAGGCACAGATCGCAGAAATGGTGGTGGAACATCACGCCGCGCAAATGCTGGTGTATAAAGCCGCCTGGCTCAAGGATCAAGGCAAGCCGAACCAATATGAAACCTCGGTCGCCAAGTACGCGGCTTCCGAAGCCGCCGTGCATGCGGCCAACGAGTGCATGAAAATCTTCGGCTCTTACGGATTCTCTACCGAGTATCCGGCCGAGCGCTTCTACCGCGACTCCAAATCCTTGCAGGTCGTGGAGGGCACATCGAATATTCAGAAAGTCATCATCTCCGGCATGGCGCTCGGATTCACGCCCAACCGCGAATAGGAACCGACACAGCTTGTATCGAGGGGGCCAGGGCAAACATGCTCTGCCCCCTTTTCCTTCATATTTTATGACTGCAGAGGAAGATAAACATGAGACCTTATTTTGAAAAAATGCCCAGCTTCGGCAAACCCCTCAAGGAAAACCGCATCGCCCGTTCCAAAGAGAGCCGCGCCAAAATCGAAGCCATCGAGGCGGAAATTGCCGCGCTGAAAAAGGCCAAGGAGAACGTCGGCATTCCTGCGAAAAAAATCAACGAGCGCGGTTCATGGACAATCTGGCAGCGTCTCGAATACCTGGTCGATCCAGGGACCTGGCAGCCGCTGCACAGCCTCTACAACCCGGAGAACAACGAAGAAGGCACCACCAATGTGGTCGACGGCCTTGGAAAAATCTGCGGCCGCTGGGCGGTAATCATCGGCTTTGACAACAAGGTCCTCGCCGGCGCCTGGATTGCCGGGCAATCGGAAAACATCCTGATGGTAACGAACCTGGCAAAGCGCCTGAATATCCCATTGGTATGGCTGGTCAATTGCAGCGGTGTGAAACTACCCGACCAGGAGAAGTTCTATGCCGGTCGGCGCGGTGGCGGTACGCCTTTCTATCGCCACGCCGAACTCGAACAGGCCGGCGTGCCGATCCTGGCCGGTATCTACGGTTCCAATCCGGCCGGTGGCGGCTATCAGGGCATCACCCCGACCATTCTGATCGCCCACAAGGACGCCAATATCGCCGTGGGCGGCGCAGGCATCGTCTCCGGCATGTCGCCGCGCGGCGGCTTCGATGTCGAAGGCCTCGAGCAACTGATCGCGGTGACTCGCGATATCAAGGAACGGCCGCCAGGAAGAGTCGAAACGCATTATTACGACACCGGATTCTTCACTCATGTGTGCGAGGAAGAGCAAGGGGTTCTGGATGGCATCAAGGCCTACATGCAGGCGATTCCCGCCTACGACCCGATGTTCTTCCGCGTCGCCGAACCTGCGGAACCGGTCCTGCCCAGCGATGACCTGTACCACCTGCTGCCCGTCAATCAGAAAGAGACTTACGTCTTCGAAGACATCCTGGCACGTCTGGTCGATGGCAGCGAACACATGGAATTCCGCCCCGATTACGGTCCGGAGATTTACACCGGGCTGGTGAAAATCGACGGTATGCTGGTCGGCGTGATTGGTAACCGCCAGGGCCTGCTGCCCAAGGGCTATCCCGAATATGCGGATTATCCGGGTATCGGCGGCAAGCTCTATCGCCAGGGCTTGATCAAGATGAGCGAGTTTGCCACTCACTGCGGCCGCGACCGTGTGCCGGTGATCTGGCTGCAGGATACGACCGGCATCGATGTCGGCGATATCGCCGAAAAGGCCGAGCTGCTCGGCCTGGGCTCGACCCTGATATACTCCATCCAGCAGGTTGATGTACCAATGATGCTGGTGGTACTCAGGAAAGGCAGCGCGGCAGCGCACTATGTCATGGGTGGACCCAATGCCAATCGACATAATGCATTCACCCTTGGCACCGCCGCCACTGAAATCTACGTGATGCATGGTGAAACCGCCGCTGTTGCGACTTATGCGCGGCGCGCCGTCAAGGACAAGGATTCCGGTCAGCCGCTGCAGCCGATTGCTGACAAGATGAACGAAATGGCGAAAAAATATTACGACACTTCACGCCCGGGGTATTGCGCCCAGCAAGGCTTCGTCGATGAGATTGTCGACCTCAAGGCTTTGCGCGGCTACCTGAAGGCTTTCGCCGGCAGCGTCTACCAGAACCCAAAATCCATCTGCCCGAGGCACCAGATGCTGCTTCCCAGAATCATCAAGGGCTGAGACGGAAGGAAAGCAAGCATTGCTCTTCATTATCGATTTTGATGGCACCCTTTCCGTCCGCGATACCGTGGACACCCTGCTGGCCCGGTTCGCCCCGCCGGAATGGGAAGCCATCGAAACGCAATGGCTGGCCGGCGACATCAGTGCCGTCGAATGCATGCAGCGCCAAATCGGCCTGGTCAAGGCCGATCATGTCACGCTGGAGAGCTTCTTTCGCGGCATCCAGCTTGACGCCAGCTTCCTACCCTTTCATCAATATGTCAGCCGGTTTGCCAAGCTCGCCATCGTTAGCGACGGGCTCGATCATGCCATCAACATTTCGACGCGCCATGCGGCTTTCCCGCAACTGCCGATCTATGCCAATCACCTGAACTTTGTTCCGGACGGCATCAGCCTCTCTTTTCCCTATCTGAGCAAGGAGTGCACCGCCGGCAACGGCGTCTGCAAGTGCGCAGTGGCGCGCAAGCTGGTGCAGGAGTGCGGCGGCCCGGTAGTGCTGATCGGTGATGGCAAGTCTGATGCCTGTCTAGCCCAGAAAGCCGATGTGGTGTTTGCCAAGGGATCTCTGGTGAATTATTGTCTCCAGCAAGGCATCGCCTACCAGCCATTCCAGAGTTTTGCCGACGTACTGGCCAAGGTCAGAAAATGGCCTCAGGAAGGCCCGCTAAACAGCCCTGCCCTCCTGGCCTGAGCAGCACCCAGAGTAAACAAACCGAGAAAAGAGAACCGAGAACATTGCGCATGGATCAGAAAATCATCGACATCCTCGACAAGGATAAAAAATACTGCTCTTACGGCGACACGGTTCATTACGCTGATCCCCCCAAGGTATTTGCCTCCTGCGAAGGAAGCTATCTTTACGACGAAAACAAGACGCCCTACCTGGACCTGCAGATGTGGTATTCGGCGGTCAATTTCGGCTACCGCAACCAGCGTTTGAACAATGTCCTGAAAGCCCAGATCGATGTCCTACCGCAACTGGCCTGCCAGTACCTGCACAAGGAAAAAGTCGAACTCGCGGAAATCATTTGCCGCTACATCGAAGAAAAATACGGTGTGAAGGGGCGGGTGCATTTCAACGTGGGTGGCGCCCAGGCGGTCGAGGACTCGCTCAAGATCGTCCGCAACCACACTGGCAAGACCCATCAGTTCGCCTTCATGGGCGGCTATCACGGCCGTACCCTGGGTGCATCGGCGATCACTTCGAGCTATCGCTACCGGCGCCGCTACGGCCATTTTTCCGACCGGGCACATTTCGTTCCCTATCCATACTGCTTCCGCTGCCCTTACGGCATGAAACAGGAAACCTGTGGCATGTACTGCCACCATGAGTTCGAGCGCCTGTTCGAGACCGAGTACAACTCGTTCTGGGACGACAAGGCCAAGGAATGCGAATTCGCCGCCTTCTACATCGAAACCATCCAGGGTACTGGCGGCTACATCATTCCGCCCCCTGGCTATATGCAGAAACTGGTGCAAACCCTGAAGGAACGCAACATCCTGCTGGTCGTTGATGAAATCCAAATGGGTGTCTATCGCACCGGCAAGCTGTGGTCCTGGGAAAACTTCGGCATCGTTCCTGACGTGTTCGTGTTCGGCAAGGCCATCACCAATGGCCTCAATCCAATCTCCGGCATCTGGGCACGTGAAGAGTTGATCAGCCCGGAAAAATTTCCACCCGGTTCGACCCACTCCACGTTTGCGTCCAACCCCCTCGGCACCACGGTGGCGCTTGAAGTGCTGCGCATGACGCAGGAACACGACTTCGAGCCGGCCATCCGTGCCCGTGGCGCCTATTTCCTGAAGAAGCTCGAAGCCCTGAAATCACGCTGGAAAGTCATCGGCGACGTCAGCGGCATCGGCCTGGCGCTGCGCATCGAACTATGCACCAGTGACGGCTATGCCCCAAGCCGGGAACTGGCCGACCGGGTGTTCAACGAGGGACTCAAAGGCGATTTGCAGGTCGGTGACAAAAAATTCGGACTGGTGCTGGATATCGGCGGTTACTACAAGAATGTCATCACCCTCGCCCCATCGCTGCTGATCACCGAAGAAGAAATCGATCTCGGCATTCAATTGTTCGAGATGCTGCTAAAACGTTGCGGAGCGGAATAATTCCGGTTCGTCCGTGACATAGACGGCTTGGCCGTCTGCGCTTTCCCATAGGAATTTCATTGGGCCGTCTGGGTATCGGGACGCCTAGCGGTCTGAGTCTTGCCTTCGTGTCACAAACTTTTACGTATTGGCTTTTATCGGTAAGCTAGACTTCGCAAATGACTTTACCGACAAATCACCGCCCGGTTGCACCGATTGCCCCCTGGCGCCGCTGGCTGTACCGATGGACAGGCAAATCGCCTTTGTCCGGCGGCGCATCCGGGGGAGATGACGCAGAAGCTGCGCAAATACCGGACAAGAGCTTTCGCTACGGCGACGGTACCGATGCCATCCTGCTGATTCACGGCCTGACCGGCACGCCGGTGGAAATGCAAACCGTCGGACGCGGGCTGGCAAAGCAGGGTTTCAGCGTCTACGGCGTCCAGCTCGCAGGACACTGCGGCAGCGAGGCCGATCTGGAACAGACCAACTGGCGCGACTGGTACCGCAGCATTGAGGATGCCTGGCGCGAAATCGATCGCAACCACGCCCAGGTGTTCGTCGCCGGAATTTCGATGGGCGCAGTGATGGCGATGCACCTTGCCGCCCAGCATCCCGGGAAAATTCGCGGCCTGGGACTGTATTCGACGACCCTGTACTATGACGGCTGGGCAGTGCCGAAACTCTCATTTCTCCTGCCGCTGTTTCTGCATACCCCTTTCGGCAAAAATATCCGCTTCATCGAAAACTTTCCCTACGGCATCAAGAATGAACGTCTGCGTGATTACATCCATAACAGCATGATGTCAGGAGCCAGCGAACTGGCCGGCAACTTGGGCATGTCGGGCCACTCCTTGCGGGAGTTGCGGCATTTGATCAAACTCGTCAAAAGTGAAATGCCGACTATCGGAACCCCGGCGCTGGTGCTGCATGCCGCCCATGATGACGTGACCAGCCCGCGCAATGCCGAATATGTCGCTCGACACCTAGGTGGTCCGGTACGCGTTGAACTGCTCCACGACTGCTACCACATCATCACGCTCGACCAGGAGCGGGATAAGGTGGTTGAGCTCTCCGCAGAATTTTTCCGAGGTTGTCTGGCTAATGCGCCCGTTCCGATTTCAGCAGCATTGCCAAACAACTTCTACCCGGTTTCCAATCAAACCGGGTAGCGCACTGTAGCAACCACCTTGCTGCCATTGCCACAATATTCAAGGCTGTCGAAACTGATCGCCTTGGACATCGCAATCCCTCTCCCATGCAAGTCGAACACCCGCTCCGGGCTGAATTCGACATAGTTCTGCCAATTGAAACCCTGTCCCTGGTCGGTAATCGTGACAATGCTGGCGACAGGTGTTTTCTCCAGTGTCACATCGACACGGCGTGTGGCAAAGCGCGGATCTCTCAGACGGCTGGCGACCTCCTCTTCCCAGCGCTCAGCCGTGATCAACTGTCCCTTCTCGGCGTAGGTAATGCCCAGATTGCCGTGCTCAACTGCATTGATCAGGAGTTCGGCATAACCATTGACGGTCCTCGCAGGGTTCATGCTGGCATCGGCAAGCAGTAGCGCCAGATCATTCGCCTCCGCCAGGGTTCTGAAACTGTAATCTGCACGGCGCAACAGGCTCAGGCTACTCTCGTGCTTGCCGACCAGTTCGAGCAAATCACGTTTTTTCCGAAACTCGTCCAGCGCATTCTTGATGACCAGCAGCAGGACGTCCTCGCTGGAGGGTTTGATCAAGTAATAGGATGCGCCAGCCGCCAAACCCTCGATGATGTCCTGTTGGCGGTTGTCGCCAGTCAGCATGACCACGGGCAGTTCCTTGAGGCGGGCATCGGCTTTGATGCGTTTCAGCAGCGAAATGCCATCCTGCCGCGGCATCTGCTTGTCGAGCAGCATCAAGTCGAATTGTGACGGGGCGCGGTCTATTTTTTCCCAGGCTGCCAGGCCGTCTTCGGCGGTTTCTACCGTGTACCCCGACTCTTCGAGAGTTTCCCGCGTAATCGACCTGAAAAAATCGTCGTCATCGACGACCAGCAAGTTGGCCATGGTTAGCGGCTCTCCTCTTCCGGGTGCGCCTTGAGGAAGCGCGCCAGATCTTCATCAAGTGTAGCCCAGGAAACTGTTTTCGCCACCAATCCATAGATCAGATGCATCAGCGGATTGCGGTGGAGACAATAATTGGTGAGCGGCACCAGGCGGTGTCCCAGTTCGATCTTTGGCGCATAGCCGGTCTGTCCGCTCTGGATGGATCGGGCACCACGTCTCAATGCCCAATCCAGGGCGGCATCCCACAGCCGAAAATAGAGCAGCCACTCTTTGGGGCGGGCGTAATCGATGCCGATGAACTTGTTGATGACATGATGTTCCGAGGCAAAACACAGCATGAAAGCGAGCATGGTTCCACTTCCCATTTCGCGCAGCACGACAAAATGCGATGTGGGCGCTTCGGCGAGTTGATCGAAAAAATCCCGGTTGAGTCGCTCGAACTTGGTCGTGGCTTTCTCGTAGGTCAGCCAGAAAAGATTGAAGATTTCGTCCATGGTGGCCCGATCGGGAGACTGGATCACGTCGACCTTGACTCCGACCTTCTCGCCACTCCGCCGGATTTTCTTTTTCAATATATGGCGTCGGGAAGCTTTGAGTGAGGCGAAATACTCTTCCTTGGTGGTCCCGGGCAATTCTGCCAGCGTGCCCGGATAACTGCAGAGCGAGAACAAGCCCTCAGTCCGAGCCAAGCTTGAAAAATCGTCGTCATAGCTCGCCGGAAAATCCTTCCACACCAGCATCGGCGCCTTCAGTTTGCGCGCCTGCACGCGCAAGGACTGATGTACTGCCCGCATCGCCTTCGGGCGATTAACACCGGGCAGCAGGCCCAAGTGGCCTTCATCGGCACAGGGGGAACCGAGAAACAAGGTGCGTTGATAAAGCCATGAAGGTTTCAATCGACCAATCAGCTGCGTCAAGGGTATGAGCGCAGGTGGAAGTACCAGTTGCATCGGCACATCCATCATGAAAACTGGCGCGATGCCTGCCGGTTCTCCATTGCACTGGATGAGTCCGTAAAGGAACAGGAACTGATCCTCCAGCCCGCTTGCATGGAGCGTCCGATACCACCAGAAGCCCTCCAGAGGCGGCGGAAAGCAGGCCTCCCACAGACTTTTCGGAATCTCATTGACAGTTGTCCGCCAATCGACCTGAAACACGGAATCCATCACCCTTGCGAGGCTACCATCGCACAACCCAGGACGATCAGCCCCAACCCGGCGATGCGCCGCGCATCCAGGGACTCCTTGAGAAGCCAGCGGGAAAAACCGCTCACGGCCAGAAAGCTGGCAGCACCGAGCGGGTAAGCCACGCTGATGTCCAGCCATTGCAAGGCTATCGAATAAAGCAGGGCTTCGACGCAAAAAAAGCCAATCCCCATGCCGATCCAGGTCAGCCTTCCCTCAACGAGCACGGATGACTTTTTCAGGCACACCTGGGCAAAGCCTTCGATCAGCGCGCAGATCAAGACCAATCCGATGCCAAGCTCCATCGTGCTCATCGCGGCTGCTCCGAATTCGCCCGTGTGGTGCGCGGACCCTGACTGGTCAACCAGACCCCTGCCAGAATAAGAAAAATCCCTGTGGTTTTGAGCGGTCCGATCGTCTCGCCGAACAACCACCAGGAAGCTACGGATACCGAGAGGTAACTGACCGAAGTGATCGGCTGGGCAAAGCTCAGGTCGGCATGTTTGAGCACGCCGAGCCAGTTCCACAACTGCACCACGAACAGGCCGATCACCACGGCAAACCAGGGCTGACTGAATACCGCGAGGAGTGTGGCTTGCAGGGATGCGTTCTCCGGCAGCCCTGCGACAGCGTATTTCCAGAGCAACTGGGCCAGGGTGTCCAAAACGATGGCAAAGGCCAGGGCCAGAGCCAATGCCGGAGTTAGTCCATGAAGGGGATTTTTGCCGCCCATTGCTACTGACAAAGCAACCGGGACGCAACAGGCCGCCACAGACGCGCTCGCACAGTCCCGCAGCGATTGGTCAGCGCATCAGGGCACGTAGCGCTTGGCAATAACCACTGCATTATTGCCACCGAAACCAAACGAGTTCGACATCACCACATCCAGCTTGCTCAAAGATCGCGCACCCTCGCTCACGTAATCCAGATCGCACTCCGGATCAGGGCTGTTCAAGTGCGCCGTTGGCGGCACAATGCGACCGCGCATGGCTTCGATCGCCGCAATCATTTCCAACGCACCGGTCGCGCCCATCAGATGTCCGTGCAAAGCCTTGGTGGCGCTGATCGGCACACTGTGGGCGTACTCGCCAAACACCTGCTTGATGGCATTGGTCTCGCTCAAGTCGCCGACCTTGGTACCCGTTCCATGCGCATTGATGTGGTCGATCTGCTGCGGTGCCATGCCGGCTTCAGTCAGCGCTGCCTTGATGGCACGCGCCTGACCCCCCTGGTCGGGCTGGGCGATATGACCCGCATCGGTGGTGTTGCCATAACCGACGATCTCGGCCAGGATGTTCGCGCCACGCTGCCTGGCCGACTGCTCATCTTCCAGAATCAATGCCGCCGCCCCCTCCCCCAGAACGAACCCGGTACGGTCCGCGGCAAAAGGGCGACAGGAGGTCTCCGGTCGATTCGGATCGACCTTGGCGAGTGTCTGCAAGGATTCCCACGCCTTGATTACCCCCTGAGTCAGCAAGGCCTCGCCGCCACCGGCAACCGCCGTCTTGATCAGGCCAAAGCGTATCGCACGGAAGGCCTCGCCGATCGCCACAGTGGACGAGGAGCACGCGGAAGAAAAAGTGTAGCTGGGGCCACGGATGCCGAATTCGATACCGATTTGCCCGGTTGCAGCGTTGTTCATGACCATCACGATGGTCGAAGGCTTGAGTCGCGCGGCTCGCGTGACGAGCACGTCGTTATAGGCTGTCTCAAGGCTGGTCGCCCCGCCCAAGCTGGTACCCCAGTAGATTCCCGCAGACTCCCCCGCGTCGTCGGAGAAGTCGATGCCCGACTGCCCCAGCGATTCTTTGACGGCCTGCAGGGAAAGCTGCGCCACACGATCCAGGGCTATCCGGCGCAGCTTGGTGAAGTGTTGCGCCAGTTCGGACAGGACTGGAGCCGCAATCTGGTTGTATTCCGCCGCAGCCCAGGACGGCTGAAACCGGCGAACGCCCGAACGACCTTGCAGAAGTGCCTCAAAAAAAGTGCGTGCATCGCTTCCCAGTGGTGCAATGGCACCCATTCCGGTGACGACTACACGCCGCATATCAGCTTGGAGAGCTGGAGGCCGCCTGCTGCTGTGCCAGCAGCAGGTCGATCTCCCGTGCGATATCGCCGACGGTTTTCACGGCCACGGGATTGTCGGACATGCGCAGCTTGAATTTGTCCTCCAGCAGAAACATGAACTCGATGGTCGCCAAAGAATCGACGCCGAGCTCTTCAAGTTTCGCTTCGCTGCCTACCTGGCTTGCCTCCAAGCCAAATTCTTCGATCATCAATTGCTGGATTACGCTTAATGAATTCATGCGTCGTTCACAAAACCACCGGGGTAATTGAGTACACTTGACCGCGAATTCTATTACGAAACCAACAACCCAACCAATTCAGGACCCGGATTCCCGGGAGACATGATCGGCTCATTCCGGATGGTCTGAACCGCTGTCCATGTTCGGATCAAGGTGGAACTGTTCTGCCCAGGCCACCAGGCGCCATTCGCCTTGATGGTGCTCGAACCAGTTGATGCCGGCGTTGGGCATCGGATAGTCGCGCGGCGCATCGAGGCTGCGTCCGGTCGCTCTCCTGAAAATCACATCCAGTACGCCGCCATGGGTCACCAGCAGCAAGCTGGCTCCCCTATGCGACTCGATCAGGCCTTCTAGCGAACTCACCACGCGGGCAGAGAACACTCGCATCGTCTCACCCGTACCGAATGCGTAATCCGGATTGCGATCCAGATAGCGTGCATGGGCCTCAGGATGGCTTGCCGCCAGTTCTTCCAGGGTTTTCCCCTCCAGCACGCCGGAATGCCGCTCGCGCAACCCCGGCAGAGGATGGAGCGGCAGACCAAGCCGATTGGCCACGATCTCTGCGGTCTGCCAGGATCGACGCAGATCGCTGCTATACACGGCACGAAACTTCAATTCGACGAGGCCCCCCGCCGTTGCGTGGGATTGACTCAATCCGGCCTCGTTGAGAGGCACGTCGAGATGTCCCTGAATGCGCTTCTCGGCATTCCAGTCAGTTTCGCCATGGCGGACAATGCACAGGCGGGTCAGGTTTTCCAAAATCAGTACCGCAATAAAACGAAGCGCGCAATGTAGACAATAAGCCGTACTTCGGCAACCATCCCGATCCCAATTGCGCGAGTTTGGCTAACGGAATCCCCCCAGCCGCCAGATCCGCCAGAGCTCTCCGAACGCCCCCAGCAGCGGGAAACGCCGCATGAAAGGTGTGATTTCAACCTTCACGCCGGAATGGCGCTCAATTTTCCAGGCGATGTAGGCGATGCCGCCGTCGAACGTCAATGAAGCTTTCAGCAAGCGAAGCAGGCTCAGGAGTTTGCCTTGCAACTGGCGCAAGACCCACTTCAGGGCGCAGAACCACCGCTGCCAATGGTTGCTCGGGTTGCGATAGTGTCCTGTCGGCGCGACATCCCAGCCCTGCTCCACGGCAATTGCATGCGTCAACGCCGTGAATTCAATGGCAGCGTCGGCATAATGCGCACGTATCCTGCCTGGACGCTCCGGCCGCAATTCCGCCCCATAGCTGAGCAGCAAGCCTCTTGTCCACAAGGTCTCGGCGTCGAACTCGGCCGGCAGCCGGGGCAACACCTGCCGCACGAAGGTGACGGTAGCCTGCCTAAACGCCTGCAGCACACGCCGACGTATGGCCTCATCGCTGCCGTAGAGCAATCCGCAGGGTTGCGCAAACCTGCCCCACAGGTAGGAATGAAACCAGTGTGCCGTACCTTGCTCGAACTGCCGCAAGGACACCACCGCATACTTGGCACGCACGGTGCGTCCGGCAAACGGAATCTCAAGATAATAAACATTGGGCGCCAGCATTCGATTGGCAATTGCCGGAAGGAAACGACCGTAAGCTGCACGATAGTCATCCACCAGCAGATAGAGGTCGGCAATGCCGCCAGTATCGTCGTTGGCGCGGCGGCAAGAACCGTAGAACAACACCGCCAGCACGTGCGCGCCAAAACGCTGGCGCAGGTCGGCCCCAAGCGCCTTGACCGAGTCCGGTGCCTGCCTTCCCGACAGATCCAGGATCACATCCTGCAGGGCAGCGCTCATCGCAGACGCAAAAAGTCCATCGCACCGCCGTCGGTGAGTACCAGCGGGCTACCCGGTACTGGAGAAAAGAATTCGCCATCCACGATGAACGGGCTGTCAAGCCCGAGTTGGAGCCGGTGCACGTTATGGCTGACGTAGCCATTGGCGGATGTCATGAAGCGGTTGCGCCGGCCGCGCAGGATACCCGGCAGTGCTCTCAGCCAGTAGCGCGGTTGCGCGCGCGCAAAGCTGAAGTGCAGTGGCGTATCTTCTTCACCCCAGAAAGGTCGCAATCCCAGGAACAAACGCTCCAGGCTGGTTACCAGCATGACGCCGCAGTCGCTGGCAGTGGCAACTGCACCATCGATCGACACACTGACGGGTACGGGTCTCACGATATCGCGGTCACCTCGTGCCATCGCCACCACGAATCGCAGCAAGGTCACGCCGGGGCCGATTTCACCGCGCAAACCGACACTGTGAACCTTGCTTTTGCAGTACTCAACTCCCTGAGAGATCATGGCGGCACCGAAGAACATGCCGTAAATCGGCGCCTGCCCCGAACCGGGATCGATTCTCAGAATTTTGCGCTGGACGATGTCGAGACCTTCGCCGCCGTGCGCGGCACGTTCGATCAGGCTAGCGAGTGCAATATCCGGAGGCCCGCACATACCGGCATCGCCGGCGATCATGTTGGTGGTGCCAGCCCGCAACACCGCCAGCAACGGCTGGCGCTGGAACGGCTTGCGCGCCAGGAGCGCGTCAAGTACGGCACGCACGGTGCCATCGCCGCCGCTGACGGCCAATGTATTCACTTCTTGCGCCGCCAGTTCGTCCAGCGCTCGCACGACCGAGTCCGGATCCTTGACATCGCGACGCGGAATCTCTGGATGGTTGCCGAAGGCCCGACTCATCGCCGCTGGCGTCCGCAGATTCACCCCGCTGCCGGGATTGTGGACGACGCCGATCCGCAGCGCCGCCAAGTCTGGTGCAGGATGAAGCGCCGGGGTAGCCACCACCGGCATGGTATCGAACACCATCAGCGCTTGTTTTCGGCAGACTTGATTCGGGTGAACACGCGCACCGCCAGAGCATGCTCATCCACGGTCTGGCCAATCTCGGTCAGCCAGGATCGCATGCCTTCCGGGCGCCCTTTGGCCGGGAAGGCCATGAGCAGACGCAGCAGCAGAATTACTGTCGACAGCG
The DNA here is from genome assembly GCA_041674465.1 of Sterolibacterium sp. Taxonomy (GTDB): domain Bacteria; phylum Pseudomonadota; class Gammaproteobacteria; order Burkholderiales; family Rhodocyclaceae; genus JACRAR01. The sequence goes on from JBAYVV010000032.1 coordinate 17,199, forward strand.
CGGTCCAGGCGGCCACCGCCAGCAGGCCCAGGTCCGGCCGGCCGAGGGCAAAACTCGCAGTCAGCATGATCATGTTTGGGTTGCGCCGGGCGACGATCAGCCGGAAGTAGGAATCGACCGGCCGCCAGGTAAACATGGAAAATGAAGCGATCCATAGCTGGAAGGCCCCCTCGCAAAGACGCCCGCCGATATAGCCGACAAAGATAGCCCAGTACAGCCAGTGTAGCGGCAACGCGGTGACCATGGTCGGATTCGAAGCCAGTCCGATACCCCAGGCGAGATACCAGAATGGCGGATGGATCAGATCGATACCATGATCGAAAATATTCCCCAAACGGCTGGAGGTCACAGTGACGCGCGCCAGTTTGCCGTCCACGGTGTCGAGGAAGGTCATGATCCATCCCGCCAGCAGTCCCCAAGCATACTCGCCGCGGGCAAACAGCAAACCGGCAAGAATGGCAAGCACCAGGCTGAGCGCAGTGACTTGATTGGGGGTGATCCGCAAGCCGACGCACAAATGAGTGGCCCATTGCGCCGGAACCGGCCAGAGCCATTTGGTGACCAGATCCGTAATGCCCTTGTAGGAACCGGAAAACAGCAGTTGTTCCTGCGCACCCCGGGTTTCCTCGTTGAGCGGCAACACAAAAGGCGTATCCAGCTTCAGCAATGCCGCATCAAAACCTTGTGCCACTTGCGTTACCGTGACGAGGGCAATACCTGCCGGTGGAATGCCCGAACCGCGGCCAGTCAACAATTCGCCAACGGCACTGGCGTGGGCCACATCAACCTGGGCAGCGACAGGCACGTTCCCGCTGCTGCTCTCGATCTCAAGCAACACCTGCTGAGCTTTGGCAAGACCCTTGATGACCCGGCTGTCGTACAGATAATCGGCTCGAAGCATGATCACGACGGAACCCGCAGGCAATGCCTCCAGGGTGTCATGCCACACCTCGATACTCGCTTGTTGCAACTGACGTTCAAGACGCTCGGCCGAGGTCAGCCCCCACAGACGGACCGGGCTATCCCCGAGCACCACTGCGTATTTTTTGATGACGGGCACTATTTACACTTCCTGGATGATGGTTGCTTGACGGACCTCAGCGACTGTTGGGCGACTGTTGGTCACTTGCAGCGCAGCAACTATACTACCTCAATGAGCACGCCCAAGCTCCAGTTCCTCACTGTACAACACGATGATGCGTCGTCCGACGATGATTTTGTGCTGGCGCACGTGTCCGACCTGCACTTGACCTCGCTGGCGGGCATCCGGCTCAGCGAGTTGCTCGACAAGCGGCTTTCCGGCTATCTCTCGTGGCTGCTGCGCCGCCGCCACGAGCACCGCAGCGAAGTGCTCGATGCACTCATGACCGACCTCCAGGCTGGACACCCCGATCATATCGCCGTCACTGGCGACCTCACCCATCTCGGCCTGCCGCGCGAGTTTACCGAGGCCGCAGCCTGGCTGGAACGACTTGGCACGCCGCAAAACATCACCCTGGTACCCGGCAATCACGATGCCTACATCGCCGAACCCTGGAGCAAGACCTTCGCCCAGTGGTCGGCTTACATGGCAGGAGATGCAGGAAGCTCGACGGCCAGTGCGGAGGAACTGTTCCCCAGCCTACGCATACGCCGCCAAGTCGCCCTGATCGGCCTGTCCACGGCGGCGCCTTCGGCGCCTTTCCTGGCGACCGGACGCCTGGGTGAAAAACAACTGCGGCGTCTGGACCAAATGCTGGAACAAACCGCCGGCGCCGGGCTGTTTCGCGTCGTGTTGCTGCATCATCCTCCGGCACAGCACACGGTGCGTTGGCGCAAATCACTGCTTGACGGGGCGGCGTTGCGCGACGTGCTCAACCGGCACGAAGTGGAATTGATCCTGCATGGTCATGGTCATTTCTCCGCGGCAACCTACCTGGATGCACCACAACAACGCAATTTGGCAATCGGCGTGCCCACTGCATCGGCAATCGGCAGGAATGCCGAGCGTTGGGCAAGCTACCATCGGTATCGCATTCGGCGCTGTGAAAACGGCTGGCAGTTGCTGGTTTCCGTGCGGACCTACTCGCTCGAGCGCGGCTGCTTCGTCGCCACAGATGCTCAGCGGCTGCGCCAGGCGCTGGCGGCATCATCGGCCTAACCCGTTACGCGCGATTGCGATGGTGCCGCAGTGAAAACTTTCCGGTTTTCCTGGAGCACTCGTGAAGACAGAGGCGGCTTGTCGATGAACTCGCGAAACCAGAGTTCGAGCATGAGCAGGGTCCAGACCCGGTCCACTTGCGTCGCCCCGTGCTGAAGCGAAGCAACGAGCTTGCTGACGTAGGCTGGTTCGAACAGCCCGCGCTCACGTGCGGTCCGGTCGAGCAGCACATCTTGCGTCATCTGGCGCAGATCGTGACAGAGCCAGCGTTTCAAGGGCAGGGCAAAGCCGCGCTTGCGCCGATTCAGTATCGGTTCAGGAACAAGCCCTGTGGCGGCATGGCGCAACAGGTATTTGCCGCGAAAGCGCATGAGCATCTCGGCCGGCAGCCGGGATGCGAATTCGACGACATCGTTGTCAAGGTAGGGGCAACGCACTTCAAGTGAATGCGCCATCGAAGCGATATCGACTTTGACATTGATATCGTCGGTCAAATAGGTTTGAAAATCGAGGTCGGCGAGGCGGCCAATGGCCGAGTCCGACTTGCTCTCACCCAGTACGCGCTCGAAGCGCTCTATCGTGGCACGCGAACGGGCGGCCAGCATCGGCGGCAGGTATAAACTTGCTTTATCTTCCGGCGTGAAATGGCCGACCAGCGATGGATACCGGGTCGCTTCTCCGCCCGGAAACGCCATCGCATAACGCGCCGCAGAAGGCGCCGGAAAATGCAGTCCCCCGATCAGCGCGCTGCGATAAATCGAGCGGAGGATGGGTGGCAGGGCGTCGTAGATGTGGCCCAGGCGCGCAGTCCGATAGCGCTTGTAGCCGGCGAAAACCTCGTCGGCGGCATCGCCGGAAAGCGCCACCGTCACATGTTCCTTGGTCATTTTCGCGAGGTAGTACATCGCAATGGCGGAACTGTCGGCGAAGGGCTCGCCATGGTGACGGACGATGGGACCGAGCACGTCTGTCATTGTCGGATCGACGATCATTTCGTGATGATCCGTGTTGTAGCGCTCTGCGACCAGCCGCGCATACTTCAGTTCGCTGTCATCGGCATGGGGAAAGCCGATCGAAAAGGTTTTCACACGCGCAGCGGACTGCGTGGCCATGAGTGCCACAATCATCGAGCTATCGATACCACCGGAGAGAAATGCGCCGAGCGGAACGTCCGACATCAAGCGGCGTTTGACGGCAATCTTGAGCAGACTCAACAGTTCGTCAGTGAGATCGCCGGTGGAGCCTTTCAGCAATCCGGTTTCCGGTTTGCTCCAGTAGCGTTCAATGCTGGCGCCGCTGCCCGGCGTAAATACCGCATAGTGGGCCGCGGGCAGCTTGGCATTGCCAATATAGGCCGACCGCGGTGACGGCACGTATTGCAGCGTGAGAAATTCGTCGATCGTACCGTAGTCGACTTCCGGCGCTTCCTCCGGAAATCCTGTCTGCAAGGCATGCGCCTCCGATGCGAAAGCGATACCACTGTTCAGCCGTCGATAGAACAGCGGTTTTTTCCCGCTGCGATCACGGGCGAGCAGGAGCCGGTTTTCATGCGTATCGAAAAGCGCGAAGGCAAACATTCCGGACAGGCGCCGGACGCAATCGGGCCCATGTTCCTCGTACAGATGAAGGATGACTTCACTGTCGCTCCTGGAGCGGAACTTGTGCCCCCTGGCCAGGAGGTCTTTGCGGAGTTCCTGAAAGTTGTAGATTTCCCCGTTGACCACCAGGGCAATGCTGCCGTCCTCGTTGCACATCGGCTGGTTGGCTTCGACTGAAAGATCGATGATCGACAGGCGGCGATGCCCGAGCGCACACGGACCATGTTGCCAGACACCATCGGCATCCGGACCACGGTGGCGAATGGCGTCATTCATGCGCCGAACCGCCTGCGCGTTGGCCGGAGCGCCAGGATCGTTTGACAGAAAGCCACTAATTCCGCACATGGGTCAGGTCTCGGGAAATCCCGTCAGTGTATACTGACTGGGTCGATCGCCGACACCCGAACCAGCTCGGTTCAGGCGCGATCGAAGCAATGAGCGAATCGTGGGATGGTGCCGGAAGGAAGAATGCGTGATGCGGGTGGGCTTTCTCTTCAATCATTACGCGACGCACCAGGTGCCGCATGCGGCGCCCTACGCCTTCGAATTGTCGCGTCGCTATCCCGAAATCGAAGTGACCATCGCCGCATCGAGCGAGGCGGAACTCGCCAGCGCCAGGAAGATCGGGGAGCTTTATCCAGGGCACCACTGCAAGCTGCGCCGCCTGGATCCGGCCTGGTGGTACGACCTGATTGATCCCATCGTTTCCAAATTCGCGTTCGCCCGCAAGAACCGCATCCTCTCTGACAACCTCGATTTCTTCGCCAACCTGGACGCCTTGGTTGCGCCGGAGCGCCATTGCCGGCGCCTGCGCACCAGCCACCACCTGGCCAAGCTCAAACTCATCCACACCCGGCACGGTGCAGGTGACCGCAAGGGCACATCCGACGCCACCATGGCCTTGTTCGACCTGGTTCTGCTGCCCGGCCGCAAGTATGCCGAGCGCTTCAGCCAGTTGGGCTATCTGCGCCCGGATCAGTTCGTCATCACCGGATGGCCGAAGTTCGAGGCCGTGCGGGCCTTCAACCCATCCCGACGGCGTTTTTTCGACAATGACAACCCGGTTGTCGTCTACAACCCGCACTTTGATCAGCGTATCGGTTCATGGTCCCGCATGGGACATGCCGTTCTCGATTTTTTTGTCGACAACCCTTCGTACAATCTCATCTTCGCACCCCACCTGGTGCTCTTCAAGCGGCGCTGGCGCCACGGCGCCCGGTTGCCGGACAAGTACCGCCAAGCACGGAACATCCTGATCGATACCGACAGCGCTGCACTGGCGGAGATGACCTACCTCACTGCTGCCGACATCTACCTGGGTGACGTCAGCAGCCAGGTCTATGAATTTCTGGTCGAACCCCGGCCGTGTGTCTTCCTCAATGCCCATGGCATTGATTGGGAGGCGGATTCACATTACGCACATTGGCGCTTTGGCCCAGTGGTCAACGATGTAGTAGGCGATCTTGGCCCGCTGCTGGCTGACGCGGTCGAGAACCACGCCCGCTATCTGCCCGCCCAGCAGACAGGATTTGCGCAGACATTCCACCAGGATCCGAGCTTCACCGCGGCACAACTCGGTGCCGATGCAATTGCAGAATTCCTGCGCCGGGACAGAACCGGGGCCACGCCCTAGGGCGCGCGCTCACTTGACGTATCACCCTGCCAGCCGCCACCCAAGGCCTTGATCAGGGTCACATTGGCAATCAGTCGGCGGCGCAGGATGCCGAGCGCGGCGCGTTCGTTGTTCAGCGCGCCGGCCTGCACCACGACCAGCGACAGGTAGCTGACGATGCCCGCCCGGTACTGGTTGTTCGTGATCGTCATCGATTCGCGTGCCGCCTTCACTGCCTCGGCCTGAGCCTGGGCGGCCTCGTTAAGGAGCTGCAGCGCGGCCAGATTGTCTTCGACCTCGCGGAAACCGTTCAGGATCACCTGGCGATAATCGGCGAAAGCTTCGTCGTAGGCGGCTCCCGCTTTCGCGCTTAGCGCGCGGATCGCCCCGGCGTCGAATAGCGGCATCGTCGTCTTTTCTCCTCCGACGCTATGGCGAATGCTCACGCCGCCGAACAGGCTGACCGCAGGGTAGGACGCCGCCTCGGCCACACCGATTTGCGCGCTGGCCGCCGCCATGCGGCGCTCAGCCGCAGCGATGTCGGGGCGCCGCACCAGCAAGTCCGCCGGTAAAGCGGTCGGCACTGCCGGCACAGTGATGTTGATCGGCGCTACCTCGAGGGAAAAATCGGCGGGCGCCTTGCCGATCAGCACGGCAATGGCGTGCTCGAGTTGTGACCTGACGACGCGCGCATCGAGCATCTGCGCTTGCGCCGCGCCGAGTTGCGCCTGCGCCGGCACGACATCGGCCCGGGCGGCAACGCCTGCCGCATACTGGTTGCGCGTGAGCTGCAGTGATCGCTCGTAGGCGGCGACCGTATCCTGCAACAGGCGGATCTCAGCATCCTGCACCCGCAGCAGGAAGTAACTCTGCACCAGTTGCGCCTGCATGGACAGTTTTGCCGCCGCGAGGTCGGCCGCGCTCGCCTGGGCGGCGGCACCGCTCGCTTCGACGCTGCGCCGGATGCGCCCCCACAGGTCCAACTCCCAGTTCGCCAGCAGGCCGAGATCGTTGGTGCCTCCGGCGAACAGTGTCGGGAATTGTGCCGCCTTGTCGGCATTGGCAAGCGACCGCGCCTGTCGCACGCGCGCCTCGGCGGCATGAATCGACGGGTTTGCTGCATTGACCTGTTCGACCAGCGCGTCGAGCTGGGTATCGCCGTAGATTTCCCACCATCGCTCGTGTGCAGATCCGTCACGCGGCTGTGGCGGCTTCTGCCCGGACGCCGCCTCCTTGTAAGCTGACGGCACGTTGACGCTGGGACGCACGTAGTCCGGTCCGACCGACGAGCAAGCTACATTCACCGCCACCAAGAAGGCAACGGAGAGCGCACGGCTTGCCCTGGCCTGGATTGAGGCGGTCATTGCGAATCTGCCGCACGGGGCGCGAAGCCAGCGACAAAATCGTGCCTGCGGCGCAGGTCGCGGACCCACAGGCTGAAACGGTCAAGATAGAGATACACGATCGGCGTGGTGTAAAGCGTCAGGATCTGGCTCAGGATCAGCCCACCGCCGATCGCTATGCCGAGCGGCTGGCGCAGTTCCGCCCCGCCGCCCTGGCCCAGTGCCAGCGGAATGGCGGCGAGCAGCGCCGCCACGGTCGTCATCAGGATCGGCCGGAAGCGCAGCAGGCAGGCCTCGAAAATGGCATCGCGGGAACTCAGTTTTCCGGCGCGCTCGGTCGCGAGCGCGAAGTCGATCATCATGATGGCGTTCTTCTGGACGATTCCAATCAGCATTATCACGCCGATCAGCGCGATGACGCTGAATTCGGTCTGAAACAGCATCAGGGCAGCGAGTGCCCCCAAGCCCGCTGACGGCAGCGTCGACAAGATGGTGAGCGGGTGAATGAAGCTCTCATAGAGTACGCCCAGGACGATATACAACGTGAGTAACGCAGTAAAAATAAGGATCGGCTGGGTCTCGAGTACCGCCCTGAAGGCGCGCGCCGAACCCTGAAAGCTGCCACGCACCGTGTTGGGCACCCCGAGGCGGGCGACGGCATCCTCAATCGCACGAATTGCCTTCGACAGCGACACCCCTGCCGGCAAATTGAATGAGATAGTCGTGGCGACAAACTGAGATTGGTGATTGACGCTGAGCGAGGTTTCGCTCGGCGCATGGCGCGCAAACATCAACAGCGGTACCTGCGCCCCTCCCGGAACGCTGACATGAAGGTAATTCAACGCCTCGGCCGATTGCCAGAATTCGGGAGCGGCTTCCATCACCACGTGGTACTGGTTGAGCGGTGCATAGATCGTTGAAACCTGGCGCTGGGCAAAGGCATCGTTGAGCGTGGCGTCGATCAGCCTCGGTGTCACCCCGAGTCGAGCCGCGGCATCGCGATCGATGACCAGCGAAGTCTGCAAACCCCTGGTCTGCTGATCGGAGTTGACATCGACGAGTTCGGGCAGCTGAGTGAGTGCCTGAAGGATGCGCGGCTCCCATAAACGCAAATCAGCGAGATCATCAGCCTGGATCGTGTATTGGTGGGACGCCCGGCTCTGCCGTCCGCCCACCCGAATATCCTGCACCGGGTTGAGAAAAAGGCTGGCGCCTGGCTCTTTCGCAAGTTGCACGCGTAGCCGCGCCACAATCTTGTCGGCGCTTTCCCCGCGCACGGAGAGCGGTTTCAGCGTAACGAATATCGACCCCGTGTTGCGTTGCGCGCCGCCGGTAAAGCCGACGACGCTCTCGACGCCGGGGTCGGCGCGCACGATGTCAATGAAGTTGGAGAGTTTCTGCCGCATTAACTGGAAGGAAATGCTCTGGTCAGCCTGAATGCGTCCCGTCAATTGGCTCGTATCCTGTTGCGGGAAGAAACCCTTGGCAATGATCACGTACAGATAGACGTTGAGGCATACCGTTCCCAGCAGGATGAGCGCCGTGAGCGGGCCATGATCGAGAGACCAGGCCAGCGTTCGTCGGTAACCCTGGAGTACCGTCGCGAAACCACGCTCGCTCCATGCGTAAAGCCGGCCCTTGCGGCGTTCCTTCAGCGGTACCAGCAGGCGGGCGCACATCATGGGCGTGGTGGTAAGCGATACTGCCAGCGACACCAGGATCGCCGCCGACAACGTGACCGCGAATTCCTGGAAGAACCGTCCGACGAATCCGCCCATGAGCAGCATGGGGATGAAGACAGCCACGAGGGACAAGGTCATCGCCAGCACTGTAAACCCAACCTCCGCGGCTCCGATCCGCGCCGCTTCCGCCGGCGGCACGCCGTTCTCGATATGCCGCGACACGTTCTCGACGACCACGATCGCGTCGTCGACCACGAAGCCGGTGGCGATGGTGAGCGCCATCAGCGACAGGTTGTCCAGGCTGTAGCCGCACAGGTACATGGCCGCGAATGTGACGGTGAGTGATACCGGCACCGCGACAGTCGGAATCAAGGCAGCGCGACCGTTGCGCAGGAACAGCAACACCACCAGCATGACCAGTGCAACTGAAATTGCCAGCGTTTTCCCGGCGTCGCGCAACGACGCCCTGATCGTGGTAGTACGCTCCATCGTCACAAAAAGGTCGATTGCTCCTGGTATCGATGCCCGCAACGCAGGCAGGAGCGCAGTGACTCGATCGACCGTTTCGATGATGTTGGCGTTGGGTTGGCGGCTGATGATCACCAGTACCGACGGTTTGCCGTTGGCCGAGCCCGCGTTGCGCAGGTCCTGTACCGAGTCGGTGACGTCCGCTATATCAGTGAGTCCCACCGCAGCACCATTGCGGTAAGCGACGATCAGCGGCAGGTAGTCCGCGGCTGCCTTCGCCTGGTCGTTGGCGCCGATCTGCCAGTGGCGACCCTCATCTTCCAGCGCGCCCTTGGGCCGGTTGGCATTGGCTCCGGCGAGCGCGGCGCGCACCTCCTCGAAGCCGATGCCATATTTATCCAGCGCCTGGGGATTGATTTCGACCCGAACCGCAGGCAGCGAACTGCCGCCGACCTGAACCTGCCCCACGCCGGCAATCTGGGAAACCTTTTGCGCGATGACGGTCGCGGCCGCATCGTACATCTGTCCCTGGGTCAGAGTGTCCGAGGTCAGCCCGAGGATCATGATCGGCGCATCGGCGGGGTTCACCTTGCGATAGGTGGGATTGCCAAGCATGCCGGAAGGCAGCGCGCTGCGCGCCGCATTCAGCGCTGCCTGCACGTCACGCGCGGCGCCGTTGATGTCGCGGTCGAGATCGAACTGCAGCACAATGCGGGTCGTACCGAGCGTACTGCTCGAAGTCATTTCGGTGATGCCGGCGATGCGGCCCAGAGCGCGCTCGATCGGCATGGCGACCGTTGCCGCCATGGTCTCCGGACTGGCGCCCGGAAGTGCTGCAGAAACTGCGATGGTCGGGATGTCGACGCGCGGCAGTGGTGATACTGGCAGCAGCAGAAAGGCGACCATGCCCACCAGCGTGAGACCGATGGTGATCAGAGTCGTTGCGACCGGGCGATCGATAAAAGGCGCCGAGATGTTCATGCCACCCGCCTCAAGGAAAATCGCCACTCGCCGTCGCGGCGCGCGCCGCGGCCAAACCCTCGCGCCGCGCGCCCATCCTTTGTCCCAGCCGGTCGAATGCCAGATAAATGACCGGCGTCGTGAATAACGTCAGCATCTGGCTCACAATCAGTCCGCCAACCATTGCGATGCCGAGCGGATGACGTAATTCCGACCCCACGCCCGTACCGATCATCAGCGGCAGCGCACTCAGCAGCGCCGCCATCGTGGTCATCATGATCGGACGAAAGCGCAGCAGGCAGGCCTGAAAGATGGCGTCACGCGGCGCCATCCCCTGCTCGCGCTCGGCTGAAAGGGCGAAGTCGATCATCATGATGGCATTCTTTTTCACGATGCCGATGAGCAGAATGATGCCGATGATGGAAATCACGCCGAGGTCGTTGCCAGAAAGCTGCAGGGCAAGCAGCGCGCCGACACCGGCCGAGGGAAGGGTCGACAAAATGGTGATGGGGTGAATGTAGCTTTCGTAAAGTACGCCCAGAACGATATAGACGCTGACGATGGCCGCCAGGATAAGCCACAGCTGGTTTGTGAGCGACGCGCTGAAGGCGAGAGCCGAACCCTGGAGCTTCACCTGTGCACTGACAGGCAGGCTGATGTCGCGCCGCGCCGCCTCGACGGCGTCTACTGCATCGCCCAGCGCTGCGCCACGCGCCAGGTTGAAAGAAATCGTGGCTGCCGGAAACTGGCCGATGCGCGTGACGACCAGCGGCGTAGTCCGCTCGGTCACTCTGGCCAGCACCGACAACGGAATCTGGTGCGCCTTGCTCGCGCCCGGGGAGGCAGGTACAGCAGCGCCAGGCAGCCGCGCGCCCGTTGCCCCGCCGTTCGGTGCGGCTACATAGATGTTGTCAAGCGCGCTCATTCCATTGCGGAATTCGGGTAACACCTCGAGTACGACGCGATACTGATTGGTCTGGGTGAATATGGTGGAGACGACGCGCTGGCCGAAAGCATTGTAGAGTGCGTTGTCGACCATGGCCGGAGTGACACCGAAGCGACTGGCGGCGGCACGGTCAATTTCCACGTATGCCTGCAATCCGCCTTCCTGCTGGTCGCTTGCCACGTCCTCAAGCCGCATGTCCTGGCGCAGCCGCTCGACCAGACGCGGCACCCATGCACGCAGTTCGTCGGCATTGGCATCCTCTACCGAAAACCGGTACTGGGCGCGACTCACGTGGTCCTCGATGGTGAGATCCTGAACCGGCTGCAGGTAGAGCACGATGCCCTCGATTCCGGCCAGTTTGTCCTGCATCCGCCGGATGACATCGGCGGCACTGCCATCGCGTTGCGACAAGGGTTTCAAGTTGATCAGGAAGCGGCCGGTATTCAAGGCCGGGTTGCTGCCATCGACACCGATGAAGGACGACAGGCTCTCCACCGCCGGATCGCCGAGTATCACCTTCGCCAGCGCCTGCTGACGCTCGGCCATCGCGGCGAAGGATATCGTCGGCGAAGCTTCCGCAATACCCTGGATTGCGCCCGTGTCCTGGACAGGGAAGAAGCCTTTCGGAATCGCGATGTAGAGCAGGATCGTCAGCGCCAGGGTGGCGATTGCCACGACCAGCGTCGCCCCCTGGCGGTCGAGCACCCAGTCCAGCATGCGTGCATAACGGCCGATCACCCGTTCGAACCATTCGCCACTCACACGGAACAGGCGTCCCTGTTTTTGCTCGGGCGTGTGGCGCAGGAGCCGGGCGCACATCATGGGCGTGAGCGTCAGCGAGATTGCGGCTGAAATCAGAATGGCGGCGGAGAGGGTGATGGCGAACTCGCGAAACAGACGTCCGACCACATCGCCCATGAACAGCAGCGGAATCAGCACAGCAATGAGCGACAGCGTCAGCGAAATGATGGTGAAGCCGATCTGCCCTGCGCCCTTCAGTGCCGCCTGCAGCGGCGGCTCGCCTGCCTCGATGGCGCGGCTGATGTTCTCGATCATCACGATGGCGTCGTCCACCACAAAACCGGCGGCGAGGGTCAGTGCCATCAGGGTAAGATTGTTGATCGAGAAACCCGCGAGGTACATCACGGCGAAGGTGCCGATCAACGACAACGGCACCACCACGCTCGGCACGAGTGTCGCAGCCAGGTTGCGCAGGAACAGGAAGATGACCATCACCACCAGCACCACGGCGAGCAGCAGCTCGAACTGCACGTCGCGCACAGAGGCGCGAATCGTCAGGGTGCGATCTGTCAACAGCGCGACATCGACTGCGGCTGGCAGTGAGGCCTTTAACTGCGGCAGCAACCGCTTGATGCGGTCGGCCACCTCAATAACATTGGCACCGGGTTGGCGCTGGATATTGATGATGATCGCCGCCGAATCATTGGCCCAGGCGGCAAGACGCGAATTCTCCGCCGCGTCTACGACCTCGGCCACGTCGACCAGCCGCACTGCTGCACCGTTGCGGTAAGCAAGAATCATGGCCTTGAATTCCTCGGCCGATTTGAGCTGATTGTTGGCGTCGATGGTGGAGGCTCGGGTGGGTCCGTCGAAGCTGCCCTTGGCCTGGTTCGAATTGGCATTACCGATCGCAATCCGCACCTCCTCGAGCGACAGGTTGTAGGCGGCCAGCGCCTTGGGATTGGCCTGAATGCGGACGGCCGGCCGCTGTCCGCCTGCGATGCTGACCAGACCGACGCCGGAAATCTGCGAGATCTGTGCCGCCAGCCGTGTGTCGGCGAGGCGCTGGATTTCCGGCAGGGGCATGGTGCGCGAGGTCAATGCCAGCGTCACGATCGGCGTGTCGGCCGGGTTGACCTTGCTGTAGATCGGCGGTTGCGGCAGGTCGGTCGGCAGGTAGGTGCTCGCCGCATTGATCGCAGCCTGCACTTCCTGTTCCGCCGCGTCGAGCGGCAGCTCGAGGCTGAACTGCAGCGTGATGGCCGAGGCGCCGCCCGAACTGGTCGACGACATCTGGTTCAGGCCCGGCATCTGCCCGAACTGACGTTCAAGCGGGGCGGTGATCGATGAGGCGACAATCTCCGGGCTCGCGCCCGGATACAAAGTCACCACCTGGATGGTCGGATAATCGAATTTGGGCAGCGCAGACAACGGCAGCACGCGATAGGCGACGATGCCCACAAGCAGGATGGCGACCATCAACAACGAGGTCGCCACAGGCCTGAGGATGAACAGACGCGAAGGATTCATGGCTGGCGCAGAGAACAGGCCCTGGCTCAGGCGCCACTCCTGGAGCGCGGGTTTCGCTTCGCCGACAACCGATCTTTGTCTTTGATGTCGCTGCGCTGACTGCTTTGTGCCGCATCGCTCGCTGGCTGAGCCGACTTATCGCGAACGACGAATTCGACACTCGCGCCTTCACGCAGCCGATCGGCGCCATCGACCACGACCTTGGTTCCCGTGGCAATCCCGCTGTCAATGGCAGTGGTCTCGCCTTGCACGGTGGCGACCTTCACCGGAATCACGGCGACCGTCTGGTCGTCCTTGACGACATAGACGAACGTGCCTGCCGCACCGCGCTGAATCGCCGCCGTCGGCACCAGTGTCGCGTTGGACAGAGTCTCGACGGGCATCCTTACATTGACGAACTGGTTGGCAAAGAGCGCTCCATCGGCGTTGGGAAACTCGGCCTTGAGCTTGATGGTGCCGGTTGCAGTATCGATCTGGTTGTCCGCAGCCAGCAACCGCCCGCTGCCAAGCTTTTCCTTCTGGGCGCGATCGAAGGCGTCCACCGGGATGTGCTTGTCGCCGCGCAGCCGTTTCATTACGCGCGGCAGAGCATCCTCTGGAATCGGGAACACGATGCCGATCGGTTGCAACTGGGTGATC
>JBAYVV010000033.1:0-30344 GCA_041674465.1 Sterolibacterium sp.
AATCCAGTCTGCCCCCGCAGCAATGACATTGACCACCTCTTCGCCGAGCTTGGCGAAATTGGCTGAGAGCAGGCTCGGTGCAATGCGGTAGGAAGACTTCATGGGCGGCTCCGGGAATTCCAGCGTGGGATTTTATGCCGAATTGAATCCAAGCTGCCGACCAGCGCCGACAAAGCTGCCAACTAGCTCGTGGTTAGTGCGCATGCCGGGTCTCGTCCCGGCGGAAATCCTCTTGGGGGACGGTCCTCCGCTCGGCGGGGTAGAAGGGAATAGTCACTTTCGGCCAGAAGCTGTCCATCTCCGAGTAGTAAAGCCGAGATTATTATCGGCAGGTAACAATCACAGAACTGCCGCCCGTCCCACATCATTGCTCAACATCTCGAGCAAGCGATTCTTGTCCTCAACTCTGATTTCATTCGTTATGAACATTCATAAATACTGGTATTAGGGTATTTGCATAAAGCGATTCGCGGAGTAGGCTTGGCGTTAGAGATTAAGAGATAGTACAGATGGCTATTGGCAAACGCAGTCTCTTCAATAACACGATAGGTCATGATCAACGAGTTGGATAAGCAGAACAGACGTAAAGGTAGCTGGCCATTAGCCTGGTTGGCCATCACGATTCTTCTTCCACTCTTCGGTGCCTTCCTGGCCTGGAACGCCTATGATGACTACGGCAAGACGCTGACTCAAGAGTATCGCACGCTCGAAAACCAGGCACGCTTGGGCGACGTCCAGATCGCCGGGGCATTACGTAACATGAATCTAGTCCTGCAAAGCGTGATCGATGACACGCAGGCAATGCCTAAACTTCCATCAAAAGTCATCGAGCAACGACAATTAAGTCTGTTGCGGCAGTTTCCAGAGATTCACTTCCTGATTACCGTTGATCACCAAGGCCAGGTAACGAGTGCAGAGGGTCTGGATGATCCTGATGATCTGGCCGCAGTCCGATCATTCAACGCTTCTGAACGTGATTACTTCACCGGCCATCGTGATGCGAAGCCTGACGATTATTATCGTTATCAACTCTCGCGTCCGTTCAAGACGATCACCAATCGTTATACGATCACTATCTCAAAGGCAATTCGAGGCAAGAACGGACAATTTCAGGGCGTAGCACTCATTTCGCTATCACCGTCATATTTTGATTCCGTGCTGCAGCAGGTACTTTCAAATGATGTGCTGGATGCAGCGGCAGTGCATAACCGTTTCGGCGATATCATCTATCGATTGCCCAACCCGGAAATGTATATTGGCAAGAATATTGCCGGGGGTTCTGCATTCAAATCATATCTCGGCTCAGAACAGCAATTGACCCGGTATCAGGGCGTCACCGCGACTGACAGTGTCAATCGGATACTGGTTTTCAGCAAAGTGGGAGACACCAACCTGGACATAGGTGTGTCTGGTCAATTTGATGTCGTCATGGCTAAGTGGCGCAGCGACGTGTTGATGAAGGGGCTTATCTTTTTCATTGTTTCAGTTTTGGCCTTTACGCTCGCCTGGGTAGCGCAGCGACACCTACGCGAGCGCGAATTGGCGATGGAAGCTTTGCGAGAATCACAACGAATCGCCAATTTAGGAGGATGGAGCATTGATCTGGCCAGCGGACACCTGACCTGGACTGACGAAACCTTTCTCATTCATGAACTGCCGGTTGGTGAGCCGCCCACGGTAGAACAAGCCATCAACTATTATCTGCCTGATTCGCGCAAGGTCATCGAACAGGCCGTAACAGAGGCACTCGAAAACGGCAAATCATTTGATCTGGAATTGCAGATCAAGACGGCTCGTGGAAATGTCCGCTGGGTTCATGCCCGTGGCGAAGCGAGGCAGGAGGCCAGAACCCACAGTGTCATTGCGGGAACGTTCCAGGACATCAGCAAGCGCAAGCAGGTAGAAGAAATGCTGCTGACTATCATGAAAGCAGTTGAATCCACCGGTGAAGCCATCGGTATTTCAGATGGTCAGGGGCGTCACTTTTACCAGAATAAAGCGGCATCGGACTTGTTTGGGTACGTAACCGCTGAAGAGTTTGAAGCCGCAGGAGGTGGTCGAGCCGTTATCAAAGACCCGCAAGTTGTCAAAGATATGTTCGACAACATCATGGGAGGAAAATCCTGGGAAGGCGAACTTGAAATGGTGGCAAAAAATGGCCGGGTGTTTCCTGCCTATGAACGAGCCGATGCGATTAAAGATAACCAAGGCAAGATTATCGGCCTCGTCGGCATCATTAAGGATATCACTGAGCGAAAGCAACTTGATGCCGAACGTAACCGGTTGCTAAAAATCATTGATGATGCCAAAGATTTTATTTCTACATCAGATATGCAGGGACATATCATGTCTCTCAATGCTGAGGGAGCGCGGATGGTGGGACTTCCTGACGATGTGGATATTGCGGCCTTGGATATTAAGGATTTTCACCCGGAATGGGCGGCAAGGAAGATTGCTGAAGAAGCCATCCCCGCCGTACTCAAGAATGGTTCCTGGCAGGGCGAATGCGCACTATTGCGCCGGGATGGGCACGAGATTCCCACTTCTCAAATGGTGCAGGTTCATCGCGATGTCTCCGGTAAACCCTTGTATATGTCCACCATCATCCGCGATGTGACCGAGCGCAAGCAGGCTGAGATAGAACTCAAACGCTCCAATTCGGAGCTTGAGCAGTTTAGCTATGCCATCTCGCACGACATGCGCCAGCCATTACGCATGATCGCCAGCTACCTGCAGCTATTGGACAAGGAACTGGGCGGAACGCTCGACGCCGAAAGACGCGAATACATGAACTTCGCCGTCAATGGTGCCAAGCGGCTCGACCAGATGCTGATCGGTCTGCTCGAATACTCGCGGATCGGTCGTATGGGCGAGCCTCCGGGATATGTAGAAAGCCGGGAATTACTTGACGAAGCGCTACTTTTCCTGCACCCGGCAATTGTGGAGGCGGAGGCAGATATCCGTATTCAGGGACACTGGCCTGAAGTATTCGTCAGCCAGGATGAGATGCTGAGGCTGCTACAAAACCTGATAGGCAACTCGATCAAGTTCCGCGTTGCTCAGAGAAAGCCTGAAATCACTGTGACCAGTGAAACAACAGCCAGTGAATGGCGAGTATGTGTAGCCGATAACGGGGTCGGCATTTTACCTGGGCAACTTGGGCGCCTATTCCAGGTCTTCCAGCGTCTGCATAGCCGATCTGACTATGAGGGCACGGGGATAGGTTTGGCGCTGTGCCGCAAGATTGTCGAGCATCATGGTGGGCAAATATGGGCCGAGTCGGCGGGCGCTGGGCAAGGTAGCCAGTTTTGTTTTACGGTGCCACAGCGAAAGTCTGAGCAAGAGATTTGATAAGCCCCGATAACTACGAGGGGCTGCAATGGAAACTGAACCTGCCATTTGCTCATGATGTACATCTGTGACCGCAGTCGATACAAGTCACTCATCCTAGTTTCACAACACTACTCGTCCGCCGGGACGAGACCCGGCAATTGAAAAACATGGGCCCATCAACAGCGCTCTCATCATCAAACAACCACAAAATTAGTCAACTAAACGGTTGCCAGTCATGGTCTTTTCGTGTCGAATAGCGGCATGGCGGAAAGTAAAAAATATGAGATTCAAATCGGGGTCAGCGTGCAATATCTGCCTGACCAGTCCGATCCCGCGGCTGGACGGCATGTCTTCGCCTACACCATCGACATTCGCAATACCGGCACGGTCGCAGCGCAACTCATCAGCCGCCACTGGGTCATCACCGATGCCGACGGGTTGGTGCAGGAGGTCCGCGGCCTTGGCGTCATCGGCCACCAACCCCTGTTGCAGCCGGGCGAGAACTTTGAATACACCAGCGGCTGTGTCCTGGCCACCCCGGTCGGCACCATGAAAGGCAGCTACCAGATGGTGGCCGAAGACGGCATCAATTTCGATGCGGCGATTCCGGAATTCGTGCTGTCGATGCCGCGGGTACTGCACTAACTTTCATGATGCGTGGGCTACTCCCCCGATCATGAAAATTAGCAGCATTTCCACGGCCCCCCACCCCCTGCCCCCGCCCCGGGGCGGGGGGCTATATCTGCTCGCTTTGCTCGATATCGCCAAGCGCGCCCATCGTTGTCATCGTTGAATTCACGCTAAAAAAACGCCAGGCATTGCCTGGCGTTTATCTGCAAGACCCCTGCTGCGAAGATTACGGCGCGACGTACTTGCTTTCCAGCAGTTTCGCCTGCGCCGCCGCCAACCTGGCAATCGGCACGCGCGGACCGGAGCAGGACACATAGCTCAGCCCGATGTGGTGGCAAAAGTGGATTGATTCCGGATGTCCGCCATGCTCACCGCAAATGCCGACCTTGAGATCGGGACGCGTGCTGCGACCCAGACTGACGGCCAACTTCATGAGCTCACCGACACCCTTGATATCCAGCACCTCGAACGGGTTGTCCTGCAGGATACCGGTCTCGATATAGTGCGGCAGGAACTTGTTCTCGGCATCCTCGCGGCTGAATGACAGGGTGGCCTGGGTCAGGTCGTTGGTGCCGAAGGAGAAGAATTCGGCAGTCTCCGCCAGTCGCGCGGCACGCACGCAGGCACGCACCACTTCGATCATGCTGCCGAACTTGAAATTGAGCTTGATGTCGAATTTCTTTTCGACTTCGTCGCGAATCTTCTCGACATAGCTGTGGATGCGCTTGAGTTCTTCCACCGTGGCCAGCTGCGGCACCATGATTTCCGGCAGCACGGTCACACCCGCCAGTGCGCATTCGGCAGCGGCCTCGAGGATCGCACGGATCTGCATCGAATAGATTTCCGGATAGGTGATGCCCAGCCGCACGCCGCGATGGCCGAGCATGGGGTTCACTTCCGACAGCGCCCGCACCTTCTTCAGCACGGCCTCTTTCTTGTGAATCACATCCTCTTCCATGTGCGTGCTCTTGAACTCGGCGAGGCCGCCCATGAGCTTGGTCAGCCCACTGGAATATTGCTGGTAGAGCTTGGGGTTCAAGAGCTTGAGGGTATCCGGCAGCTCTTCCAGGCCATTGATGGTTTCACGCAAGTGGTGCAGGTGGGAGATTTCCACCTCCAGTTGCGCCGCCGTCGGCAGGAATTCGTGCAGCGGCGGATCGAGCAGCCGCACCGTCACCGGCAGGCCGGCCATGGCCTTGAAAATGCCCTTGAAGTCATCACGCTGGATCGGGAACAGGCGGTCCAGCGCATCCATGCGCGCTTCCGGGGTTTCGGCCAGGATCATCTCCTGGACGATCGGCAGCCGGTCGGTGGCATTGAACATGCGTTCGGTGCGGCACAGGCCGATGCCGGTGGCGCCGTATTCACGGGCGCGTGCTGCGTCCTTGGGCGTGTCGGCGTTGGCATGGACTTTGAGGCGCGCAATTTCGTCCGCCCAGCCCAGCAAGGTCGCCATGTCCTGCGAGAAGGTCGGCTCAACGGTCGGGACTGTCCCGGCATAGACCTTGCCGGTGCTGCCATCGATGGTGATGACATCGCCTTCATGCAGGGTCGCCGCACCGAACGTGGCACGCTTGGCGATCACGTCCACATGGATCTGCTCGCAGCCCGACACGCAAGGCTTGCCCATGCCACGCGCCACCACAGCGGCGTGAGAGGTCTTGCCACCACGTGAAGTCAGGATCCCTTGTGCCTTGAAGAAGCCGTGGATGTCTTCCGGCTTGGTTTCCTCGCGAACCAGGATGATCTTCTCACCCGCAGTGCCACGTGCCTCGGCGGTATCCGCGTCGAACACGATCAGGCCCGAGGCCGCACCGGGAGATGCCGCCAGTCCGGAAACCAGTGGCGTGCCATGAAAATCAGGCGCCAGTTGAGGTACCAGCAACTGCTCCAGCACTGCCGGCTGAATGCGCAGCAAGGCCTGCTCCTTGGTGATCATGCCCTCGTGGAACATCTCCACCGAGCTGCGCACCATGCCGCGCGCATTCATCTTGCCGTTGCGCGTTTGCAGGCAATACAGCACACCGCGTTCGATGGTGAATTCGAAGTCCTGCACCTCGTGGTAGTGCTTCTCGAGGCGGTCATGCAATTCCAGCAGTTGCCGATAGATTTCCGGCATCTCCGCCGCCATGTCGGCGATCGGCTTGGGTGTGCGGATACCGGCCACGACATCCTCGCCCTGGGCATTGGTCAGGTACTCGCCGTAGATCAGATTTTCCCCGGTCCCCGGATTTCGCGTGAAGCCGACACCGGTGCCGGAATCGTTGCCCATGTTGCCGAACACCATGGTGCAGATGTTGACCGCCGTGCCATTGGCCATTTCCTTGGTGATCTTGAACTCGCGGCGGTAATCCACGGCGCGTTTGCCCATCCAGGAGCGGAACACCGCCCCGGTGGCAATCTCCAACTGCTCATAGACATCCTGCGGAAAAGGCTTGCCGGTATGCTTGCGGACCACTTCGATGAATTCGGCGGAAAGTTTCTTGAGGTCCGCGGCGGACAGATCGACATCCTGCTTGGCGCCCGTAGCGGCTTTCATCGCGTTCATCTTCTCGTCGAAAACCTCATCGGAGATGCCCAGCGCGATCTTGCCGAACAACTGGATGAAGCGCCGGTAGGCATCGTAGGCAAAACGCTCGTTCTTGGTCTGCTTGATCAGGCCCGGCAGGGATTTCTCATTCAGGCCGAGATTCAGGATGGTATCCATCATGCCCGGCATCGACATCGCCGAGCCTGAGCGGACGGAAACCAGCAGCGGGTTGTCTGCACCGCCGAATTGCTTGCCGGTCTTCTTTTCAAGCGCCAGCATGTGGGACTTGATTTCGTCCAGCACACCGGCAGGAAATGCATTGTTTTCCAGGAAAGCCAGGCAGGCATCCGTCGTTACTGTGTAGCCCGGCGGGACGTTGAGGCCGATCTGTGTCATCTCGCAGAGATTGGCGCCTTTGCCGCCCAGCAATATTTTGTTCTTGCCATCGCCCTCTTCAAAGGCATAGACGTATTTCTTCCCGCTCATGGTGCTTCCTTTCATTTACCGATGGATATGGTCTGCAGAAGCCGTCATTGTACCGGATGTGCCGAGTTGGGCAGAACTCTCAGGCTAGCCATGGGATTCCGTCACGAACACCGGAAGCATCCACATCTTGTCAATTGACCATGAGTCATTTATAGTTCGGCGCTCACTGACCGTCAGTCAGTTAATCATGACAGCGCAAGCGCTTTTTACATGACCAGATTCAAGGAAACAGCCAGACCCCAATCGCCGGCACTTCCGCACACAGGCACAAGCGGTGGACACGGTGGACGCGGGCGGGTGCGCGCCCTGGCCGACGAGGAAAAGGAAGCGCGCCGGCAGGACATTCTCGATGCGGCGGACCAGCTGTTTGCCGAGCGCCGGGAGATGTCGAACATGGCAGATGTCGCAGTAGCGGCCTGTCTTGCCAAAGGCACCATGTATCTTTATTTCCAGTCCAAGGAAGAGCTCTATCTGGCGCTGCATCTACGTCACGTCGAGCACTTCTTCTCCCGGCTGATCGGGCGACTGGATCGCGCAGAGGCATTTGGTTTTGCGGAAATGCAGACTCTGGCCAACCAGCATATTCTGGGCGCGACCACCTATCTGCCGCTCGGTGCTTGCTGCATCGGCTTTCCTGCCGGCGCCCTGCGCCCGGAAGTCGTCGCACATTTCCAGGGGCGGCTTGCCGAGTGGCTGACCCTGGGGGGTGCCGGCCTGGAACGCCATTTCTCCAAACTCGCTCGTGGCGAAGGTGTACGCCTGCTCAAGCACAGCTACGCCATCATGATTGGCCTGTATAGCATGACGCGCAACGAGCGAACCGACGAACTGACCTGCCCGCGCTTCCCGGGTGAAGGTGATTTTCAGGAAGAAGCCACGCTTGCCCTCACCCGCTACTGGATGCAGGTGGCTGGAATTGACTCTCAACCCGCACACTGAGCTGAAACATAATGGATATTCGAACCGCTCTTTTGGTTTCATTCATGCTGACCGGCACGATGCTTGCCGGCTGCGGCAAGACCACAGATTCCAGCATCGTCATCGACAATAAGGCGGGGTACGCGATCAAGGCCGAACCGCCGCGCCCGGTGCGCACCATGCAGGTTGGCATGAGCGAAGTGAGTGACCTGTTGATCCTGCCTGGAGATGTCCGCCCTCGTTATGAGCAACGCTACGGCTTTCGCATTGGCGGAAAAATCGCCCAGCGCCTGGTCGATGTCGGCCAGGAAGTGAAGGCTGGCCAGGTGCTTGCCATGCTCGACTCGCAGGACGTGATGCCGGCGATCAACACCCAGACAGCGCAACTCGATGCCGCACGCAGCGATCTCAAGCTGCAGCAAAGCGAGCTCAGGCGCGTGCAAGCGTTGCGCGAAAAAGGTTTTGTCTCGAGTGCAGCGCTGGAGCGTCAGACTACGCTCACTGAAGCCGCACAGGCACGCCTGCAGACGGCGCAGTCGCAGCTCGCCAATGCCCAGAACGGGCTGCTGTTTCAAACCTTGCGTGCCGACAGGGCCGGTGCGGTGGTTGCTGTAGATGCCGACGCCGGCAGTGTTGTTTCATCAGGCCAGAGCGTGGTGCGCGTGGCACAACTGGGCGAAAAGGAAATCGCCATCAATGTTCCGGAGCGTGCCGTTGCACTGATGAAGAAAGCCAGGGGCTTCAGCATCCGTATCGACGCACTGCACGGCAAATCCTATGCGGCAAAATTGCGCGAACTCGCGCCAGTCGCCGACGCTGCAAGCCGCACCTATGCCGCACGACTCGCCATCGTCGCCGCAGATGATTCCATCAAACTCGGCATGAGTGCGACAGTGCGCCTGGATCTTGGCGCTGAACAGCTTATCGTGGTGCCGAATTCGGCGCTGTATACGCGCGACGACAGGACCCGGGTGTGGCTCGTGGAACGCTCCAGCGCAACCGTCAATCCTGCGGACGTCAAGCTCGGCGAAAGCACCGGCGATGGCGTCGTTATCCTTTCCGGTCTCAAGCCTGGCGACACGGTGGTTACGGCCGGCGCCAATCTCCTGCTGCCGGGCCAGAAAGTGCTGCTGCCCGATGCCGCACCCACAATGCCTTCGACTCCAAGCGCGGGCAAATCGTGATCAACCCCGGCACAGGTGGCGGCAAGTTCAATGTCTCGGCTGCCTCAATCACTCACAAGCAACTCACGCTGTTTTTCATACTCGCCATCGCCATTGCCGGACTCAGCGCCTACTTCAAGCTCGGTCAGCGCGAGGACCCGGACTTCACCTTCCGTGCCATTACGGTCCGCACCCTGTGGCCCGGCGCCACGACCGCCCAGGTCGATATGCAGGTCACCGACCGCATCGAGAAGAAACTGCAGGAGATGCCCTATTTCAAGCGCACACAGAGCTACTCGAAGCCGGGCGAATCCTTGATCGTGCTCGAACTGGAAGACACGGCACCGCGCAAAGATGTGCCCGGACTCTGGTACCAGGCCCGCAAGAAAATCGGCGACATCCGCCATACCCTGCCCGTCGAAGCGATCGGCCCCTTTTTCAATGACGAGTTTGGCGATGTGTTCGGCTCAATTTATGCGTTCACGGGCGACGGTTTCACGCTTTCCGAATTGCGTGACAAAGTTGAGGATGTGCGCCAGGAGCTGTTGCATATCCGCGATGTCGCCAAGATCGAACTGGTCGGCATCGTCGATGACAAGATTTATGTCGAAATCAGCAACACCAAAATTGCCACGCTGGGCATAGATCCGAATTCGATCGCACAGCAGTTGCAGGCGCAAAATGCGGTCATACCCTCCGGCAGCATCCAGACACCCGACAACGCCATCGCCTTGCGCGTCAGCGGCAACTTTGAATCGGTGCAGGCAGTTCGCGACCTGCAGCTTGCCGTGAATGGCCGCAGCATCCGGCTCGGCGACGTTGCCCATGTTTATCGCGGCTATCTTGACCCGCCTGTCCAGACCGTGCGCTTTATCGGCAAGCCGGCAATCCTGCTTTCTGTCTCCATGAAGAGCGATGGCGATGTACTGAAGCTCGGCGACCATCTCACCACCGAAATGGCACGCATCAAGAGCAGCCTGCCGGTGGGCATCGAGTTCCACCAGGTTTCCGATCAGCCCAGAATTGTCAAAGAGGCGGTTGGCACCTTCATGAGTTCATTGCTGGAGGCGGTCGCCATCGTCCTCGTGGTGAGCTTCCTGTCACTCGGCTGGCGCGCCGGCGCGGTGGTCGCCATGACCATCCCTTTCGTGCTGCTGGCAACCTTCTTCACCATGCTCAGCGTCAAGATCGATTTGCACCGCATCTCCACCGGTGCGCTGATCATCGCCCTCGGCCTGCTGGTCGACGATGCGATGATCGTGGTCGAGATGATGGTACGCAAGCTCGAGGAGGGGCTCGACAAGTTCGGCGCGGCGACGTTCGCCTATGCCAGCACCGCCTGGCCGATGCTCTCGGGAACCCTGGTGACGGCCGCCGGTTTTCTACCGATTGCCATGGCCAAATCCAACACGGGTGAATACACCTTCGACATGTTCAGCGTGACCACTATCGCACTGGTCATTTCCTGGTTTGCCGCCATCATCGCCACGCCGCTGTTTGGCTACTGGCTGCTCAAGCCGCCAAAGAATGCCACGGTTGCGGGTGAAGCGCACGAGCACTTCGACACGCCGTTCTACACCCGGTTGCGGGCCCTCATCGATCTTTGCATCCACCATCGCTGGCAGACCATCGTCATCACGATCGTCGGACTCATGCTGGGTGTCGTCGGCATGGGGCTGACCGAAAAGCAATTCTTTCCGACCGGCGATCGCACCGAAGTCATGGTCGAAATGTGGCTGCCCGAAGGCGCAAGTTTCCAGGCCACAGAAGCCCAGGTCGCCAGGATGGAGGCCCTGATCAAGGGCGACCAGGACGCCAAGACCTTCGTCACCAGCGTCGGCATGTCTTTGCCGCGCTTCTTCCTCTCGCTCAACCAGGAACTGTTTCGCCCCAACTTCTCGCACATCCTGATCCTGACCGACAGCGTCGAGGCACGCAATCGCCTGGCACTCAAGCTGCAGCATGAACTCGATACCAATTTCCCCGGGGTGCGCGGACGCGCGATCAAGACCCCGCTCGGTCCGCCCGTGGCGTACCCCGTCGTATTCCGCATCAGCGGCCCGGATATCGCGCTGCTCAAACAGATCGGCAACGAAGTGGCAGTGGCAATGCGCAAAAATCCCAGCACAGTAGAAGTCAATACGGACTGGGGCGATCGCACACCGGCGATGCAGATTGAGGTGGATCAGGATCGCGCGCGTGCGCTCGGCGTGACCTCGGCAGCCGTATCGCGCACGCTGGGTAGTGTGGCCTCGGGTGCGACCATCGGGCAGTTCCGGGAGCGCGACCGGCTGATCGATGTCGTGATCCGCAGTCCCGCCCAGGAACGTAACAGCGCCGCTCAAATCGCCGATGTGCAGATTCCTGCCGCAACGGGACGTACCGTCCCGCTGGCCCAGGTCGCCACCATCACCCAGATCATGGAAGAGCCGATCATTCGCCGCTACTCGCGCGTGCCGACCCTGTCGGTGCGCTCCGACATTGTCGAAGGGATGCAGGCGCCCGAAGTGTCGGCGCAAATCGATCCGCAATTGGCTTCGATCCGCGCCAAGCTGCCGCCTGGTTACCGTATCGAAGCGGGCGGGGCTTATGAGGAAAACACCAAGGCACAGGGTTCGATCGTCGCCGGCGTCCCGCTGATGCTGTTCGTCTGGCTGGGACTGCTGATGCTGCAACTGCAAAGCTTCTCGCTGGCCGGCATGGTGCTGCTGACCGCGCCCTTCGGCATCGTTGGCGTAGCCATCGGTCTGCTGACTTTCCGTCTGCCGTTCGGTTTCGTGGCAATGCTCGGCGTCATCGCCCTGATGGGTATCATCATGCGCAACACCATCATCCTGATCGATCAGATCAAGCAGGACCTTGCCAAGGGTACACACCCCTGGATCGCGGCACGTGAAGCCGCGGTACGACGCTTCCGGCCGATTTGCCTGACTGCCGCCGCGGCGGTGCTGGCGATGATCCCGCTTGCGCGCAGCGTGCTCTGGGGACCGATGGCAGTCGCCATCATGGCGGGGCTGGTCGTCGCGACGGTGCTGACCATTCTTGCAGTACCTGCCATCTATGCCGCGTGGTATCGCGTCAGGCGGCCGGTGGCATAGGTAGCAAGACTCGCAAGGGTAACCGGGGTGGCATGAAATATAATTAAACGCATGCCCGCCACCCTACCGAAAAATACCACCGAGCAATCCCCACAAAGGCTTGCGCATGCCACTCCAGCCCCCCTGGCACCTGACATCGCGCACCTGGGGCAGGTCTTCACGCCTCCCAACATCGTCGAGTACATGCTCGGACTGATCCGCAACAAGGGGCGCGTGCTTGATCCGGCCTGCGGCGATGGCGCTTTCTCCGGGCAGCTGGCAGCACAGAAACGAGATGTCGTGGCGATCGAGTTCGATGCGCGCTTTTGTCCCACCGCTGCGCTCAATCAGGATTTCTTCGCCTATCCGGAAGAGGAAAAATTCGCCACGGTCATCGGCAACCCGCCCTATGTCAAAGCCCGTGACATCCTGCCGCAGACCGCATTGCATTTCGGCTCCAGCCTGCTCAACGGGCATGCCAACCTGTACTTCCATTTCATCGAGAAATGCGTGCGCCATCTCCAGCCTGGCGGTGAACTTATTTTCATCACGCCGCGCGATTTTCTCAAGGCGACAGGTGCGGCACGCCTCAACACCTGGCTCTATGACCAGGGCAGTTTCACCGACATGATCGAACTGGGCGATGCCCGGGTATTTTCCGGTGCCATGCCCAATTGCATCGTCTGGCGCTTTGAAAAAGGCAACCTGCAGCATCGCCTCGGCGACCGGCGGCACATGCGCCTGGTCGGCGGGCAACTGACCTTTACCCACGGCATCTACAGCGTGCCCCTGGCCAGCGTATTCAGCGTCAAGGTGGGAGGAGTATCGGGAGCAGACGCGATCTTCACCAACACAGAACTCGGCAATGCCGATTTCGTCTGCTCGCGCACGGCGCAAACGGGTGAATTGCGGCGCATGATTTTTCCCGACCGGCAGAATAATTCCCAGGCGCTGATCGCCTACCTGGAGCAATTCAAGCCGCGCCTGCTGGCTCGGCGCGTCACCCATTTTGATGAATCCAACTGGTGGCGCTGGGGGCGGCTGCACCACATCTGCGACGCCCCGCGCATCTACGTCAACGGCAAGACCCGCAATCCGCAGCCATTTTTTCTGAACGCCTGCGACAATTATGACGGTGCGGTACTGGCACTGTTTCCCCATCGCCGCGAGATTCCTCTTCAGCCACTGACTGCTCAGTTGAACGAGGTGGATTGGGGAGAACTCGGCTTCGTCTGCGACGGCCGTTTTCTGTTTTCCCAGCGCAGCCTGGAACAAACGCTGCTACCCGAAGATTTCGCCGCCTACGCGAAAACGGAATCAGCCAAAGCAGGGGTGGTGTAAGATGAATTTGGCCAAACCTTTCGCTATCTGACCATGGTTCCACACCTCACCACCGCGCTGACCGGTCCCCTGCTCGAACTTGAGCGCCGTTTCCTCGACAACGACACCCGCATCGAACAATGGATGCGTTCGCAATGGCTGGACCATACCCCGCCGTTCTATACCTCGGTCGACTTGCGCAATGCCGGCTTCAAGCTGGCACCCGTCGACACCAACCTGTTTCCCGGCGGCTTCAACAATCTCAACCCGGCCTTCCTGCCCCTGTGCGTACAGGCAGCCATGGCGGCGATCGAGAAGATCTGCCCCGAGGCGAAGAATCTCCTGCTGGTGCCGGAAAACCATACCCGCAATCTTTTCTACCTGCAGAACGTCGCGCGCCTTGCCTACATCCTGCACCATGCCGGCCTCAACGTACGGGTCGGCTCGCTGTTGCCGGAAATCACTGCCCCGACCACGCTGGATCTGCCCGACGGCCAGAAACTCGTGCTCGAACCGCTGCGGCGCACCGGGCCGGGCGGACGCCGCCTCGGTCTGGATGGCTTCGACCCCTGCGCGATTCTGCTCAACAACGATCTTTCTGCCGGTGTGCCGCACCTGCTGCAAGACCTGCACGAACAGTACCTGATCCCGCCGCTCCATGCCGGCTGGCACGCACGGCGCAAATCGCAGCATTTCACCGCCTACAGCGAGGTTGCCAACGGTTTCGCCGAGGCCATCGGCATCGATCCCTGGCTGATCAACCCGGATTTCGGCGTCTGCGGCCAGATCGATTTTCACGAACGCACCGGGGAGGAATGCCTGGCCGCCAACGTCGATACGGTGCTGTTCCGGATCCGCGCCAAATACAAGGAGTACGGCGTCACCGAAGATCCCTTCGTCATCGTCAAGGCGGATGCCGGTACCTATGGCATGGGCATCATGACCGTCAAGGACGCAGCCGAGGTGAAGAACCTCAACCGCAAGCAGCGCAACAAGATGGCCGTGGGCAAGGAGGGCACGCAGGTCAGCGAGGTGATCATCCAGGAGGGCGTGCATAGCTTCGAGACGGTCAATGAAGGCGTCGCCGAACCGGTGGTATATATGATCGACCGCTACGTCGTCGGCGGCTTCTACCGCGTCAATACCAGCCGGGCCCGCAACGAGAATCTCAATGCGCCCGGCATGAGCTTCAAGCCGCTGGCCTTCGATGTCGCCTGCTACCTGCCCGATCCCGGCAGCGAACCGGATTCCCCGCCCAACCGCTTCTATGCCTATGGCGTCGTGGCGCGCCTGGCGATGATTGCTGCCGCATTGGAACTGGAGCGCAGTGCGCCGGATTCATAATGAAATTAGCTTTTATCCTCGACCCGCTCGAATCGCTCAAGGCCTACAAGGACTCCAGCGTCGCCATGATGCGCGAAGCGCAGCGACGCGGTCATGAAGTGCATGCGATCATGCGCGAAGCGTTGACCTGGCGTAACGGCTCGGTCAGTGCTGCTGCCACGCGCCTGCAGCTACACCCGCAACCCGTTGATCACAGTCCCTGGTGCACTCCGCTGGAATGCGCGCAACAGCCGCTGCGTGCTTTCGACGCCGTGCTGATGCGCCAGGATCCGCCTTTTGATTTCGAGTATGTCGCCGCCACCTGGCTGCTGGAACGTGCGGAAGCCGAAGGTGCCCGGATTTTCAACCGGCCGCGGGCGATCCGCGACCACAACGAAAAACTTGCCATCACCGAATTTCCGCAATTCACGCCGACCACTCTGGTGGCACGCGATGCTGCCGACCTCAACGCATTCATCGACGAGCTTGGCGACGTCATCCTGAAGCCGCTCGACGGCATGGGCGGCAGCTCCATATTCCGGGTGCGGGGCGACGATCCGAATCGCAACGTCATCATCGAAACGCTGACCGCGCACGGCCAGCAAACCATCATGGCGCAGCGCTATCTGCCGCAGATCGCACAAGGCGACAAGCGCATCCTGCTGATTGCCGGCCAGCCCGTCCCCTATTGCCTGGCACGCATCCCGCGGCCCGGCGAAAGTCGCGGCAACCTCGCGGCAGGCGGCACCGGCGTGGCGCAACCGCTCGCACCGCGCGATCGTGAAATCGCCGAATTTCTCGGGCCTATCCTGGTGACACGCGGTCTGTTGCTGGTCGGCCTCGACGTGATCGGCGACTGTCTCACCGAAATCAATGTCACCAGTCCCACCTGCTTCGTCGAAATCACGCAGCAAAGCGGCTGCAATGTCGCTGCGCTGTTCATCGATGCGCTCGAGCGGGAGTGCGCGTCAGCTGGCAAGGGTACAATTCAACCCATCTAATCGCTCTGTCGCTGCCATGATCGGATTGTTTCTCATCACCCACAGTAGTCTTGGCGAGTCACTCATCCAGTGCGCCTGCCACGTCCTCAATCATCGCCCTCAGCAGATTCTGCAACTCGGCGTGGCGGCCCAGGACGACCCGCTGGACGCCCTGCCGCTGGCGCGCGAGATGCTGAAACTCGTGGATACCGGAAAGGGTGTCCTGATCATGACCGACGTCTTCGGCGCGACGCCCGCCAATATCGCCCTGAAACTGCTCCAGCCGAATCGTGTCGAAGGCCTGGCCGGAGTCAATCTGCCCATGCTGCTGCGCGCCCTCAATTACCGCGAGAAGGACATGAAGACCTTGCTCGCCAAAACCGTCAGCGGCGGCCGGGACGGCGTCCTGAACATGCTCAAGCATTAGACCTTATCCCAAATCATGCCGAAGATCGAAGCTGAAATCGTCAACAAGCTCGGGTTGCACGCGCGTGCCTCGGCCAAGCTCACCCAGCTGGCCAGCAGCTTTCCCTGCGAAGTATGGATGGAGCGTAACAAGCGCCGCATCAATGCCAAGAGCATCATGGGCGTGATGATGCTGGCGGCCGGCAAGGGCGCCAAGGTAACGCTCGAAACCGAAGGAGAACGCGCCGAAGAAGCCATGCAGGCGATTTTGTCGCTGATCGGCAACAAGTTCGGGGAAAACGAGTGAGCTTCGCCCTGCACGGTTTCGCAGTGGCGCCAGGCATCGCCATCGGCCATGCGCAACTGGTTTCCCACGCCCGGCTGGAGGTGGCGCAATACCAGTTGCGTGAGCGGGAAGTCGAAGCCGAGCTGATCCGTTTTGACATGGCACTCACCACGGTGCGCAATGAACTGGTCTTGCTCAAAGGCGAAGCTGAGGCATCGCCTGGTGCGGCCGCGGAACTGTCCGCCTTCGTCGACCTGCAATCGATGTTCCTTGCTGACCCGCTGCTGACAGAAGCGCCCCGTGAAATGATCCGGACCCGGCGCTGCAACGCGGAGTGGGCGCTGGTACAGCAGATGGAACTGCTGGTCGCGCAGTTCGACGAGATGGAAGATGCCTACCTGCGCGAGCGCAAGCAGGACATCGTCCAGGTGGTCGAACGCGTCCTCAAGGTGCTGCTCGGCAAATCGCGCAAAATCACCCGCCGCAAGGGCCAGGCGGACGATGAGCTGATCATCGTCGCGCATGATCTTTCGCCGGCCGACACGATCCAGTTCAAGAGCCTGAAAATCGGCGGCTTTGCCACCGACCTTGGTGGCGCCACCTCACACACAGCAATTGTCGCGCGCAGTCTGGCGATTCCTGCGGTGGTCGGCCTGCACCACGCACGGCCGCTGCTGCGCGACAACGATCTCTTGATCATCGACGGCACCCGCGGCGTGCTGATTGTCGATCCGGATGCGCGGGTGCTGGAAGAATACCGTTTGCGCAAGAGCGAAATGGAGCTCGAGCGCAGCAAGCTCAAGCGCCTCAGGACATCACGTGCCGCGACGCTGGATCACCAGACCATCGAGCTGCTTGCCAACATTGAACTGCCGCAGGATATTGAAAAGGTCAAGGAGGTCGATGCCGCCGGCATCGGCCTGTTCCGCACCGAGTTTCTTTTCATGAACCGTTCGCAGCTGCCCGGTGAGGACGAGCAATTCGAGACTTACCGCTCGGTGGTCAAGGCGTTGCCCGGCAAGCCGGTGACCATCCGCACCCTCGACACCGGCGCCGACAAACAGACACGCGCCATGCGCGGCCAGGATCGGGTCGGCCCCAATCCGGCGCTGGGCCTGCGCGCGATCCGCTATTGCCTGGCCGAACCGCAACTCTTTCTGGCGCAGTTGCGCGCCATCCTGCGAGCCTCGCACTACGGCAAGATCAAGTTGCTGATCCCGATGCTGGCGCATGCCCACGAAATCGAGCAGTCGCTGGTGATGATCGACCGCGCCAAAGAGCAATTGCGCGCCAGCAAAGGAAAGTTCGACGAGGGCATCGAGGTCGGCGGCATGATCGAGATCCCCGCGGCAGCCCTGGCACTCGGGCCGTTCCTCAAGCACCTGGACTTCCTTTCGATCGGCACCAACGATCTGATCCAATACACTTTGGCGATCGACCGCACCGATGAATCGGTGGCACACCTCTACGACCCGCTGCATCCTGCGGTGCTGCGCCTGGTGGCGCAAACCATTGAGCGCGGTGCGCGTGCCGGCGTGCCGGTCACGGTCTGCGGCGAAATGGCCGGTGATGCCAATATGACGCGGCTGTTGCTGGGCATGGGACTGCAGCAGTTTTCGATGCACCCGGCGCAACTCCTGGAGGTGAAGCAGCAGATCATGCGCAGCGACGTCTCCCGTCTGCAACCCAAGGTCGTGCGCCTGCTGAAGCATGACGACACAGCGCGAGTGCGCGAGCAACTTGCCCTGCTGGAAGACTGACGCAGGCCAAGCCTCTACTTCGTCCGTGTTTTCGCTTCAAGCTCCTTGAAGCGCTTCTCAAGAAACTGAATTTCACGCTCGTCCGTGATGCGGCCGCTGTCGAGCAGACCGCTGATCAGCACCTTGGCGCTGTCGATTTCATTCATGTCCTGCAGGATGAAAATTTCCATTTCCCGTGCCCAGTAAGGAACCTCGCTCGCGACGGCATGGACGCGGATGGCCTGGGCGTATTTGCGCGCCAGCGGCAAATCCTTGAGCTGGTGCTTCGCTGCAATAACCACGTGGGCCAGCCAGGGCCAGCGGCGGTTGGGGTCGTCAAGGAACTTGCGGTAGATGAATTCGAACATGCGCCGCTGCCGGCTTTCATCGACACCCTGGGCATAGAAGAGGCTGGCGGAGAAGAGCGGGTACTGCCCGGGCGGATCGAGCTGCAAAATCCGTTCGAGCCAGCCTTCCACCCGATCATAGTCCAGTTGGGAGAAGGGGATGGTCACACCGGGCTGGCTGTCGAAGGCCTGCAGATAGAGCATGAGCCCCTTCGCCAGCGCGATCGGCTCGCCGAAGCTGGCGATTCTGGCTGCGGCAAGCGAGGGCGTGGGCGGCAAGTCCTCGGCAATCGCCAGGCGCGCTGGCCGGCTGGCAGACCAGGCAATCTGCAAACCCAGACCCAATGCCAGCAGCAGCATGGCAGCCTTGGGAACATTGGCCAGCGGTCGTTCGCGCATTGTGGCTAAAGGTTCTTGCGGTAGAGATCGAACAATGCGGCACCTGCCAGCAGGGCAAGATAAATCGCGGTTTGCGCCAGCAAGGGCAACAGCGCGGTCAGATTGCCGCTGTGATAGACCAGCCAATCGGTGCGAGTGAATTCGTCAAGGTGAGGCAGCAGCGCCCCGATCATATCGATCACGAAAGTGATGACATGCTGGGATAACGATTTGTCGGTCAACGAACCCTGACCGATCAACTGGAATGCCGTCACGGAGCGCGCCAGCAAATAAAACGCCATGCTGGCGCTGAGTGCTGCCATCACCTGGTTGAAGGTCAGCACGCAGAGCAGGCTGAACGCGGCGATGATCCAGAGTTCACAGATCAGGGAGAGGGTCCACCAGGCGGCCTGCTCGGCTGGCGCCAGCAACAGCGTGAGCAAGCCGAAGAGCAGCGCCGGCACCAGGGCGAGCGCGGCAAAGCCGGCCAGCTTGCCGAGCAAATAGCCGGCACGCGGTAACTCCAGTGCCAGAACCAGTTCCAGTCCCTTGTCGTTGAATTCCCGCACCATGCTGGTCACGACAAAGGTGGCAAGCAGAAAGACGGCTGAAAAGCGCAGGAAGGCTGCCAGCATGGCAAGCTGAATCTGGCTGCTTTCGGTCAGCGCGATCTCCTGCAGGAATCCGCTCAGCCCTACCCCGATCAGCGCCACCAGCAAAACCAGCCACATCAGCCGGTTGCGCAGGGCTTCGAGCAGCGTATAGAAGGCAATGGTGCGTGCTTGCCTGACCATGTTCAGCTGATGCATTTCAGATAGGCCTGTTCGAGGGTGTCGGCGCCAAATTGCCGGCAGCACTCGGCAGGTGAGCCAACAAAGCGGATTGTGCCCCGGTGCAGAATCGCCATGCGGTCGCAGATTTCCTCCACATCCGCCAGGGCATGGGAGATCACGAACAGGGTGCGTCCCGCCGCACGCAAGGACAGCAGGCGCGACTTGAGCAGGGCCCGGGCTTTCGGGTCGAGACCGCTCATGGGTTCATCGAAAATCAGGAGTTCCTTGTCAGCGAGGAAACAGGCGGCAAGACCGAGCTTTTGCGTCATGCCCTTGGAATAGGAGCGCACCGGGCGGGTCAATGCCACCGCGTCCAGATCAAGCGCCGCGAGCATGCTGCTTACCTCATCAGGTCGATAGGGCAAAGACTGCAACTTGAGCAGGTATTTCAGAAAATCCTGGCCGGTCAGGTAATACGGAGGAACCAGGCGCTCCGGCAAAAACACCAGCGGCTTGCGGGCCTGGGTGAGACGCTGGCTGATTCCAAAAATTTCGATGTTGCCGCCATCCAGAGCGCAAAAATCCAGCAGACATTTCACCATCGTGGTTTTGCCGGCGCCGTTCATGCCGACCAGCCCAAAGAACTCGCCCTTACCGACCTCGAGATCGACGTTGCTCAGAACCTGAGCGGTTCCATAGCGTTTGGCGACGTTTTGAAAACGGATTGCGGGTGTGGGCATAGTCAGATTGGATGCTGGTCACGGCGTCAGCCCGGATGTGCCGATTCATTCTACCGCAAGAGGATTGAATTGACTTTTGGCAAACGGCACGGTAGCTTCCCGGCTGTGGCGCCGACTTGACTCAGCTTGCGGGCGCTTGATAAATACGGCTAAAGCGAGGTTGGGAAATGCACCCGATCCGCGCAAGCTGATCGGGTTATTTTTTTGGGTAAGGGTGTGAGTACGGAGATTCAAAAAACTGGTAGCGTAGGCATCGTCGAAGCGCAGCGCGCCCATTTCGACGCACCGCTCGAATTGCGCAGCGGCGCCGTCGTGCCGGCCTTCGACCTGGTTTATGAAACCTACGGCACGCTGAATGCCGCCAAATCCAACGCCATCCTGGTCTGCCATGCGCTGTCGGGCCACCACCATGTCGCCGGTCTGTATGAAGGTCAGCCGAAAAGCCTGGGCTGGTGGGACAGCATCGTCGGCCCGGGACGGCCGCTCGATACCGATCGCTTCTTTATCGTCGGGGTGAATAACCTGGGCGGCTGTCATGGCTCAAGCGGTCCATGCTCGCTCAACCCCGTCAGCGGCCAGCTTTGGGGCGCCAATTTCCCCATGGTCACGGTGCAGGACTGGGTCAAGGCGCAAGCACGACTCGCCGACCATCTCGGCATCGACAGCTGGGCCGTGGTCATCGGCGGCAGCCTGGGCGGCATGCAGGCCCTGCAATGGACCATCGACCTCCCGCAACGCGTCCGTCATGCCCTGGTGATTGCGGCAGCGCCCAAGCTGACGGCACAGAATATCGCCTTCAATGACGTCGCCCGCCAGGCCATCCTCACCGACCCGGATTTCCACGGCGGCCACTTCTATCAGCACCAGACGGCGCCGCGTCGCGGCCTGCGGCTGGCGCGCATGCTAGGCCACATCACCTATCTTTCGGACGACCAGATGGGCGAGAAATTCGGTCGCGTCATGCGCAACGACAGCGGCGACTACAACTTCGGCTACGAGGTCGAGTTCGAGATCGAGTCCTATCTGCGGGCGCAGGGCGACAAATTCGCCGGCTTCTTCGATGCCAATACTTATCTGCTGATGACCAAGGCGCTCGACTACTTCGATCCGGCACAGGCGCATGGC
Source organism: Sterolibacterium sp. (assembly GCA_041674465.1). Taxonomy (GTDB): domain Bacteria; phylum Pseudomonadota; class Gammaproteobacteria; order Burkholderiales; family Rhodocyclaceae; genus JACRAR01. The sequence goes on from JBAYVV010000033.1 coordinate 21,554, forward strand.
GACGATCTGGCCGCGGCGCTGAAGCCTGCGCAAGCCGGGTTTCTGGTGGTCTCCTTCACCACCGACTGGCGCTTCGCACCTTCGCGCTCGCGCGAGATCGTCAATGCGCTGTTGAAGAACGACCAGAATGTGAGCTATGCCGAAATCACCAGCAACTACGGCCACGATTCATTCCTGCTGGCGATTCCGCATTACCACGCCATCCTCAGTGCCTATCTGGAAAGGATCAAGCTATGAACTGGCAGCTTGACCGTCCCGATTTCGAAGTCATCGCCGGCTGGGTGCAGCCCGGCGAGCGTGTGCTGGACCTCGGCTGCGGTGACGGTGCCCTGCTCAAGCTGTTGATCGAGACACGCGGCGTGCGCGGCTACGGTGTCGATATCGACGATGCCAACGTCCTCGCCGCCATTGCCAATGGCATCGACGTAATCCAGAGCAACCTCGACGCGGGACTGGCCGGCTTCGTGGATGGCGCTTTCGATCATGTGGTGCTTTCGCGCACGCTGCAGACCATCCGCCACACCCAGGGCATTCTCGACGCCATGCTGCGCGTTGGGCGCGAAGCAGTGGTGTCCTTCCCCAACTTCGGCTACTGGAAAAATCGCGCTGCGGTGCTGGCCGGCCGCATGCCGGTATCCGAGGATCTGCCCCATCAATGGTTCGACACACCCAACGTGCGCTTCTTCACCATGCTGGATTTCGAGGCGCTGTGCGCCGACATGAACATTCTGGTGCGTGAGCGGCAGGTGCTTGACGAGCAGGGGCAACTCGTCACCGAGGAGCACAATTTTCTCGGCAGTCTCGCCGTCTATCGCATCACCCGGGGCTGACGCTTGAGTTCCAATTCAACATCAACCGTTGTTAATGGTGTTACGTTGCTTTCAGCAAAACCCCAGGTATTTACGTCAGCCAGCTTTAGCCTAGCGATTTCGGCCATGACCTTGACTGTCGCCGCGGTGGTCGTTCCTCTGGTCCCCGCGATTATTATCCCTGCGCTCTTCATGGCGGTCATCCCGGCGATCCTGATGACGTTCACGATAACGCGGAACGTACTCGCGGTTGTACCAGTTGTCCTGCACAAAATAGACTCGCTCGCCGCATGCGCCGTATTTGCCGCAGTGCCTGCGCCAGTTCTTGGCGTGTCCAGGGGGAACGTGCAGGTAAACCGGCGGGCGGTCGATTGATACCCGCTCGATTGTCACTGGCCGCCGGTAGATCACTTGTGGCTGGGGATAGTCGCCGATATCAAGGCGTCCGTAAAAACCTGGTTCACCATAGCTCAGGGAAACGCCCAGGTCGCCAGCGAGTGCCGGAACGGCAAGGCCGGCAGTAGTAGCAACCATCGCCGCGATCAGAAAGTTTTTCATGCTGTGTCTCCTGTGGTTGTTTCTTCAATAACGTATCAAAAACTGGACTGTTGACGTTTCCTTTGTTACGTTATGTAAGCGCACAAGTAGCGCACAAGTCCGCTTGAGTTGTCCGCAACCCCGGAGACTGCCGCCTGTCCGACGCACGACGTGGCAGAGGTTCGATCATCCGGACCTTCTCCTTCTATCGGCCTTGGCCATCCGCTGTGGCTGTGTTGAGAACAAGTTTTCCATGCTCTACCGGAATACGGTTATCACTCGGTGGTTGCTCCATCCGAACTGTATCTTCGCGTCCATCGAGCCTGTAACGAACGTTGTACCCGACGATCGTATCGTGGGACTTTTTGACAATGTGACAGCGCTGTTCGGTGCTGGTGGAGGTGTCCTTGTCTTGCATGCCTTTTTGGACCCTGTTGCCAGCGTACGCACCTCCGGCTGCGCCTGCCACTGTTGCCAAGTTATTTCCAACACCTTTGCCGACTTGATTGCCCAGCAAACCGCCCAGCACGCCGCCCATGACTGTACCGGCAATACGATTTTCGTCCTGAACCGGTGCTTTATGAACTACGCTAACCTCATTGCAAACGTTTTCCGAAGTCATCACATTCTTATGCACAGGGCTAACATGCACCACCTCTGCATAAGCAGGTTCTTTGAACGTCTGATAGCCCGCGATTGCACCAATCGACAAGACCGCTCCGGCACCGACGACCGCGCCAATGATATTTGATCTATTCACAATTGCCCTTTCGAAGAAAACGACATACTCTCGGCTAGCAGGTATCGGCTAACCAATGTTTATAGCTTGGACCAAAACTTGTGGCCGATCTGTGCGGCAACACACGAAACACGAAACGTTTCATTTAGAGTGTCACGGCATCCGGCATTGACGGACGGCCAAGACACCCCAAAGTACATCCATGTATTTGCTTTTAGCCCGGATCGAGCTATAGTACATCCATAGTACATCCATGGAGTTGGCAATGCATACTACCCGGGCTTTCAAGAATGGCAACTCGCAGGCCGTCCGCATTCCTGCCGACTTGGCTTATGAACGCACGGATATCGATCTTGAGATAGAGCGAGAAGGTGACGAAATCAGAATCAGGCCGACACGCCGCCCTTTGTCCGGCGTGCTGGCCAAGTTTGCCAAGTTCACTCCCGGCTTCATGGCCGAAGGCCGGGGCGACCAGGAGCAGGTCAAAAGGGATTCCCTGTAATGCCGCGCTACATGCTGGATACCAACATGTGCATCTACCTGATGAAGAATCAGCCGGAGTCGGTCGCGCGACGTTTTGCCCAATGCTATGTGGGTGACGTGGTGATGTCTGCAATCACGTTTGCAGAACTGGAATACGGCGTGGCGGCATCGCCCAATCCGAAGCGGGAGCGCAAGCATCTGGCAAACCTGATTGAGGATATTCCCGTCGTGCCTTTCGATGGCGCCGCTGGTGTTGCTTACGGCCCGATCCGATTAGCCACTCGAGACAGCAAAAAAGATGCGCTGGACAAACTGATTGCTGCCCATGCGGTGTCTCTCAATGCGACTATTGTGACCAACAACGAGAAGGATTTTTCAAGGTATCCAGGTTTGCGGCTGGAAAACTGGCTGAAGTGATCGCTCGGCAGAATAACCGGAATTGGTATGAAATCGCCTGACTGGCTGCGCGCGCTGCTGACGCGGCGCATGCTGATCTGCGTCTTCACCGGCTTTTCCTCCGGTCTGCCGCTCTACCTGCTGCTCAACCTGGTGCCGGCCTGGCTGTTTACCGAAGGCATCAGCCTGCGCGAAATCGGCGCATTGACACTGATCCAGTTGCCCTACACCTGGAAGTTCCTCTGGTCGCCGCTGCTTGATCGCTACGCCCTGCCCGGCTTCGGCCGGCGCCGCGGCTGGATGCTGCTGACACAGGCCGGCTTGCTGTTCACCATCGCCGGCCTCGGCATGCTCTCGCCGCGCCTCGACCTGACCCAGATCATCCTGCTCGCCATCCTCCTCACCCTGCTCTCGTCCACCCAGGACATCGCCATTGATGCCTTCCGCCGCGAGATCCTCAGCGATGCGGAACTCGGCCTGGGCAACTCGGTGCATGTCAATGCCTATCGCATTGCCGGCCTGGTGCCTGGTTCGCTGTCGCTGATCCTCGCCGACCACCTGCCCTGGTCGCAGGTTTTCCTGATCACCGCTCTGTTCATGCTGCCCGGCATGGCCATGGCCTTGCTGGTCAGCGAGCCCAAGCTGGCTGCCGGCAAGCCGAAGACGCTGCGCGAAGCGGTGGTCGAGCCTTTCCGCGAATTCATCGGCCGCGCTGGCGTACGCGAAGCCTTGCTGGTCCTCGGCTTCATTTTTTTCTACAAACTCGGCGACAGCCTGTGCACGGCGCTGGCGACACCGTTCTATCTGAGCATGGGCTACAGCAAAACCCATATCGGCCTGGTCGCAAAACATGCCGGGCTGTGGCCGGCGGTGATCGGCGGCCTGGCCGGCGGTTTGTGGATGGTGAGGCTGGGTATCAATCGGGCGCTCTGGCTGTTCGGCGTCGTACAACTCGTGTCGATCTTCGGCTTCGCATGGCTGGCCTGGCTCGGACCGCAAGCGAGCATCTCGGCCGAGCAATTGATCGCTCTCGCCGCGGTAATCGGACTGGAAGCGCTGGGTGTCGGTCTGGGGACGGCGGCTTTCGTTGCCTATATTGCCCGCACCACACATCCCCTCTACACCGCAACCCAGTTCGCGCTGTTCACCAGCCTGGCCGCCGTGCCGCGCAGCTTCATCAACGCCGCCGCCGGCTGGCTGGTCGAGCAACTTGGCTGGTTCGTCTTCTTCCTGCTCTGCGCCGCGCTGGCTGTACCGGGAATGTTGCTGCTGCTCCGGGTCGCTCCGTGGCAAGGAAGCAACACAAATAAGTGACACTAATCACAAATAATCCGGAACGGTTCAACTTTTGCGCGACACGTCCGTTATGCTGATTAAGGACTGTGCACTCCAACACTCACGGAGGCAAGGCAATGGTGATCGTCATGGACATGGATGGAAACAAATATATCGCCGGGGAATTCGGCGCTTTTGAAGAAGAAGTGCTGAATGCGCAATGGCTGCCTCAGCCGCTGTTGCAGCTCGGCTTGCAGGAAGCGGTGCGCGAGCCGGTGCCGCAGACAAGCCCGGCAGTCGATGTCGAGAGCTTCCTGCGCACCGTGTATTTGAGCCAGGAATAAGCCGTCAGAAGGTCACAATCGATCTGATATCATGGCGCGCTCCTCTTGAAGGCAGCGCACCATGACTCAGCAACAACCCCGCACCGAGAGACGTGGCGATTACGCCCACTATCTCGCCATACCCACCCGCTGGATGGACAACGACATCTATGGCCATGTCAATAACGTTGTCTATTACTCCTATTTCGACACGGTCATCAACGAATACCTGATCCGTGCCGGCGGCCTCGACATCCATGCCGGCAACGTCGTCGGCTACGCCATCGAATCCACCTGCCGCTTTCACCGTGCGCTGAGCTTTCCCGAAACCATCGATGCCGGCCTGCGCGTCGGGCACCTCGGCAACTCCTCGGTGCGCTACGAGATCGGCCTGTTCCGTCAGGGAGAAGTCAAAGCGGCAGCAACCGGACACTTCGTGCATGTTTTCGTCAATCGCACGACGGAAAAGCCCACCACAATTCCGGCCGGCATCCGGGCTTGCCTGGTTGAACTCATCAAGGCTCCTCAATGATAGGAAAACAATTCGCGATGCTTGTCACTTCACTTACGCTTGCGAGCAGCCCCTGCTCGGCCGCAGACCCTGTCGCTTTGACCAGCGACAATCCATTCTTTGCAGTCAGCCAGTTGCCTTACCAGCTGCCGCCCTTCGACCGGATCAGGGATACCGATTACGCACCTGCCTTTGCCACCGGGATGCGCGAACAACTGGCGGAAATCGCGGCGATCGCCGACAACCCGGAGCCGGCGAGTTTCGACAACACCATTGTCGCCATGGAGCGCAGCGGACAGTTGCTGCAGCGGGCATCGAAGGTGTTCTTCAACCTGACCGGCGCCAATACCAACGATGCCATGGACGCCATCGAGCGCGACCTTGCGCCCAGGCTGTCCGCGCATCGCGACGCCATCATGCTCAATGCCCGACTGTTTGAGCGCGTCAATACCTTGTACCAGCGGCGCCAGCAACTGGCGCTCGATCCGGAATCCCTGCATTTGCTGGAACGCTACCAGACCGACTTCAAGCGTGCCGGTGCACAGCTTTCCGACAGCGACAAGCTGAAGCTCAAGGACCTCAACGCCGAGCTGGCCCGGCTCAAGACCCGCTTCAACCAGAATCTGCTCAAGGAAACACGTGCCGATGCACTGGTGGTGGACAGCCGCGATGAACTCGCCGGGCTGGAAGACAGCGCCATCACCGGTGCCGCAGCCACTGCCCAGGCGCGCGGCCTGCCCGGTAAGTTCGTCATCGAACTCATGAACACCAGCGGCCAGCCGACACAGGCCATTCTGAGCAATCGCAAGCTGCGCCAGCGGCTGCATGCCGCCTCGCTCGGACGCGGCAGCCACGGCGGCGAATTCGACAACCGGGAAACCGTGCTCAAGCTTGCCCGCTTGCGTGCCGAGCGCGCCCGTCTGCTGGGCTACCCGAACCATGCGGCCTACCAGCTCGAAGATGAAACCGCGCAAACCACCACGGCGGTCAACCGGTTGCTCGCCCAGCTCGCCCCCCCCGCATTGGCCAATGCGCGCAGGGAAACGGCGGCCATGCAGGAAATTGTGGATGCCGAACGCGGCGGATTCCAGCTGGCGGCATACGACTGGGACTTTTATTCGGAGAAGGTGCGCAAAGCCAGATATGCCATGGACGAGACGCAACTGCGTCCTTACCTGGAACTCGACAGCGTGCTGCAAAACGGCGTGTTCTTCGCGGCGAGCCAGTTGTACGGCATCAGCCTGCGCCAGCGCCACGACCTGCCCACCTATCACCCGGACGTCCGGGTCTATGAAGTCTTCGATGCCGATGGCAAACCCCTGGCGCTATTTCTCACCGACCTGTATGCCCGCGGCAACAAGCGCGGCGGGGCATGGATGAGCAGCTACGTCGACCAGTCCGGACTCTTTGGCACCCTGCCGGTGATCGGCAATCACCTCAACATTCCCAAACCGCCGGCGGGTGAGCCGACACTGCTGACCTTCGATGAGGTCACCACGCTGTTCCATGAATTCGGCCACGCCCTGCACGGCATGTTTTCCAACGTGCGCTATCCGCGTTTTTCCGGCACCCATGTGCCTCGCGACTTCGTCGAGCTGCCCTCGCAGATCAACGAAATGTGGGCCATCTGGCCGGAGGTGCTGAAGCACTACGCCAAACACTACCAGACCGGTGCAGCCATGCCGTCGGCCCTGATCGACAAGGTCATCGCCACCAAGAAATTCAACCAGGGTTTTCACACCACCGAATACCTGGCCGCGGCACTGCTCGACCAGCACTGGCATCAGCTTGCACCGGAGCAGATTCCAGCCGACGTCGTGAGCTTCGAAACCGCTGCGCTGAAAAAAGCGGGCGTCGATTTTCCGCCCGTACCACCACGCTACCGCAGCAGCTATTTTTCCCACATCTTCGGCGGCGGCTACTCGGCGGGCTACTATGCCTACATCTGGAGCGAGGTCATGGTGGCCGACGGCGTCGAGTGGTTCAAGGAAAATGCCGGCCTGTCGCGCAAGAACGGCGACTGGTTCCGTCAGCAGTTGCTGGCGCGCGGCGGCAGTGCGGATGCGATGACGCTGTATCGGACTTTCCGCGGTCGTGAACCAAGGATCGATGCATTGCTGGAAAGCCGCGGCCTGAAGCCGGAGGTGAAATAAGTCCCATGTCAAAAATCATCCATGCCGCCTGCCCCCATGATTGCCCGGACACCTGCGCCCTGCTGGTAACCGTGGATGACACCGGGCGCGCCGTCCAGGTGCGTGGCGACCCGGATCATCCCACCACGGCCGGCACGCTGTGCACCAAGGTGGCGCATTACACGGACCGGGTGTACGCGCCCGATCGCCTGCTCCATCCGATGAAGCGGGTCGGCCGAAAAGGTGCCGGGCAATTTGAGCGCATCTCCTGGGACGAAGCGCTGGACACCGTCGCGCAGCGCTTCAGCGCCATCTGCGCCGACGACCCGCGCGCCATCCTGCCTTACAGCTATGCCGGTACCATGGGCTATGTGCAAGGTGGTTCGATGGACCGGCGCCTGTTTCATCGCATGGGTGCTTCGTTCCTGGAGCGAACCATCTGTTCCACTGCCGGCACCGTTGGCTATGCGGCCACCATCGGTGCCTCGATCGGCATGGACATGGAGGAGTTTGCCAATGCCCGGCTGATCCTGATCTGGGGCGCCAATCCGGTGCTCTCCAACCTGCACCTCTGGCGCGGCCTCCAGGAAGCCAAGCGGCGCGGCGCGCGTCTGGTGTGCATCGACCCTTTGCGCACGGAAACTGCGCAGAAATGCCACCAGCATCTGGCGCCGCTACCCGGCACCGACGGCGCGCTGGCGCTGGCCATGATGCATGTGCTGATCGCGGAAAACCTCATCGACCGCGACTACATCGAGAAATACACCTTGGGCTTCGACGCGCTGGCGCAACGCGCAGCAGAATGGGCGCCGGAACGCGCCGCCACGGAGACCGGCCTCGCCGCAAGCGACATCCTGGCTCTGGCGCGCGACTACGGCCGCACCCGCCCCGCCGCGATCCGCATCAATTACGGTCTGCAGCGCTGTGCCGGGGGTGGCAATGCAGTGCGTGCGATCGCCTGCCTGCCGGCACTGATCGGCGCCTGGCGCGAACCGGCCGGCGGCATCCTGCTCTCGAGTTCAGGCAACTTTCCGGTGAATGGCCAGGCGCTGGAGCGGCCCGACCTCTATCCCGGCACACTGCCCCGGCGCAGCATCAACATGGCCACCATCGGCGATGCCTTGCTGGATGCCACCGATCCGCCGCTGCGTGCGATCTGCGTATATAACTCCAATCCGCTGGCCATCGCCCCCGATGGCACCAAGGTGCGCCAGGGCTTCAGCCGTGAAGACCTGTTCTGTGTGGTACTGGAGCAATTCCAGACGGACACTGCGGACTATGCCGACATCCTGCTGCCGGCCACGACCCAGTTGGAGCATGTCGATGTGCATCGCTCCTACGGCCATCTCTACATGCTCGCCAACCAACCCGCCATCGCTCCGCTCGGGGAAGCCAAGCCGAACAGCGAGATTTTTCGCCTGCTGGCGCAGCGCATGGGATTCACCGACGCCTGCCTCGGCGACAGCGACAATGCGATCGCGGCCCAGGCCTTCAATCCGGACGATAAGCGCAGTGCCAACTTGCCGTCTCTCGCCGCGCAAGGATGGGCCAGGGTCAATGTGCCGAAACCTTTCGCGCCCTTTGCC
>JBAYVV010000034.1:0-29766 GCA_041674465.1 Sterolibacterium sp.
AATACTCCGCGGCTATTTTTTGTCAAGCACTTTAGTTCTATTGGATGGTGTTTTTTAACATACTGTAATTATTGGAAATAGGTAGTTATCGCTGACAATTCAACGATGATCCGCAGGTGTTCGTCCTTTGGTGATTCGTAAAATATGCACTTTACTGCTTGACCTCCTGGATTTTTCATCTTATTATTCTGCAGAACTAATGCACTATTCTGCAGATCAAGGCGTTTATGACCCAGCAAGCGACGAGCCAGGAAGCAACTGAAAAACTCTCACCCGAGAGTGCGTTTCCAGATGAGGCGGGATTCCTTTTGTCCCTGGGGCACCGGGTGCGCGAGCTGCGCGAGCGACTTGGCATGACGCGCAAATTGCTGGCACGGGATTCCAACGTCTCCGAGCGTCACCTGGCGCATCTGGAAGTCGGTGAGTCCAACGTTTCCATTACCCTGCTGCGCCGTATCGCCACGACACTGAATGTGTCGCTGATCGAGTTGATGTCTACCGATGCCGAGGATAGCGTTGAACGCCGCCTGATTCGGCGTTTCCTCGAGCGCATGCCGCAGCAGCGCCTCGAGGAGGTGGTGTTTCGCCTGATGCGCGATTTTGGCCATGAAGAGACCGTACGCCGCAATCGGATTGCGCTCATCGGTCTGCGCGGCGCCGGCAAATCCACGCTGGGCAAGCGCCTGGCGAAAGAAATGGGCGTGCCCTTTGTCGAGTTGGTGTCTGAAATCGAAAAAGTGACCGGCATGCCGGTGAGCGAAATATTTTCCCTTTACGGTCAGTCGGGCTACCGCCGTCTGGAGAAGCGCACGCTGGAACGCGTGCTCGATCAGTATGAGCGCGCGGTGCTCTCGATTGGTGGTGGCATCGTTTCCCAGGGAGACACTTACGACCAGTTGCTGACCAATTGTTTCACGGTGTGGCTGAAGGCGCGTCCCGAAGACCACATGGCCCGCGTTATCGCCCAGGGTGACCTGCGCCCGATGGCTGGCAACGATGAGGCGATGGCCGACCTGCATCGCATCCTCGACGCCCGCGAGGCGCTTTATGCGAAAGCGGACAAGTCCATCGAGACCTCGGACATATCGGAAGACGAAGCCTTTGACCGGCTCCGGCAGTTAGTGCGTGTTTGACATTACCCCAAGAGGAGGCAACAAGTGAATGCAACCATGAATGCGGAAGCTCAGGCTCAGGAGAGAGCCCAGGAAAGAGTTGACTACCAGGTCGATCCGACTGCCTACAAGCACTGGAAAGTCGGCTACAACGGCGCCGTGGCCACCCTGACCCTGGATATCAATGAAGACGGTGGCATCCGCCCAGGCTACAAGCTCAAGCTGAATTCCTATGACCTTGGCGTCGACATCGAACTGCACGACGTATTGCAGCGCATTCGCTTCGAGCATCCCGAAGTTCGCAGCGTGGTGTTCACCAGCGGCAAGCAGAAAATCTTCTGTTCCGGCGCCAACATCTACATGCTGGGTGTCTCTTCCCATGCCTGGAAAGTGAATTTCTGCAAATTCACCAATGAAACCAGAAACGGTATCGAGGATTCCAGCAAGTACTCCGGTCTCAAGTTCCTCGCCGCCTGCAATGGCGCGACCGCCGGTGGCGGTTACGAACTGGCGCTGGCCTGCGACGAAATTTTTCTCATCGACGACCGAAATTCCTCCGTCAGCTTGCCGGAAGTGCCTTTGCTGGGCGTGCTGCCCGGCACCGGCGGACTCACCCGCGTGACCGACAAGCGCAAGGTGCGCCGAGATCGCGCCGACATTTTCTGCACTATCCAGGAAGGTGTGCGCGGCCAGCGTGCCGTCGAGTGGCGGCTGGTGGACGAAGTGGTCAAGCAGCAGCAATTCGGCGAGCGCGTCGCCCAGCGTGCCCAGGAACTGGCCGCCCAAAGCGACCGCCCGACCGATGCCAAGGGAGTCACCCTGACCCCGCTCAAACGCACCATCGATACCGCCGGATACCATTATGAATTCGTCGATGTCGCCATCGACCGCAATGCCCGCGCCGCCACCCTGACGGTGCGGGGACCCAAGGCCGTCAGCGCCAGGAGCGCAGCCGAGATCCTGGCGGCGGGCGTCAACTGGTGGCCGCTGCAGATGACGCGCGAGCTGGATGACGCCATCCTCAACCTGCGCACCAACGAACAGGACCTCGGCCTTTGGCAGCTCAAGACCGAGGGTGACGCCCAGCATGTCCTAGACACCGATGCCATCATCATTGCCAATCAGTCCAACTGGTTCGTGCGCGAAGTGCTCGGTTTCATGCGCCGCACTTTCGCCCGGCTCGATGTGACCTCGCGCAGTCTCTATGCCGTCATTGAACCCGGTTCCTGTTTCGCCGGCTCCCTGCTTGAGATCGCCCTGGCCGCAGATCGCTCCTACATGCGCGATGCCGCCGAAGGCAGCAACAGCGTAGCCGTCTCCGCAATGAATTTCGGCCTTCTGCCGATGGTCAACGGCTTGTCCAGAATCGAAGCGCGTTTCTATCAGGAAGCCGCGCCGATCCAGGCCGTCAAGGCCGCCATCGGCAAGTCGCTCTCGGCGCAGGATGCCGTCGCCCTGGGCTTGATCACGGTGGCTCCCGACGACCTCGACTGGGACGACGAGATCCGTCTCGCCATCGAGGAACGCACGGCCCTGTCGCCGGATGCCCTGACCGGTCTGGAAGCCAATCTGCGCTTTGGTCCGGGTGAGACCATGAATACCCGCATCTTCGGCCGCTTGTCGGCCTGGCAGAACTGGATTTTCATCCGGCCCAACGCCGTCGGCGCCAATGGCGCATTGAAGCTTTTCGGCAGCGGCAAGAAGCCGCAGTTCGAGTGGCAGCGGGTGTAGGAAGCAAGTTAGACAAGCATCGCGCAGTACGCTGTTCAAACCGATTATTTTGGAGATAAGAACATGGCAATCAATTATGACGAGCGGATTCCCAACAACGTGGAACTTTCCAGCAACAAGACCCTGCAGCGTGCCCTGGAACAATGGCAGCCATCCTACCTGGACTGGTGGCGCGAAATGGGCCCGGACAACTCCACCAACTACGACGTTTACCTGCGCACGGCAGTCAGCGTCGAAGCCAATGGCTGGGCGCACTTCGACTACGTCAAGATGCCGGACTACCGCTGGGGCATCTTCCTCACCCCGGGCGAGGAAAACAAGAAAATCACTTTCGGCGACCACAAAGGCGACGATGTCTGGCAGGAAGTGCCCGGCGAATATCGCTCCACCCTGCGCCGCATCATCGTCACCCAGGGCGATACCGAGCCGGCTTCGGTCGAGCAGCAGCGCCACCTGGGCCTGACCGCGCCTTCCCTGTACGACTTGCGCAACCTGTTCCAGGTGAATGTCGAAGAAGGCCGGCACCTGTGGGCCATGGTCTATCTGCTGCACGCCCACTTCGGCCGCGACGGCCGTGAGGAAGGCGAGGCGCTGCTCGAGCGTCGTTCGGGCGACGCGGATAATCCGCGCATCCTGACCGCCTTCAACGAGAAGACGCCGGACTGGCTCTCCTTCTTCATGTTCACCTTCGCCACCGACCGCGACGGCAAGTATCAACTTGCTTCGCTCGCCGAATCCGCTTTCGATCCGCTGGCGCGCACCTGCAAATTCATGCTCACCGAAGAGGCCCACCACCTCTTCGTCGGCGAGCAGGGCGTCAGCCGCATCATCCAGCGTACCTGCGAAGTCATGAACGAGCTCAAGACCGATGATGCGGCCAAGCTGCGCGCTGCCGGCGTCATCGATCTGCCGACCCTGCAGAAGTACCTGAATTTCCACTTCAGCGTTACTTCCGATCTGTACGGTGCGGAGATTTCTTCCAACGCCGCGACTTACTACACCACGGGACTCAAGGGCCGCTTCGAAGAAACCAAGCTGGCCGATGACCACAAGCTGGACAACAGCGAGTATGAAGTCATGGATGTGGCCGGCGACAGGATTCTCACTCGCCACGTGCCCGCCCTGACCGCACTCAACGAACGCCTGCGTGACGACTGGGTGACCGACATCCAGTCCGGCGTCAGCCGCTGGAACCGTGTGCCCGAGAAGCTCGGCGTCAATTTCAAGTTCACCCTGCCGCACAAGGGTTTCCACCGCAAGATCGGCATGTTCGCCGACGTGCATGTCGCCCCTGACGGGCGCCTGCTGTCCGAAGCCGAGTGGACTCACCAGCACAAGAACTGGCTGCCCAGCGAGGAAGACCGGCTCTTCGTGCATTCACTGATGGGCAGCTGTCTCGAACCCGGCAAGTATGCCAACTGGATTGCTGCGCCGAACCGTGGCATCAACAACAAGCCCGTCGATTTCGAGTACGTCCGTTTCAACTGATCGGCATCGGGAACCGGAAGAGGACGGCCTCTTCCGGCGCAGGCCAGAGACGAATCCGAGGATAAGAACATGAGCGCACCCACAGTCCAGCCTGAATTGGCGCGGCAGCACGTCATCGATCCGGAAATCTGCATCCGCTGCAATACCTGCGAGGAGATGTGCCCGATCGATGCGATCACCCACGATGCGCGCAATTATGTGGTCAAGTTCGAGGTATGCAACTGGTGCAATGCCTGCATCGGGCCGTGTCCGACCGGCGCTATCGACAATATCCGCAACGTGCGCAAGGATCAGCCCTACAGCCTGGACAACCAGCTGGGCTGGGATGTCTTGCCCGACTTTACCGAATTCGACAACATGGCCGTGGCAGTTGGCAACGCAACGACCGAAGCGCCTGCCGAGGTTCAGCGCATCACCGACGTGGCTACTGCCGGCCAGGGCGGGCAGGCGCTGGCGCCCTGGTCGGCTTCCCACCCCTACATCAACCTGTATGGCCCGGCCAATCCGGTGACAGCAACGGTGAGCGGCAACTATCGGCTGACAGCCGAGGGAACTTCCAGCGAAATCCATCATGTCGTGCTCGATTTTGGCACCACGCCCTTTCCGGTGCTGGAAGGCCAGTCCATCGGCATCATCCCGCCGGGAACCGACGCCAACGGCAAGCCGCATCTGCTGCGTATGTATTCCGTGGCCAGTCCGCGCGAAGGTGAGCGTCCCGGCTACAACAACCTGGCACTGACCGTGAAGCGCGTGACCGAAGACCACGATGGTCATCCGTCCACCGGGGTCTGCTCGAATTATGTGTGCGATCTCAAGAAGGGCGACCAGGTGCAGGTCACTGGTCCTTATGGCACCAGTTTTCTGATGCCCAACCATCCCGGTGCCTCGATCATGATGATCTGCACCGGCACAGGTTCTGCACCGATGCGCGCCATGACCGAGCGCCGCCGCCGCCGCATGGATCAGAAGGAGGGCGGCGAACTGTTGCTGTTCTTCGGCGCCCGCACGCGGGAAGAACTGCCCTATCTGGGACCGCTACAGAAGCTGCCCAAGGATTTCATCGACATCAACTTCGCTTTTTCGCGCACGCCCGATCAGCCCAAGCAGTACGTGCAGGATCTGATTCGCGCCAGGGCCGACAAGGTGGCAACGATGCTGAACGATGACAACTGCTTCATCTATATATGTGGACTGAAAGGGATGGAAACCGGCGTGCTTGAGGCCTTCAGCGACATCTGCCGTGCCAGGGGCATGGATTGGGAGACGCTGCGGCCGTCCTTGCTGAAAAAAGCGCGTTTCCACGTTGAAACCTATTGAAGCGCCTGTCAGATTCGAGCAGCACAATGTGAAAGCCGCAGCCATCCAGATCATCAAGGACGAGCATTCGGCGATTTCATCCGTGCTGTATGCGCTGCGTTATCTGGTCAAACAGATGCGGGAAGCCGCCATGATGCCGAACTTCCCGCTGCTGCGGGCCATTCTCGACTACATCGTGTCCTATCCGAATCGCTGGCATCATCCCAAGGAAGATGGCTATCTTTTCCGGGCGGTGAAGAAACGGACGCAAGAGGCCGATGCCCTGATCGCGGCGCTCGAAAAGGAGCATCAGGTCGGCTATCCCCTGATCGAAAATCTCAAGCAGCTGTTGCTCGATTTCCAGAATGACCGGCCGGGTGCCCGGGATGATTTCTTTAACCTGGTAGACAGCTACATCAAGCTGGAATGGCAACACATGCGCAAGGAAGAGGACGACCTCTTCCCGATCGCCGAACATGCCTTGACTGCAAATGACTGGAAGGAAATCTACGACGCCTTCCAGGAAAACGACAATCCGCTGTTCGGCATCAAGCCCAAGGAGGAAGCGGAAAGGTTGTACCAGAGAATCCTGGCGCTTGCGCCGGCACCGATCGGCTACGCGGGCAAGGTGTAGTGTTGCTGTTGATGGCGACTGCACCCGATCTCGGGTATGCTATGCCATCCCGGTCATAGACAATATTCTGCGTCAATGAATCTTCCGCTGCGCCAGCGTAACCCGGTTCTGGATACGCTGGCATCTTCCTTCAAGGCATTTCAGGACTGCTTGCCCCTTGCTGTCGGCATTCACAAGGTCATCAAGCAAAGACTGCCCGACATCGATGCGGCACAATTGAAGACCGCCCTGAAAATGCATACGGGTTCGACGCGCTACCTCAAGGCGCTTACGCATGCCGAGACACGCTTCGATCTCGATGGCGCGCCGGCCGGCGCGATTACGCCAGAACAGCGCAAGCAGGCCAGGGACACGCTGCGCGAGCGCTACGAGAAAATTGCCGAGAGGAAGAAGGCAGAACAGGAAGCTCAGCAACGACAGGAGAATCTTCTCAAACTGGTGGAGAAGTTCAAGACTCGCTGAGCGGATGAATGCAATCCAGGAGCGTCCCAATGCCTAACCTGCGCGCGCCCATCGTTCTCAAGGATGATGTCTTTGCCCTGACTGAAAAAGCACGTGAGGAACTCGGCGGTGCGGGAACACGTCTCACCGCTCCGGAGCTCGAAGTGCTGGTCCTGCTCGACGGTGCGGCCACCGCCGGCGAAACTGCTGCCCGGGTGCGCAGGCTGCGCAGCGAGGTGGTTTTCGACATCATGGGCAAACTGTTGCAGGACGGCTTGATTGAACTGGCCAAGGTGGAAAGTGTCTCGCTCGATTTTGCGGATTTCTTCAATATCAAGACCTCGGATCAGCAGGAAGTTGCCGATACTGCGGCAGAGGAAAATGCCAGCGCGACCGCCTTGTTGCTGCAGCAGCAGGGCTTCGTAGTGCGCATCGCACGTCGTCCTGCAGTCAAGCGAGCCGCGACGCAAAAACAGGCGCTTTCCATCCTGGTCATCGAGGATGAGCAGATTCTGGCGAGCCTGCTGAGAGTCGTGCTGGAAGCTGAAGGGCACTAGGTCAGAAATGCCATGGACCGTCAGGAAATCTCCGCTGCGTTCAGCAAGCTGCCGCTGCCGGACCTGGTGCTGCTGGATTTGGTGCTGCCCGGTGTCGACGGCTTTGAAGTGTTACGCAAGATTCGCCAGCATCCGCTCCTGATGCATCTGCCGGTGGTGATACTCACCGCAAAAACAACGCGCGAAGCGGTGCTCAAGGGCCTCTCCTGCGGCGCAGATGGCTACCTCACCAAGCCTTTCGAAATCCCGATCCTGATCAAGGCCGTGCGCGCCGTGCTGGGTCTGCCGGAGGGCGGCTGAGTTTTCCGGGCAGGCGCCAGGCTGTGTTCAATTGCCAACCTCGCTGTGCACGGCTGCTGCAAGCAGTTTCTGCAGCAACAGCCGGATATGTTCGCACTGCTCTTCGTTCGGGATGGTCTTGGCCTGGGCAAGATCCAGGATGTATTCCTCAAGGCTGCGTGCCACATCGCTTAGCAATGAAAACCCAAAGGTCTTGCCTGATCCAGTCAGACTATGCACCATGCGGTGCAGGGTTGCAAAACCCGCTTCATTGAAGCTGTCATGAGGCAGGTCACTCCAGATTTGCTCGATCTGCCTGATTTTTTCAGGCAGTTGTGCAGCGTAAGCGTCGCTCAATACTTTCAACTTGGCCTGCAACTCTTCCAGGTCCGTCATGGACGTTCCCAGATGTCCTTGACTGTGCTGGCCAGGTTCATCGGATCAAAGGGTTTTGCGATGACGTCCTTGGCGCCAAGCTGTTTGTAGCTGGCTACCTCTTGCGGTTGTACTTTGGCAGTCATGAAGATCACCGGCGTTGCCGCGAAATCGGGCAACTGACGCAACTTGCCGAGTGTGGTAGGGCCATCCATGTTGGGCATCATCACATCCAGAAGAATCAACTGCGGCCGGAAGGCGGAAAATTTGCTCAACGCCTCGCTGCCGGAACTGCAGACCTCGACGGTAAAACCACCTACCGCTTCCAGTGCGAGCCGCGCGACCACCTGGATATCCGGTTCATCTTCGACATACAGAATTCGCGTCAATTTTTCTGCCATGGTTAAACCTTTCCCTTGAAACAGCTTTCGATCCTGTCCAGCACGCTGGCCGGATTAAGCGGCTTGACCACAAAGCCGCTTGCGCCCCTTTTGATCGCCTCTGCAACCTTGACTTGCTTCGACTCGACACTCACCATAATCACCTTGGTCGCTGGATTTTGCTCCCGGATAAACTCCAGCGCCAGCAGTCCATTCATTTTCGGCATATTGATGTCCAGCAATACCAGATCGGGCTTCAATTTTTCACAGAGCGCGATCCCGTCCTGGCCATTGATGGCTTCGCCAACGACCTGATATCCGCCAGAAGTCAGGATCAGCGTCAGCATTTGCCTCATCATGCTCTCGTCATCGATCACAACGACTGTTTTGGCTTTTCCGAGGCGCGAGCTTTCGCTGCGTCGCTGGTTCTCAAGCAATAGTTGTTGTCCGGTCGGCAATTTCATGATTTGCCTTGTACTTCCTTTCTGGTTGGGATAAGTCCCTTGATATTGCGCTTCCCGCCCATTTTACTGGTCGGCTTCGTATACTGGTAATTCAAAATAAAAACAGGTCCCTTGCCCTTCTTCAGAATCAAAACCGATCGAGCCGTGCATGTGCTCGATGATCTCCTTGCTGATCACAAGCCCCAACCCGGTACCACCCTTTTGCCGGGTATCGGAAGAGTCTGCCTGGGAAAATTTCTGAAAAATACGCGTGCGGAACTCCTCGGAAATCCCCTGACCGTGATCAATCACGTTGATCCGCACTCGCTCGCCGTTGCGGTGCGCAGAGATTTCTACCTGAGCACCAGGAGGCGAAAATTTGGCGGCATTGGAAAGCAGGTTGCTCATAACCTGCTGAAGACGGATGCCATCCACCAGCACATTCACATCCTCCGCCCGGGCGACGAGTTCGAAGCGCACCTGGTATTGCTCGCCATAGGCGCGAACGGTTTCCAAGCTGTGCTCCAGAAGCGGCATCAGTGATTCCACGCGCATTTCGAACGGCATTCTCCCCGCGGCCAATTTCTCCATGTCGAGCAGATCGTTGATGAGAAGTGCCAGTCGCAGGCTGTTCTTGTGGGCGATATCCAGCATCTGCTTGGCCTGGTCCGGGATTGCCCCCAGGGCGCCGCCGGTGACCAGGCCAAGGGCGCCGCTGATTGATGTCAGCGGCGTGCGCAGTTCATGGCTGACGGTGGAAACGAATTCTGCCTTCATTCTTTCCATCCGCTTGCGTTCGGTAATGTCGCGCACCAGGCCGATGAACAGCGGCTGCCCCTCATGAGCGCTCAGCGACACCGCAAGGTCCATCGGGAAAGTGCTGCCGTCCTTGCGGCATCCCTCGACTTCCCTGCCGTTGCCGATGATTTTGCCGACGCCGGTGGCGCGATAATTGGCCAGGTAAGTATCATGCGCACTGCGGTAGGGCTCCGGCATCAGCATCCTGACGTTTTGCCCGACAACTTCGCTGGCGGTGTAGCCGAAGATGGTGGAGGCGGACTGATTGAAGGTCTGGATGATGCCTTGACCGTCGATCGTGACAATGCCGTCGACCACGCTGTCCACGATGCGGTGGGTGAAGCCGGCCATTTCCTGCAGTATGCCTTCCTGGTGCTGCAGCCGCGCTGACGCGCTGTTTAACGCGATGCCGAGTGCTTCGATTTCAACGGAAGTTGACAATACCGGCATCTGCTTGCCGAGTTGAACATCCAGATCGTTGGCGAATCGTGTCGCGCTTTTCAAGGCGCGCATTGGCGCCTTCAGCAGAATCACCAGGAGAGAAAGCGCAATGGCGATCGCCAAGCCGCTGAACAGCATCGCGTCGCGCCATGCGGTCATGATATTTTCGCGTTGCTTGGCGAGGCTGTAGGTCACTCGAACCCATCCCAGCACCCTGCCACCCATCACCGGATGCCAGGCTGAATCCTGCTGATGCGGGACAAGCAGCAGATGCCAGCCGGCGAAGGCCTTTTCCTCGTCTTCGCTTTCGCCCTGGACTAGAGGTCTGGTGCCGGCCGGCAGGCTGATCATCTCCTTGCTGTACTGCGGCGTGATCAAACCGTTCCGGTTAACCACTTCGCTGACCGGCTTGCCCGTGGCATCCACAACCAGAATCGACAGGACGCTCGGGAAGTTGGCGGTTTTACTCGCGAGATCTTCGATGCCGTTCAAATTGCCCGTGACGATAAAGTCATCGCTGACCTCTGCGAGGTTCCTGGCCAGCGCAGACATCTGCAGTGCCATCGTCTGGTTTTCGGTTAGCGATTGTCGGCTTGCGATATAGGCGGCGAATCCCAGAATCGCCACAACCAGCGACATGGTGGTGAACAGGATCAACTGTCCTTCAAGGCTGCGCGGCAACCAGCGGTATGGGAAGACGAATTTTCGCCTTACCGTCTCTGGTTGTTCGTCATTTCTGGCACTACTCATTCTCGGGTACCACGTATTTCTGGACCTTGAGCATTTCCAGCGGATAGTAATCCTGCTCGTAGTTCGCCCTGACCGGTTGCGAGGTGCGAATTTCCTTCAGCATTTCCCGGCCTGGTTCATCGCCTTGCAAATTCAGGATCGCCTTGGCGATTGCTTCTCTGACTGGTCGCGGTACGCGCGGATGCACGACCACCGGATGTGGTGCCACCGCCGGTGTCTGGTAGAGCACTCTGAGTTGCTCGTGAATTTCCGGGCGCTCATCGGCAAAGGTGAGATTGACACCTCCACCCGCAGCAACGTTGCCTTGGGCAACATGCCGGTAGACATTCGAATGCGTATTCAAATAGCGGGTTTCATAATTGATCTTGAAGGTTTCTGACAGCAGTGCGCGCATGTAAAGGGATGCGCCAAACGCATTCGGTGCAGGGAAGCCGATGGTTTTTCCGTTCAGATCGGCCACTGTCTGGTAGGGACTGTCGCGACGGACCAGCAATATGCCGGTGAGCATTTTGCTGTCACGCAGAATGGGCAGGTAGCCCTGTTCATGTTTTGCCATGACAGCATGGTAGGGATTCATGTAGGCAAAATCCGGAAGGCCTTTGGCGAATTCCGCTTCGAATTTTGGAATGGAGGCGGCGATCTTCAATTCCAGCTTGACCCCGCTTTCACGCGAAATCCGGTCGATCAGAGGAAACCACTCGCGATGCAACTGTGCCGGGGCATATTGCGGGACGACGGAAAAAGTGTAGGTCGTGACGGGTTGCTGCGTCTCGGCAGCACGGGTGCCTGCCCCCCCGATCGCCAATAGAGGAAACACGAAAAAGGCCACAAGAAAATGTTTCATGGTTGTCCCCGGCTAATTGTTGATGCCTGCTCGATGCGGCGCTTGCGCTGGTGTTTCCTCAATCCATTCGGGGAAGTCCACATAAAACGTGGTCCTGTCATTGGGCTGGGAATCGAATCCGATATTGCCGCCCATTTTTTCGACGATCGCCTTGGTGATGCTCAAGCCCAAGCCTGTCCCGCCTTTGCCGCGTGTATCGGTAGAGTCGGCCTGGGCAAATTTCTGGAAGATCCTGTGCTTGAACTGCTCGGGAATGCCCGATCCATGATCCGTTACCGAAGCGCGAACCTGTGACCCTATACGCTCCATTGCCACGGAGACCTTTTCGCCCGGCGGCGAGAACTTGGCGGCATTCGACAGCAGATTGGCAAATACCTGGAGCAGGCGGTTGGGGTCAGCCATGACCTTCACTCCGGGCAGCCCGCCCGACAGTTCAAAGCTCGCCTTGTGGGTTTCGGCATAAACCCGATTTGCTTCCAGAGACTGTTTCAACAAGGTCATCAGTTCGACAGGCTGGAGGTCGAAATCCATCTTGCCGGCTTCGATTTTCTCCATGTCGAGAATGTCGTTAACCAACAGAATCAGGCGCTGGCTGTTCTTGTGGGCGATGTCGATGAGGGGCAGGGCCGTTGCCGGCAACTCGCCCGCCACGCCCCCGGCCAGCAGCGCGAGCGATCCGAGGATCGAGGTCAGCGGGGTGCGCAATTCATGACTCACGATGGAAATGAATTCCGCTTTCAAGCGCTCGACTTCCTTGAGTGTCGTCACGTCGGTTACCAAGACGTAGAACCCCGCGACGGTGCCGTCGAGATCAAAATCCGGAATGTAGTAGGTCAAGGTATGGCCAAAGCTGCCATCGGCCTTGGTCAGGGTTTGCTCGAACTGCTGACGCTCACCGGAAAGGGCCCCGCGAATATGGGATTCGTTGGCTGCAATTAAACTGTCGCCCAGCACCTCCTGCATCGAGGCGCCGATGATCTCCTGCGCCGTTTTGCCGAACCACTCCAGGTACGACTTGTTGGCGAAGCTGCAGCACAAGTCCTTGTCCCAGTGCGAAATGAGGCCGGGAATGGCATCCGTGATGGTCTGGATGAAGCGTCCCCGTTTGGCGATCAGATGTGCCGAACTCATGGCCTTCTTGTGCGCCTTTTCCTCCACGGAGATGTCGCGTATCACGCCGATGAATTGATAGCCGTTGTTGCTGCGGATCTCCCTGACCGACAGCACCAGGGGGAAAACTTCGCCATTCTTGCGCTGACCCGGTACCTTGCGGCCGATGCCGATCATGTGGGGCGTGCGCTCGTGGAGATAACGCGCAATGTAGCCGTCATGCTCCTCCGTATAAGGCGAAGGCATGAGCATCTTGATATTGTTGCCGATGACTTCAGCCGGGCTGTAGCCAAAAATATGCTCGGCGGCTTTGTTGTAGCTCTGGACTACCCCGGCCTCGTCGATCGACAGGATTGCGTCATAGACGTTGTCGAGGATGCTGAACAGGCTGTCCTGCAGGGTGGCGACGCGCTGCATCGAGCGCATGCGAGCTCCGAGCAGATCGAAATCAATGGGTTTGACGAGATAGTCGTCCGCTCCGGCATCGAAACCCTCGATGATTTCATTCTTGGCGGAGAGCGAGGTCATGATGATCACCGGAACCCAGCGTGTTCCGCCACAGGCCTTGATGCGCCGGGTGGCTTCGATGCCGTCCATCTCCGGCATGATGATATCCATCATTACCAGGTCCGGTGGATTTTCGCGAAATGCGTCGACTGCCGCGCGTCCGTTCTCCACATGGGCGACCGTATGTCCCTGTTTCTTGAGATAGGCAATCAGCGGCAGTGCGGTGATCTTGCTGTCTTCGACGACGAGTACTTGCATAACGAGGAGGGGCTAACTGAAGTAGGGGTGAGCGTGAGGATGCGGTGCACTTGAACTGCTGGAAACGGCGCCTATGCTCGGCGCAAGTGCTGCGTTGAACGCCATTATGCCACCATGACTTAGTTAAGCAGCGCCACTCGTATTAGCCGGTCTTTTGCCAGCTTCCCTTGCGTTTCATCGCGCCCCAAGTGCCTTCCCCTTGGGTCAGCCACCGATAGAGTCCAAGTAATCGCCAAGCCGTATTGAGTTGGCGGTAACCGAAGTTTTCCGCAATCACGGCGAAAGCCAGCCAAGCCAGGTGACGGGGTTTGGGATAGAGGTGAAAAGTCATTTCCTCAAGCAGCAAGCCCGAGAGGGACAACAGAATACCCATGCTGATGGCAAGAAACAGAAAAACGAAGAATGCTGTCCATGAAATTCCGCCGAAGAAAGCCGCGAAGAGCATGAAGAAATAGCCCCCGAGTTCGACGACCGGTCCGAACCATTCAAACGCCAGCATGAACGGGAAAGCGACCCACCCGGCGGCTCCGCCATTGCGGCTGAACAACAAACCCAGATTGCTCGTCAGACTTTCCGACAAGCCGCGCTGCCAGCGTACGCGCTGATTCTTCAAGGTCTGCAAATCCTCAGGTGCCTCCGTCCAGCAGACCGGGTCGGGCACGAATTTGATTTTGCAGGGACGCCCCTGCCGACGGAGCAGTCGGTGCATGCGGACGATGAGTTCCATATCCTCGCCGATCGTCTTGGTCCGATACCCGCCGACTTCAATGACAATGTCCTTGCGGAATAAGCCGAATGCGCCAGAGATGATCAGCATGGCATTGATCACCGACCAGCCCTGCCTGCCGAACAGAAATGCGCGCAGATACTCGACGACCTGGAACAGCGCCAGAAGATTGCCTGGTACGCCAATCTTTGTCAGAAAGCCGCCGCTGACTTCGCAGCCATTGGCAAGTCTCACTGTGCCGCCGGTTGCCACGGTCTCGGCATCGAACAAGAAGGGCTGGACGACGCGTTGCAGACTGTCGCGTTGCAGGATCGAATCCGCATCGACGCCGCAAAATAAGGGATAACGAGACAGGTTGATGCCGGCATTCAGGGAGTCGGCCTTGCCGCCATTCTCCTTGTCGATGACGTGCAGGTTCGGATAGCGTTTGGAGGTATAGATCGCCCGTATCGGTTTGGTCGCAATCCTTATGCGGAGCGCTTCGGGAACTTTGACCAAGGTAAATTCCGTCTTCAGTACTTCGATGGTCGAATCCTTGGAGCCGTCGTTGATGACGATGATTTCGAATTCCGGATAAGACAGTTGAAGCATCGACTGAATGGAGGCGGCAATCGTTGCTTCTTCGTTGTAGGCCGGTACCAGGACGCTGATGGGCAATTCCATCCCCGAGTATATCTGTGGCAGGCTGTCAAGTATCCTTTCCTGGGACAGCCGATACAGACTGACCGTGGAAAGAAAGTTCAACATCAGATAACCACCGTTCAGCAAGACGAAGTAAGTCAGAATGAACCAGGTCATGAACTCGAAAAAAACCTGTTGAGTCATGCTGCCGCCTTCTCGAAAAGCACCTGTTCCAGAATGTCACGCGCATACGGATCCTCTATTGAGTGGCGCAATACCTCCACCTGGGGACGACTGACGAAGGGCAGTCCGATCAAGGCGCATGCAGAGCAATAGCGCACCCACCACTCCGGATCGCTGAGCAAGTTGCTTAAAAGCACGACATCCTGCAATTCGCCGATTCGCCCCAGCACCTTGGCAACCTGGACTCTGACGCGCCAATCCGCGTGGCCCGCCAATTCACGAACCCGAGGCAGCAGTCCGGGCGCAAGCGTAACTCGCAAAGCGCCGATGACGATATCGGGCAATTGATCGCCACTCAGCAGAATGGACAGCCTGGATATTGGCGGTTGCAACCGGAGTGCCTCGAGGAGACGCAAAAGCCTGATCAGATGCTCGCCTTTGGCAAGATTAGCGGCATTCACTAATGGCTCCGCAAAAGAGGCCTGCTCGCTCTGGAGCATTGCCGCAATGCGCGCCTGCGGCCAGTCCGTGCGCCCAAGCAATAAGGGCAAGAGCTCTGAGGCAGCCTTGGTAGCATCGATCTGTATCAGGGCACGCACCGCACTCAGGGAACTGATCGTATCCTTTGACCGGGCTACATTGAACAGCAAACGCCAAGCCGAACGATCTCCCAAATGGCCAAGAGCCAGTATGGCGAGCAATCTTTCTGCGGGATTGCCTTCGTTCAGCAAGCCTCTGGCAAACTTGTCGCAGCCGACGCGAAGGGCGACATCGATCAGGCTCGAAGACTCCAGACCGCGCAGGGACTCTTGCAGTTGCACCCATAAACGGAGAAAGAACACGCGTTGGCTTGGATCTAGGGTTGGTAGCGACGATTGCAGCCTGGACGTCAAGGCTTTCACCAGAAGCGGCCGCCAAACGACAAGGAATGCTTGCTCCCTCCGAGTTCGTCGGATCAACGCAAAACGGAGGTAAACGATTAGCGCCGTCGCCAGCAAGGCAAGCGCTATAGCACCGACACCCGTAAAAAACGCAAATTGCAGGTATGGATCAAAAAGCGTATTGGGCACCGAGACGGACACCAGTCCTGTTATAAAAATCGCCCTGCTTTACTCGTTCGAAGCCATAGCGCAACTTCCAATTACGGTTGAGCGCATGGCGGCCGGTGAGCGCCGCCGAGCGAACGGATGAAACAGATACGCCGCGAGTGTCGATGTTCGCAGCTTCCCGGCCAGTGGTGAGTTGAATGCCGACATAATTTACATCGCCATAGTAATAATCCAGACGCACATCTTCCCCATTGGCGCTGACACCCTCAAGACGCGTCGGCCGCCAATTGACAGCCAGGCGAAATGCAGAGAAGTAATGCTCGATCCCAAAGGTAGCCTTATTCACAGACGCATTGACATACTCTGTTCTGCTGGCGCCGACATTGAACAGCCAGGCAGGCACGAATTCATACTGCAGGCTTGCCCCCAAATCGGTTTTGGGAAGAACACGATGGGTTGTGCTGTCACTGAAGGCAATCAAGCCGGTTAATTTTTTTGTGAGAGGGAATGCATAATTGAGTTCAATTTGGGAATCAGACAGGCCAAAGCGGTTGGTATGTCTCAAGGTTCCGTCAATTGAATTGCGTGGTGCGATCTGGGTTGACGCCCGGAGTTCCTCGCTATACCAATTACGAGCGCCATTACTCAAGTGATCGCCGGACTGAATCCATTCGAGTGCGGGCCCCGATTCGCCGTGGGCGGGTGTCAGCACGAACAATAAAGCGACAGCGCAGGCGGATTTCATTTCCTTATCCTTTTACTTTCAGAATGCGGCGCAGTCTTGCCATCAGTTCGTTGGGCTGGAACGGCTTGACAACGTAATCGGTAGCTCCGGCATCAAGCGCCCGCACAATGTCGTTTTCCTGTTGCTTGGCGGTCAGCATGATAATCGGCACCGTTGTCCAGTGCTTCTCCTCGCGAATCACATGAATCAGCTCATAACCATCAGTATAGGGCAACATCACGTCGAGCAAGATCAAGCCTGGCGGTTCCGCTGCCTTTTCGATGATCTGTCGCGCGACCCGTCCGTCGCCTGCCGTCTGCACCCGATAGCCCTCGCGTGTCAGCAGGTGTACCAGAACGTGAGTGATGAGTTCGTCGTCCTCCACGACAAGGCAGGAAGGCAAAGTAGATAATGCCAGATGAAAAAACTGCTCGTTCTTCAGGTTCTCAATTTCTTCATTGATCTGTTTGATATCGTCGCGCGCGTTCTTGATCTCAGATTGCAAGTAGCCATACCAGACGGGGATCTTTTGTTCCAAATCCGCAACTGGTCTTGCCAGATAAGGCCCGGGTTCAGGTGCCGCCGAGGGTTTACCGGATTTATCCAGTGGCTTGGCTTCTTGCTTGAGTAGCGCTTTTGCTGCCGCTACGGTCTCGGCCAATGCCTGTTCCGCTGTCTCGAACAAACCCAGGATAAGTTCAACGCGTTGGTCAATGATTGCCGATTCCAGTTCCATTGCCGAGTTTGCAAATCTCGTCGCCCCCAGCGTGCCCATGGTTCCTCTCATGGTATGCAGTATGCGTGCAGAATCCTCGCCCCGCCCCTCCTTCCAGGCCAGGCGGGCATCACGAAGTTGAACCGGACCACGTTCGACTGCATTACGGATAAGTCCCAGCAGGGCATCCCGGGCTGCCGGGTTGGCTTTACTCAATTCGAGCAGCTGCCCTGCATCAAACGCCTTGTCGGTTCTGGTCGATGGTTTCTGGGGAAGCATCACTGATCCATGCGATTGGGCTACTGAGGATGCCCCTGTTTGATGGCGAATAATAATCCCTACGGTATTGAGCTGTATAGTGATTGAGTCAAAGCTCCACATATCAAGACAGCCATGGACGCCTCCCAGACAAACGCTTTCCAGCAAGCGGTATTGCAGATGCGCAAGTCCTATCTCGGGGAATTGCCGGAGAAGCTGGATCGACTGGAAAATTTATTGCTTGAAATCGAAAGGAGTGACGCCAGGAGCGACGCATTCGACGAGCTGTATCGCATTGTTCATAGCATGAAAGGAAGCGGCGGCACCTTTGGCCTGCATATCCTGACTTCGATCTGTCACCAGCTCGAAGACCTGCTGAGCACCACGGATGGTGGCGCAAATTTTTCCAAGACACTCATCAGCCCCAGCCTGAATTATGTAGACCTTCTGAGAATGGCAGCGGAGCAGTGCCAAAGCGGTAACGAAACCTTTCCCCAGATCGAGGAGCAACTGAGCGTACTGCGCAAACAAATTGCGCCAAAGCAATTCACCGTCCTGCTGATCGACAATTCGAAACTCTCGACAAAACTCTATTTGCAACTGTTGTCTGATTTGCCGGTGAGAACCCTGGTGATGGAGGATGGACCGAACGCCTTGATGAGAGCGCTGACCGAACCCTTTGATTTGATTATTTCCAACTATGAGATTCCCGTCCTGAACGGTGCGGCATTGATCGGAGCAGTGAAACTCTCGGACACCAAGAGCCGCAGCGCCAAGACCATACTGATCACGTCAAACAAGCAGTTGGCCACAACCCGAAACCGGTCGACAGATCCTGACTGCACGATCATCAAGGATGCGAAGCTGGCGCAGAACCTGGTTGAAATGGTGAAGTACGCTCTCGCTATCGATGCAGGTTGATGGCTTTTTCCCTCACGTCTGGCGCCCTGATCTTTGTGACCTGACAATTCGTCGGCAGCAACCCTGGCAATGGTCCCAGAAACCCTTCACGCTGCTTGCTAAAATCATCGGGACGAAGGACTTGGGAATCACCTCGACTGCGCCCGGCTGCATGTAGACAGCCAACTCGTGGGGGTGAACCTTTGCAATCCTGACATCAACTGCGTTGGTCCGGCGATAGTTATGACAATGCCAGGGTATTCATTTATATTGTTCGTTCATATGTGCCTTCCAAGGCAGGGCGCAATTGAGAACTGTACATCCTCACGGCGAGACCTAACAATATTTTCACATGCTCAAGGCACCCATCCCTCTCAATGAAAGCAAACGCATCGTAGCACTGCGGGCACTGGATATCCTCGACTCGCCGGCTGAGGAGCGCTTCGACCGCCTGACACGCATCGCACAACATATCATGGAGGTTCCGATCGTCCTGATCAGCCTTGTCGATTCCGAACGCCAATGGTTCAAATCCCGTCAAGGCTTGGATGCCAGCCAAACTCCCAGGGACATTTCTTTTTGTGGTCATGCCATCATCGGCACAGAGGTTTTTGTCGTGCCAGACACCCTTGCCGACTCTCGCTTTGCGGATAATCCGCTGGTCACCGCAGCGCCGGATATCCGCTTTTATGCGGGAGCGCCGCTGACGCTTTCGGACGGGTACAACGTCGGTACGCTGTGCGCCATTGACCGCGAGCCGCGCCAGATGAGTGAAGCCCGCCTGGCGGTACTGCGTGATCTGGCGAAATGCGCCAGCGAAGAGTTGGAGCGCGAACGGCAGCGGCGGCTTGCGCTGGTTGCCGCAACCAATCAGGCAAGATACATGGCGATCGTTGACTCGTCCGATGACGCCATTGTGAGCAAGACGCTAGACGGCATTGTCACGAGTTGGAATCCGGCGGCCGAAAGAATGTTTGGCTATACCGCGCAAGAAATGCTCGGTAAACCTATGGCACTCTTGATTCCGCCATCCCTCAGCAGTGAAGAACGACAGATTCTGGAAAGACTGCGCAAGGGTGAACGCATCGAGCATTTTGAGACCACACGCCAAAGAAAGAGCGGCGAAATATTCCCCGTTTCAGTCACCATATCCCCGATCAATGACGCGGCCGGAACTATCATCGGCGCATCGAAAATTGTGCGGGATATTACAGGGAGCAAGCTGGCCGAGGAAGCTCTGCACAACAGTGCGTCACGGTTGCAACTTGCCATGACGGCAGCACGAACCAGCCTGTGGGACGCAAATGCCGCGACTGGTCGCGTCACTCTCTGCGCCCGGTGGGCGGAACTGATCGGCAACCTGCCCGAGGAAACGGAGATGTCGTTTGAAGAGTTAGCCGTCTTGACGCCTCCAGAGGAACGGGCCGCAGTGATGGAGAAGATGCTCGCAGCGCTCAAGGGAGAAAAACCCGACTATCTCGCCGAACATCGAGTTCGCCACAGAAACGGTTACTGGATCTGGATTGAGAGCCGTGGCCGGGTGGTCGAGCGCGGTAAAGACGGCATAGCATTGCGCATGATCGGGACCAATACCGACATTACAGAACGCCGCGGTGTCGAGCAGATGAAGGCCGAATTTGTTTCGATGGTCAGCCATGAATTGCGCACACCATTGACCTCGGTCAATGGGGCACTCGGCCTGGTCTGTGGCGGGGCGGTCAACCCGGCCTCGGATCAGGCCAAGACCATGCTGGAGGTCGCCTATAAGAACAGCCAGCGCCTCATCGTCTTGATCAATGATCTGCTTGATATGGAAAAACTGTCGGCTGGCAAGATGCAGTTTGACATGCAAGAGCAGGCGCTCATGCCAATCATTGAACAATCTTTGGAGAGCAATCGCGCTTATGCAGAGAAGCATGGTGTAAAACTACTGCTTCAAGAGCGCACTGATGACGTAAAAGTCACCGTCGATGCAGGCCGGCTGCAGCAGGTCATGTCGAACTTCCTCTCCAATGCGGCAAAATTCAGTCCAGAAGGCGGGCAAGTTGAAGTGCTCATGAAGCGCCAGGGCCAGTTCGTACGAGTAGAAGTCATCGATCATGGGCCGGGAATTTCGGAAGAGTTTAGGGGCCGCATTTTCCAGAAGTTTTCACAGGCCGATTCATCGGACACGCGCCAGAAGGGTGGAACCGGACTCGGTCTGGCCATCACGAAGGAATTGATAGAGCGCATGAATGGACGCATCGGCTTTGATTCGACACCAGGACTTGGGTCCTGTTTCTACTTTGAGTTACCGATGGTCCTGGAAATTCATCGCTAATCGGGCGGGTGGTTGGGCCGCAGCCCCTGCAGAGAGCCTCAACCCACCCGCTTCACGAAGCCAAGCCGCTGCGAGGGCTTGAACCCGACAGCGTGGAAAAAACCGAGCAGCTGGAAATCCTTGCTCGAGACGACTGTCTCGACTTGCTCGACATGGAGTCCGTCAAGATTTGCAAACAGTTGCGCTAGCAGCGCATGTCCTATACCCCGGCCGGAATAATCGGGGCTGACGCCAATGGTATCCAATACTGCAACAGGTTCGGCGCGACCATAGTCTCCGAGATTTGTCCGCGCCATGACAAAACCGGCAGCGATGCCATCAATGCGTGCGACCAGCGAAACGCGCACTGCAGAATCATTCATCGCTTCGTCTACCAGTTCATAGAAAAATGTCTCACGCCGGTCGTCACTGACCCGGACCTTCTTGTCTATACAAACCACGTCGTAGAGGTCGTCGGGCTGCAACGTACTCAAATCCACCTTGTCAGGCGCGAGTGTAGCCAGCTTCTGGTCTGCTACCCGACAGTCGACCACAAGTTCGTTTCCCAGTTCGAAGCCTGCGTGGTTGAGGAATTGCGTGATGGCGTGGTCGCGCCAGGATGCCGTCGTACGGATTTCGAGTATCTTGAGGCGCTTGGCTTCGTCTTCAAGCTTGGACAGCAGCGCTGAACCGATTTGCTGCCCACGCACGTCCGATGCAACTGCAAGCGCTTCGAGTCTGAGTGCAGGTTCGTTGCGTCCGAACTGCCCTTGCATTTGACGCGCCATCATGAATCCGACCAGTTTTCCGTCCTGCTCTGCGCCGAACTGGATGTACAGCGCAGGCCGCAACAGCGCAGTCTTCAATCGCCGCTCAAAATAGGACGTACGGGGATGACCGACGGCCGCGGCGTCCAGGGCAACCACGGCTTCGAAGTCCTGCTTGGTAAGACGACGAATCGTCATGCCATTTTTTTGTTGCTGATCAATCAATGTTGGGGCCATCTGACAGTGCTCCTCTCACGAAATTTGCAACTGGGTACCAAAGCCATTTTTGTCAGTCTACCCCATGGTACGTCGAAGTTAGGACTGACGCCCTCAAGTGGAAGACGCTGAAGAACAATGCGATGGTCCGATTGTGAGTACGGACGAATGGCGAACTCGATTTTCGATCTTGCTGTATTGCTTTGAAAGCAAATTCTTGTGCATCGGACTGAACATGGTGGTTGGGAAGTCGTTCTTATTTACTCTCCCTGGCGCGTTCCAGGGCTTTGCGTTCGAGGATCGCCGTGTATTCCGCCCATTTTGCCTGTTCCCCATCCCCCGCCTGCCAGAATGTGAAGTGGCAGGTTTCCTCGCCGGCGGGAATGGTGTAGTCGAAGCGCAGTTGGAAACCCAGATTGCCCCAGAATTCCCTGGCGGCGTCCAGCATGCCCTGCACGAAGTAGCGCTGCACACGGCAATCGAACGCCTGGTAGTGATCCTGGTGGGGGCACCAGAGAATATGAAACGACACCTGCTTCTCGCTGTCGATACGGGGGGCTTCGAGCGAGGCGTAGGCGATGCGGTTGAGCACGGTCGCATAAAACGAGAGGAATTCGGCTTCACTGAGGCCCTCCGGAATCTCGGTTCCGGTGAGGACCTGGCGGCCGATATCCAGCCCGATCTTGCGCAGGGCGCCGAAGACGACCTGCTGACCTTCGGCGCCGAAGCGGGCTTCGCAATCCTTCAGAACCTCGATCAGCGCCATGGCTTGCATGGTGCCCCACTGCCACAGTGTCGCCGGATCGAAATCGGTCTTCGCCAGCACGTCTTCCTTGAGCCGTTTCAGCCCTTTTGCATACGGCTGCTTGAACTGAAACTCTTCCCATTTGGCTTCGGGGCGATGTTCCCAGTGGGTCATGCGGTCGTCTCCTTCGTAGAGCAGGTAAACCTTGGTGCGAGTCCTTCTATCCTTGTGCCGAGGGGAACTTGGCGGGACGCTTTTCGCGGATGGCCGCGATCCCTTCGGCGGCATCTTCGCCCAAAAAGCAGAGCATTTCCATAGCCAAGGAACTCTCGAAGATCGGCCGCGCGAGATTCATCCAGCCATTCAGGGAGCGCTTGGTGAAGCGTATGGCTTGCTGGCTGCCGCAGGCCAGCTTGTTGGCGACCGCCAGAGCCTTGTCCATGAGTTCGGCGCGCGGCACGCACAGGCTAACCAGTCCGATGCGCTCGGCTTCCCGGCCATTTACGAAGTCCGCCGTCATGAGGTAATACTTGGCCCGGGCCATGCCGCACAGCAGCGGCCAGAGTATCGCTGCGTGGTCGCCGGCGGAGACGCCGATCTTGACGTGGCCATCGGTGATCTTCGCCTCCTCGGCCATGATGCTGATGTCGGCCATGAATGCCACGGCCAGCCCGGCGCCGACAGCTAGGCCGTTGATGGCGGAGATGATGGGTTTTTCGCAGGCCATCATGTTATAGACGATGTCCGAGGCTTCGTTCATCGCATTGGAAATGCACTTTGGATTGCCGGCCATTTGGGCCACCCATTCAAGGTCGCCGCCGGCGGAGAAAGCCTGGTCTCCGGCACCGGTGATGATGGCCACCCGGGTTTGCGCATCGTCATGGACGACGCCCCAGATCTTGGTCAGTTCCCAATGCAGGCGGGCATTGGTGGCATTCATCACCTCGGGACGGTTGATGGTGATCAGCAGCACGCCGTTGGGCTTGGCGTCGAAGGTGAGGAACTGAAAATCTGCGAAATGCATGGTGAACTCCCTGAGGGTGAGAGGTGGATGTTACTGGACGGAAGGTGTGGCTACCCATTTTCCACCCTTTATGGATGTTCTTGGCAAGCTCATTCTCTTATACATTTGAGCCGGTAATTACTCTTCAGACAATGCACGGGTGAATAACATGGTAAACGAAGGCGAACTACTCTGGACGCCGCGTCCAGAGTTTGCACAATCCTCCAATGTTGCCAAATACATGGAATGGCTGCGCACCCAGCGCGAGCTGGACTTCGCCGATTACGCCGCGCTCTGGCAGTGGTCGAAGACCGAGATCGAGGCTTTTTGGGCATCGATCTGGGATTACTTTGAAGTGATCTCCGATCGACCCTATGACCGCGTGCTCGATACCCGAAAGATGCCGGGCGGGAAGTGGTTTGAAGGTTCACTGGTCAATTATGCAGAACACATGCTGAGACATGAAGCAACCGCTGCGCCGGACGAGGTGGTATTCCATTACCTGTCGGAAATCAAGCCGCTGGCCACCATGACTTGGCATGAGTTGGGTCGGCAGGTGCGAATCATGGCCTCTCAATTGCAGGCCATGGGTGTTGCCCCGGGCGATCGGGTGGTTTCCTACATGCCGAATGTTCCCGAAGCCTCAGTGGCGATGCTGGCGACGATTGCCATCGGCGGCGTCTGGTCCTCCTCGGCACCCGAGTTCGGCGTCAAAACGGTGGTTGACCGTTTTGCCCAAATCAAGCCCAAGGTGTTGTTTGCCGCAGATGGCTACCGCTTCGGCGGCAAGGACTTCGATCGTGTATCCGAGGTGCAGCAAATCATTGCCGCATTACCCTCGCTCGAGTGCATCATCTGGTTGCCGTATCTGCAACCGCAAGTCGCGCTGCCCGAGATTGGGCATCTGCTGCCCTGGCATCAAGTCATGGATCATCCCGACATTCCGCGCGCAAGCTTCCGCTATGTCCGTGTCGCGCACGACCATCCGCTCTGGGTGGTGTATTCCTCCGGCACCACCGGGTTGCCCAAGGCGATCGTCCATAACCATGTCGGCATGCTCGTCGAGCACCTCAAGCTGATGCATTTCCACATGGATCTGCGGCCGAAGTCAGTGATGTTTTTTTACACTACCACCGGTTGGGTGATGTGGAACCTGGTGCTGGCCTCCTTGCTGACGGGATCGGCGGCAGTGCTCTATGACGGCAATCCAGCCTACCCGAGCCCCGATGTACTGTGGAAGATGGCGGCGGACACCGGCACCACCAACTTCGGCGCCAGCCCCACCTATGTCCAGATCATGGAGAAAATGGGGCTGCAGCCGGGGCAGCAGCATGACCTGTCGAAACTTGAAGCCGTGCTCGTGGGCGGATCGCCTGCCACGCCGGAAACCTTTGCATGGTTCTACCGCAGCGTCAAGCAGGATCTCTGGGTCACCTCGCAATCCGGCGGCACCGATCTGGTCAGCGGCCTGGTTGGCGCCTCACCGACGCTGCCGGTGTATGCAGGGGAAATCCAGGCCAGGATGCTAGGCCAGGACGTCCAGGCATGGAGTGACGACGGCAATGAACTGGTCAACCAGGTTGGCGAACTGGTGGTCACCAAGCCGTTTCCGTCGATGCCGATCTATTTCTGGAACGATCCCGACAACCGGCGCTACCACGAGTCCTATTTCGATGTGTTCCCCGGTGTCTGGCGCCATGGTGATTTCATCAAGATCAACCATCGCGGTGGTTGCTACATCTATGGTCGTTCGGACTCGACCTTGAACCGCTATGGTGTGCGCATAGGCACGGCGGAGATTTATCGCACCGTCGAGCAGATCGAGGAAGTCGCCGATAGTCTGATTGTTTGCTGCGAGCTGGAAGGCGGAGGTAAGTTCTTTATGCCGCTGTTCGTCAAGCTCAAGCCCGGGCAGGAACTCACCGACGAGGTGCGCCACCGGATTAACGCCAAGCTGCGAGCCGACTGCAGCCCGCGCCATGTACCCGACGTGATCCTCGCGGTCGAAGCCATCCCCTATACTTTGACCGGCAAGAAACTGGAAGTACCGGTACGCAAGATCCTGATGGGTTGGCCCCTGACCAAAGCCGCCAGCCGGGATGCGATGGCCAATCCTGCAGCGATCGACTATTTCGTTCGGTTTGCCGAGGAGTCGGCAGGGTATCAGTGGCGGACCGTGGATGCTTGAAGTGGAAGGACGGTACGGAAATCAGTTCTAGGGCGTGTTCTCAATTGAGCGGCATGTGCGAACGAAACAGATGGCTCCCAGTGCAAGGCACGAGCGACGCCGTGTGATTGTTCCACATCAGGAGCGAGCAACTCCGCAATGGGAGCCATATGCTTCGTTCCCTCCGGGTTGCTGCCCAATGCGGCGTCCGCTTTGTCGCTCGTCTCGTCAAGGGGAATGGCCATTGACTTCGACTCGCTTCGCGCGGCCATCCGCATTGGACAACAACGCATCATGCCGATCAATTGAGAACACGCCCTAGTCACCCAAAATCCCTAGCAATTGGGCCCGCCGGACGGCCTGCGTGCGTCTTTCGACAGAAAGTTTGACGAAGATGTTCTTTAGATGAAACTTGATGGTTTCCGGTGCAAGCCCGATGGTGCGCGCGATCTCCTTGTTGGTGCGGCCGCTGGCGAGTTCGCGTAGCACCTTGAGCTCCTTGGGCGTCAGTTCCTCTAGCGGGTGCAAGCTGCTACTGGTCGTGTCCAGGTCCGTTACCGCGGGCGAACTTTCTTCGAGCTTGGCTTTGAGATCATTGGCAAACTGGTTTGCCTGGCCGGAGCGACGTACCGGGAAGCGCTGCGAGAGGCAGAGCGTTATCAGTTGCAAGACCGCACTGCCCTGATCGAGTATGGAACGCTCTGCCTGTTCCGCCGCCGCGGATTCGAGCACCTCGCTGAATTGCAGGACGGCATTGTGTTGTTTGCCGGCCAGCATGTGGGCGATTGCCAGCAAGGTGCCGACACGGAGCGCAAACAGATGACTGCAGCGTTCCCGAGCCGCCGTGTACAGCGGTTGCAACAGCGCTGTTGCTTGCGCACAGTTTCCGGACTTGAGCGCGATCAGCGCATCTGCAAAGTCGCTGTACTCAAGCAGGCCGGTCATCGGCCCGCTGTTTTGCTTGCCGAATTTGACAGCCAATGCCTTGATGCGCAGCGCAAGTCCCTGAGCGGCGTCGAGGTGATTTTGCAGCAAGGCGATGCGGATTTTTTCCAGCAGAATTCCGGCGGTGATCCTGTGCCAGTTGCGGCGAGCGGCGATTTCCTCGGCATGCTCGAGCAGGGCCCAGGCTGCGTTGGCTCGTTCTTCCAGCCAGGCGATCCGCGCCGAAGTGACATAGGTGCGCAGCACGCAGTCGGGGAAGCCGATGTCATCGATGGCTGCCAGCCGGCCTTCCAGCAATGTGCTCGCTTGAGTAATTTGTCCGCGCTCGTAATGGACTTGCGCGAGCAGGCTTTCGGTAAGCGCCGCGGGGCCGTTGTTGATCGACATGCCCGCCGATGCCAGTTCGCGTGCCCGGTTCAGGCAGTTCTCGGCGGTGACGAGATGTCCCTGGACCAATTCGGCCAGGCCCAGTAGAGAGTAGCGATAGACTTCGGTGAAGGCATTGGCGCGTTCTTCTTCTGCCGCATAAGGATTATTCGGCAAGGCGTAGAACGCGACCCAGTTTCCCAGATGAAGATTGGTCAGGCGCAATACGTTATAGAGTCCGTTAACCAGCCAGGGATCTCCCGCGGGCAGTGTTTTCTCGCATTCCGTGGCATCGGCGAGCGCAACATCGAAGTCTTCGTTCAAAACACTGATGATGCTTTCAAGCATGCGGATTTCCCAGCGCAGCCTGGCTTCGTCGGGATGCCTGATTTGATCCAGAACCCGCTTGACTTCGTCCGCCAGGGCTGCTGCCTGCGCCGTCGCCATGGACAATACCAGCGCCCAGGCGAGCGCCAGTTTGAGCTTGACGGGCTGAGATGAGCTTAATGCGCGGATGAGTTTTTCCCAGTCGCGCAAGGTGAACAAGTCGCCTGTCTTGACCAGGGCCATGGCGTTGTTTTCAACCCATTCCAGGGCTTTTTCGCTATGCCCCCCCTGCAGTGCGTGCCTGACCGCAAGCGACAGGTAGCCGTTGGCGTAATACCAATTGGCTGCCAACAGATGCAGTTGGGGTGCCTCGACCCCATTAATTTTGTGAGATAGGTAGTCGCGCCACAAGGCGTGGTAGGAAAACCATTGCCCATAGGCATCCAGCGGAGTCAGGATATTGTGTTGCAGCAGCAGATCGACGATGGCTTTTGCTTTTCTGCTCTCGAAGAGCTGGTTGGACAGGGGGATCGAGAGCTTTTCAACGAAAGCGGTTTTCGTCATGAAGTTCCGTACATTCTTGGGAATGCCTTGCAGCAGCTTTTCAAAATAGCTTTCAAACGACCGGCTTGCGCCAAGATTCAGGTTCACTCCAGCTTCCGCGGTACCCTGGGTCAACGATAGGCAGGCGATGCGCAGCGCCGCGGGCCAGCCACCGGTCTGCTCGAATACGGTGTGCAATTCATTCTCGGGAAGCTGGATGCCCACTTCCTGGAACAGGCGGGAAGTTTCCTCTTCGGAAAAAGCCAGGGCATGCGCATCGACAGTAAAAAGTTGCTGGTTGAGGCGCAGCGTGTTCGTATCGATTAGTGGGCTTGAGCGGGTCAGAATGATGAGATGCAGATTTGCCGGCGCACGCTGCAACAACTCGCTCACGACCGCCAGCGTATCCTCGCGACTGAACAACTGGAAGTCATCGATGAAGATGACGGTTTCCTCGCCGGATTCGACGATGGCATTGATCAGGGTTGCGATGCTCAGTGGTGCATTGCCGCCGCGCATGAATTCGGCGAACCGCAGTATTTCGTCATGCTGATCTGGTAGCGCTCGCGCCAGCGCTTGAGCGAGATAAAAGAGAAAGCGCGAGGGCTCGTCATCGCCTGTGTCAGCGGAATACCAGGCAATCTGGAACCTGGCTGCGGCAAAACGCTCGGCCCAGGTCAGGGCCAGCGTAGTCTTGCCATATCCCGCCGGGCCCTGCACGAGCGTGAGTAGGTGTTGCCCGACCTGCTCGACGAGTTTTTCCAGACCGGTGCGCCGGATCAGTCCCCGCCTGCGCGGCGGAAGCGTTACCTTGGTGAGTATCGGCGATTCACCGACCAGCGTATCGATGTGCCGGGTTTTCATGGGCCAACTTATGCCTTTTTCGCCAGCAGGAGGAAGGCCCTGCGTCCGGCCTCCTCGAGTTGGGCGACCTCTGCGGGCGACACGCCTTTGCGTGCGATGCGCAGCAGCAGGCCATCGATCAGCGCGGGAATCAGGATGGCGCGGATGTCGAGGTCGGCGCTTTCTGTGGCGGGCGCCAGGTTCCTGATCAGGCGGGAGACCGCCTTGCGTTCCCGTGCATGAATGGTCTCGAGAATTTTCGCGGCATAGGGATTGCGGTTGGCCAAGGCCCAGACTTCGACGAACACGCCGCTGGTCATCGGGTTTTTGATATCGGCGAGGAATATTTCCATCGCCGCCATGAACTGTGCGATCCGGTCGGCGCTGGCCATTTCATGCGTCACTGCGTCGATCTGTTTCTGGTAGCTGTCCATCATGTAGAGCAGCAGGGCTTCGAGGAGTGCCTCCTTGCTCTTGTAATAGTGCTGAACCGTGCTCAGGCTGATCCCGACATGGCTGGCGACGCTGCGCATCGAGAGTGCCGCATAGCCTTCCCGGGCGAAGATTTCCCGGGCGGCGTCGAGTATCTCCCGGGCGCGCTCCATGCCCTTCCCGGTGGTGCTGGAATCCTTCTTGCGGAGCGACTTTTTTACGGGGTCGACCATGCGGAGCAAGGTGTATCAATGGCGGCTGGATCGGAGATGCTCGAAACTATATCACCGCTATTGACAATTAGGTCAAATGACCGATAATCCGTTTTTGCCTGGGTCGTTCGATCCAGGCTCAACCCGGTTCTTAGAACCATCGAATGGAGCGAGCCAATGATGCGTAAAGCATTTGTATCCGGTGTCGGGATGATCCCGTTCGCCAAGCCGGGCGCCAGCGCCCCTTATCACGAGATGGGCGCCGCCGCTGGCCGCCTGG
>JBAYVV010000035.1:0-29461 GCA_041674465.1 Sterolibacterium sp.
GCCTGTTCACGCTGCTCCGGGGATTCGATGCCGTGGCCGATGGCATTGCGCAGCATGTGCATCAGCGGATCCTTGATTTCCTCCAGGACATGCTTGTCCGCCACCGTCTCTTCGCCCTCCACAAGCAACTCCGCCTCCTTGTGCTGCTCGCGCGCCAAATCGCGGACCAGGCGCGGGAACAGCCCGAACAAGGTGGACATCGGCAGCAGGCGCATGCTGCGGATGCCGCTTTCGAGCTGGTCGGCGATGAAATCCAGTCGGGCGCTGTCTTCATAAGCGCCGCTGCGCAGTTGGCTCAACATTCCGCGCAGGGACTCCATCCTCTGCGCGCTCGGCCGGCCGGCCGGTCCTGCGTGCAGCACCCGTTCCCCTTCCTCGCAATAATCGAGTAACTCGTCCAGCTCTGCGAGGCGGCGCGCAATGCGCAGCTTCGTCACCGTCAGTTCGCCCGCCTGGGTCAGCAACGCGTCCAGTTTCCTGGGATCGACGTGGATCGTCTCGATGCGGAAGGCTTCCGCTTTCGGCGCGGCCGGTTGGGAACCGGCCGACGCGGGGGACGAGTCCAGCCTGGGCTGAACGTCTGGCGTCCATCCCGCATTTTGCCCGGCGGAAAGCGCCTGCGCCGCCTCCCCGATGGCGGTTTGCGCGGACCGGCGCAGGGCCTCCAGCGTCAGATTCATTTCTGCGATTGCCTCCGCTTGCAGCACGGCGCCACCTTGCCTGGCAGCCCCCAAGGCATCTTCAAGCCGGTGGGCGAGGGTCTGGATTTCGCTCAGTCCCAGCATCCGTGCCGCACCCTTGAGGCTGTGCGCTTCCCGGAACAAGTCTTCCAGCAGCGCCTGGTCGGCGGGGGTCTTCTCCAGTTGCAGCAAGCCGTTGTCGAGGAGCTGCAGGCGCTCCCCGCTTTCTATCCGGAACAGGTCGCGTAATTCCTTGTCTTCAATCATGGGTAGCCGCAATCCGAGTTCACCAGTATGCAATGCTCAAATCAGCGCCTTGAGCGACTGGGCGACTTCGTTCAGTTTCACCACTCCGATCTTCGCCTGCGCGGTACCCGCGGTGATTTCCCTGGAGCCGTTGTTCAGGTTTTTCATCGCCTCCGAAACCTGGGTCAGGGCGCTCGATTGCTGCTTGCTGTTCAGCATCACCTGCTGCGCGCCCTCATAGACTTTTTGGGCGACCTCCGCCAAGGAGGCAAAGGACTCGCCGGACTGCTTGGCGATCGTGGCAACCTCTTCGGCGGTCTTGGTGCCTTCCTCGGTGGCCATCACCGCGGCGTTGGTGGCCTTCTGCACTTCCTTCACCAGCGCGTTGGTGCGCTGCGCCGATTTCTTGCTCTGATCGGCCAGCTTGCGTATCTCGCTGGCGACGATGGCAAATCCCTTGCCGTGTTCGCCGGCGCGCGCCGCTTCCACGGCTGCGTTGAGCGCCAGCATGTTGGTTTCGCCGGCGAGTTCGCCGACCACGTTGGCGATGCTGCCGATCTGCTCGGCTTGCTCGGATAGATGCAGGATTTGTTCGGCAACCGCCCCGACTTTTTCTTTCATGTCGATGATGCCGCTATAGGAGCGGTTGGCCAGGTTGATACCGTCTTCGGTCAGGGCCAGCGACTGGTTGGCCAGCGCCGCGGTGTTTTCCGACTGCTGGGCCGAGGTCTGGGAGGAAACGCCCAGCTCTTCGGCGGTGGCCGAGACTTCGGCGACCGCCGCGGATTGCTCTCCCACCGTGCGCTCGTGCTCGGTCATGGTGGCCGCGAACTCGGAAGACGAGGTCGTCAGGGCATTCACCGATTCGCCGATCATCTGGGTAATGCGCGAAGTGATCCACAGGCCGAAAACGAGCGCGAACACGATCGATAGCAATGCGCCGCCCCAGACCGTCCTGATGGTGCTGGCTGTTGCCGTTCCCTCCGCCTTCGACAGCGCCGCGACAGTTTCATGTTCCTTGGCCTCAAACTCATCGCCCAATATCTCCAAATCATCGAACGCCGCGATACCCTTGCCACTCTTGAAACCTGCCACTGCCTGCTTCGCCTTGCCGGCGTCGACCAGGGCCATCAGCGCCTTCGATTCATCAGCTACGATTTGCAACTTTGCGTTGATCCTGTCCAATCGTTCCAACTTTTGCGGATCCTTGATATTGCCTTTGAGGAACGCCATGGATTGCATGTAGAGTTGCTCGCCCTGCGCGAACGACTTGACATGATGTTCTTCCTTCACCAGCAGATAGCCGCGGGCGGCGCGTTGCATTGCGCTGGCGCCGATAGTGACATCGTTGAACCTTTCGAGATTGGCATGCGCGGCCTCGAGCAACTCCGATTGCTGCGATAGTTCGTCGGCGTTCATGTACACCACCGATGCCACGATGAAGAACAACACGATGGGGACGGAATACCCCAGCAAAAAACGGTAACGCAGCTTCATATTCCCGAACATTTTCATTCCCCTTTCCAATCGCCGTCACACGGTTTCTTCGACCTCGAGGCCGCCCTCGGCCAATATTTTTCGCAGGTCCAGGACGCAGACCATGCGTTCGCCATAACGCACCACACCCTTGCAGTATTCGTTCTTCTCCGTATGCGCTGCCGCCGGCAAGGCGGCAAAGTCGGCAGGCCGCAGGTAGATCACTTCGAGCACCTGGTCCACCGGCACGCCAAGCGACAGCTCGCCCGACTCGACGACCATGACTTGCGTCGCCGGGCTAGCCGCCGGGATGTTCAGCAAACCCCGGATATCCACCAGGGTCAGGATGTCGCCGCGCAAATTCATGTTGCCGGCGATGTGCGGCGGGCAGCAGGGAATCTCGGTGGCACGGCGCAAATGGGCGAACTCGCGCACCGCGTCTAGCTCCACGCCGAAATATTCCTCGCCGAGTTGGACGATGGCCAGCGGAATCGTTGCAGCGGCTTCCAGGCTTCCTGCTGTCTGCATCAAGTTGTGGGCACGGGCGCGGAATACTGCACGCTCTTCGTCTGTGGCATCCGGGCAAAAACTAGCCTGGGGATTTGCGCAAACGCCGGGCTCGGGCGGTGCCGGCGCATGAAGCAGGCGCGGCACGTTCAGCAGCATGACGATATCTTCACCCACCTTGGCATTTCCCAAGAGGAAGCTGGCCAGTTCGGAGGGCTGTTCGGCGTAATGCGGCGGCGCTTCGATCTCCGCTGCGGCAATGCCGACGACATTGCTGACCTCGCTGACAATCACGCCCATGGTCGCGCCGTCCGCTTGCAGCATGACGATGCTGTCGCTCAACCGGTAAGGCCGCGGCGGGTGGCCGAGGCGAAGGCCGAGATCCATCACGGGTTCGATCTTGCCGCGCAGATTGACCATGCCGGCGACATAGCGCGGCGCCTCCTCGGCGGGACTGAGATCCGGCAGCCAGGCAATCTCCTGCACCGCTTTGGCCGCCACTCCATAGTGCGCGCCATTCAAGCTCAACAGCAAATAGGCCGTCATGTTCTCTTCCGCTGGCGTTCGATCGGAAGAAGGCAGCGCGACAGGAAAGTTTTCATTCATGTACTCAGCAGATGCTCGACATATTGCAATACCGCACTCGCGGTCGATTCGCTGTAATGCCTGACCGGTTCATCGCCCGGCAGCGCTTGCAGAAGATCGCGCGCGGTTGCGCGCATTTTGCCGGCCCGCTCGGTGTCGCCTTCCCGCTCATACAAGTCGCCAAGATCAAGGTAGGCGGCAATCGACGCCGCATCGAGATAGATCACTTTTTTCAGCAGATCCTTTGCCTCCGCGAAGTCTCCGCGTTCC
This sequence comes from Sterolibacterium sp., assembly GCA_041674465.1. Classification (GTDB taxonomy): domain Bacteria; phylum Pseudomonadota; class Gammaproteobacteria; order Burkholderiales; family Rhodocyclaceae; genus JACRAR01. The sequence continues at coordinate 3,765 of JBAYVV010000035.1, forward strand.
TGAGCCAGCAACGCCAGCAAGTAATAGGGTTCCGTGTCCAGAGCATTTTTGGCAACCAGCGCGGCGCAGGATTTCTCGGCACGTTCCCGCTGGCCCTGGTTCGCGTATTGCCAGGCCTGCTGCATCTCCGAAACCGCGCAAGTCTCTGCTGCCGCCTGCTGCACCGGCGGGCAGGCAGGCGCAGCGGATTCCTGCGCGGCAGGCAATGCCGCTGCCGCTTGCTTCAGGACAATCTGCGGTAATTCTGCAAGCGGCACCGTAACGGGCGCAAAGCAGGGAGCGGCAACCTTCTGGTAAACGATGGATTCGGGAAACACTCTGGTGCGCAGCTTCCCCAAGTGGTGGGCATAGAGTTCGCCGTGACCACTGATCAGTATGCCGCCGTCGGCCAGGGTCTCGGTGAGTTTGTCCGCGATGCGGGAAACCACCTGGGGCGCCATGTAGATGAAAGTGTTGCGGCATAGGATCAGGTCCAGGTGGTGAAGATCGGCGGCGCTGGGATACTCGTCGGCCACCAGGTCGCCCAGCCGAAATGCCACCCGGCTGCGGATGGTGCCGTTCAGCACCCAGGTGTTCTTGCATCGATGGAAATAGCGCTGCCGCCGTTTGTCGCTCATGCTGCGGAAAGACCATTCGGTGTAAATTCCCCGCCGTGCCTTCTCGATGGCCTTGGGATTGATGTCCGTGCCGAGGATGGAGATGCGCCATTGCGACTGATCGGGCATCAGCTCATCCAGCAGGATAGCCAGGGAATACGCCTCTTCGCCGCTGGAACAGCCGGCGCTCCAGATGCGTAACGTCCGCAGCGCTTTCTGGCGCTCGACCAATTCCGGAAGTATTCTGTCCTGGAGCAAGGCATGCAGCCCGCTGTCGCGGAAAAAATAGGTTTCGCACGTGGTCAGGAGGGCGGCGAGCTTTTCCCGTTCATGCCGGAGTTCATCCTCCGCGTCGAGGAAGTGGCAGTATTCCTCCGCATCGGAGAGGTTCAGCGCCCGCACCCGCGCGGCGACCACATTGCGCAGCAAGGACCCGTCCTGCTCCGGCACCAGCAAGCCAATTCGGCTGGCGATCAGATTTCTGCTGCACTCGAGGAGAGTTTCCGTCATTGCCGGTTGGTCCATTGGGAACGCGCCACGACTATTGCAGGATCCAGATGATCGACAGCCTGGCTGTATCTCGAGCATCGTCTCGATCTCTAAAAAAGTCCCGCAGGGCAAATATTCCAGGTTCGGTAAGCCTACAGAGACGAACGCCTGCGGGAAATACACGAATCTAAGTATTTTTCACTACCTACAATTGAGTATTCACGGTGCAGCGCAGGACAGGAGAGCGTCAAAAGTCAATTCGATCAAGTCCATCCCGAGCCGCAAGTCATTGAATTGACTCGCCATCGGCGCGGCACTACCGGGTAATGGGTATATCAAAATACGGTAGTCTGAGTATTTGCACCTCTTCCGCCACGGAATATATTTAAAAACGTATTTCATCTCCTGTGCCCCAGGACACCCAAGGATAGTTCGGAAGCCGCACCAGTCGAACGAAAGAACGAAACGGAACTCAAGGGACGGCACAGCAGGCAAATCCATCCCGACGGGGCCATCATCGATACTCGCACCACCTTATTTTTATCATTGCTCACGACGGAGAAACACATCATGAAATTGAAGGAAATCCGGGATATCGCACGCAGCAAAAACGTTAAACCTTCCGGCCTGTCATGGGCTGAACTGATCCGGACAATTCAGCGGCATGAAGGCAATTTCGACTGTTTCGGCACTGCCGACAATGGCGAGTGCACCCAGGAGGAATGCCTGTGGCGCGAGAACTGCTTCAACTTTTCCGAGCGCTAGCGGCGCCCCGAAGCCAATAGTTTCACGGGGTACGGCGAATTCCTGCATCCACTGAAGAACTCTCGATCGCCGCTTCCGGCGTTCGAACCTGATTTATTTTTCTGAAAAGGAGCAAGAGCATGTTGAACAACCTGAAAATCGGCGTCCGTTTAGGCATCGGCTTCGCCGTCACCCTTGCCTTGTTGATTACCATCTCTGTAGTCAGCTATCTGCGCCTTGTGACGCTGAATACCGAAATCGAAGACTTGGTCCAGGTTGATTTCCCCAAGACCGTGCAAGCCAAAGACATCGGTAATGCGATTGACACCATCGCCCGCTTGCTGCGCAACGCCTACATTTACTCCGGTGCCGAACAGCAGAAGGCGCTGGACCAGATCCCGGAGCAAAGAAAAATCATCACCGACCGCATCGAGAAGCTGGAAAAATCCATCACCAGCGAGAAAGGCAAGGAAGTCCTGAAAAAAATCACCGACGCCCGCCCGCTGTACGTCGCTGCGCAGGACAAGTTCACTGAGCTGCTCAAGGCCGGCAAGAAAGATGAGATTGTCGTCCTGATGCAGGGCGAATTGCGAAAGACGCAGGAAGAATACATGAGCGCCATCGACGGGCTGTCCGACTTCCAGACCGAACTGATGAACAAGTCCGGCAAGGAGGCCGGGGAAATCGCCGATGCGGCGGAACGCCTGGTGCTGATCCTCTCCTCTGTGGCCGTGGTATTGACGCTGGCTTTCGCCTACCTGATCACACGCAGCATCACCCAGCCCGTGAACGAAGCGCTGGGGGTGACCCAGCGCCTGGCCGAAGGCGATCTGACGGTGCGCATCGAAAATACCAGCAAGGATGAGATCGGCCACATGCTCTCGGCGCAGCAGGGTTTGATCGAAAAGCTCAACCAGATCATCGGCGAAGTCAACACCGCCTCGGAGGCGCTCAACAACGCCGCCGGTCAGGTCTCGCAGACCGCCCAGTCCTTGTCGCAATCCTCCTCCGAGCAAGCCGCCTCGGTCGAAGAGACGACCGCCAGCATCGAACAGATGACCGCCAGCATCAACCAGAACACCGAAAACGCCAAGGTCACCGACGGCATGGCCAGCAAGTCCTCCGTCGAGGCCACAGAGGGCGGCAAGGCGGTGAATGAAACCGTGGAAGCCATGAAGCAGATCGCCGGCAAGATCGGCATCATCGACGACATCGCCTACCAGACCAACTTGTTGGCGCTGAACGCGGCCATTGAGGCAGCGCGGGCCGGCGAGCACGGCAAGGGCTTCGCGGTCGTCGCCGCCGAAGTACGCAAACTCGCCGAGCGCAGCCAGGTGGCGGCGCAGGAGATCGGGCAACTCGCCAGCAGCAGCGTCGGCATGGCCGAGAAGGCCGGCAAGCTGCTGGATGAAATGGTGCCTTCGATCAAGAAGACCTCCGACCTGGTACAGGAGATCGCCGCAGCCAGCCAGGAACAGAGTGCCGGCGTGGGCCAGATCAACGGGGCGATGGGGCAGCTCAACAAGGCCACCCAGCAGAATGCCTCGGCCTCCGAGGAACTCGCCGCCACCGCCGAGGAAATGGGCGGCCAGTCGTCCCAGCTCACCTCCCTGATGTCCTTTTTCAAGCTTGAACGGGAACAAGGCGCGAAAGTGTCCGCCCGACCGGCAGCCAGAACGCAAGCCAAGACGCCGCGACCGGCAGCCAAGGCAGGCAAGGCCAGTGCGGCGACCAACGAGCAAGACTTCGAACGCTTCTGAGCGAGGTGAGCCATGGAAAACTTAGTCCAAACACCCGCGGCAACTGCTGATCCGGCGACGCTTCGCCAGTCTCAACAGGCACTCGCCGCTGCCCAACATCTCGATGCGGCCGGCGAGGCGCACCAATACCTGACCTTTGCGTTGTCCGGCGAGATGTTCGCCGTGGGCATCCTCAACGTCAAGGAGATCATCGAATACGGCACCCTCACCGAGATTCCCATGATGCCGCCCTTCATCCGCGGCGTCATCAACCTGCGCGGGCGAGTGGTGCCGGTGATCGACCTGGCCGCCCGCTTCGGCGGCAAGCAGAGCGAGATCGGCAAGCGCACCTGCATCGTCATCGTCGAGCTGGCAACCGGCGACGAGGAGCGGCGCGAACTGGGCATCATCGTCGACGCGGTGTCGGAAGTGCTGGAGATCCCGGCCAGCGAGATTGAGCCGCCGCCCTCTTTCGGCGCCAAGATCCGCGCCGACTTCATCGCCGGCATGGGCAAGGTGAATAACAAGTTCGTCATCATCCTCAAGATCGAGCGCGCCATCTCCTCCGACGATCTGGCCGTACTGAACACCCTCGGCGACAGCGTCCCGCCCGCGCTCGGCCAGGCGGCGCCGCCGTTGCTTGCCGCTGGCGCGGCGGCATGAGCCGACACCCCCATCACCCGCATCGGAGAACCATGATGATGAATTGGACGAAATTCAGAACACTGCTGCCGGCACTGCTGCTGGCGGCATTCGTTTGGAATGTGCAGGCGGCCACCGACCATGGCGGCCAAGCGAGCCATGGCAGCCAGGCCAGCCACGGCGTTCATTGGACCTACGACGGCAAGGAAGGGCCGAAGAACTGGGGCAAGCTGTCGCCGGATTACCAGGCCTGCGGCACCGGCAAGGAACAATCGCCCATCGATATCGTCGACGGCCAGGCGGCCAGCCTGCCGGGCATCGGCATCGAATATCCGCAGACCGGTCTCAGCATCGTCAATAACGGCCATACCATCCAGATCAACTACGGCGCCGAAGGAGGTGCTTCGCTGGGCGGCAAACCGTACCGGCTGGCCCAGTTCCACTTTCATACGCCCAGCGAACACACGGTCAACGGCAAGCCCCTGGCGATGGAAGCGCATCTGGTGCACAAGGACGCCGCGGGTCACCTGGCGGTGATCGGCCTGTTCTACAAGGAAGGGCGCGCCAATGCCTTTCTCGACCAGTTCTGGAAGGTCATGCCCAAGGCGGCGGGACCGGAGCGTGCCATCGGCGACATCACCCTGCGCGTCGCTGAAATGCTGCCCAAGGACAAGTCCTATTACCACTACAACGGTTCCCTGACGACACCGCCTTGCAGCGAGGGGGTCAAGTGGTATGTGCTGAAGAAACCTCTGGAAGCCTCCAGAGAACAGATCCGCAACTTTTCCGCGCTGTTTGTCCATAACGAGCGGCCGGTGCAGCCCCTCGGCGCACGCACCATCTATGCCGTGCGCGACAGCGGCGAGAACGTTCCCGTGGCCTTGGCGGCCCTGGCCGCGGCCGGTGGTCATGGGTCACCGCCAAGCGATGGCGGCCATGGTGCCAAGCCTGACGACAGCGGGCATGGCGGCGCGAGCAAGGCGGCGGACACCCACGGCGCCGGGGCGGCCAAAGCCGGCAAGTCGTCTTCGTCTCATGGCGACAAGAGTTCGGGCAGCAAGGCGGAGAAGAAGGGCGAGGGCAGTTCCATCTGGGCGATTCTCGGCTGGATCGCACTGGGTCTGGCGCTACTGGGCGCAATTTTTGCGGCATTTCAATCGTCTCAACAAGGAGGTAAGAGCATGTTCAAGAACTTGAAAATCGGTATGCGCCTGGGCGCGGGCTTCGGCCTGGTGCTCATCCTGCTGGCGGCCATTTCTACCGTCGCCGTGCTGCGCATCAGCGAACTGGATGCGGACATCGATGAAGTGGTCCACGGCGCGATGCCGAAGACCGTGCTGGCGAATAATCTTATCGAGAGTGCCGTTTTCGTTGAGCGGGAAGTCAGAAACCTGATCGTGACCAACGACAAGGCCGTCGAAAGGAAGTCGTTGGAAGAAATCGCCAAGGCGCGCAAGAGCAATAGCGAAACCTACGACAAGCTGAAACCGCTAGTCACCACCGAAAAAGGCAACGAACTGCTGGGCAAAGCCCTCGACGCGCGGGGCAAGTTCAGCGAGTCATTGGACAAGCTCATCGCCCTGGCCGACGTTTCGTCGGCCCAGCACAATGCGGAAAAGGCCAGCGAGTACTTGTTCGGCGAATTCGACCACGTCAGCGACGCCTATACCGCGAGCCTCAGCGCGTTTGCCGAGAACCAGGAACAACTCGCTAATGAAATGGGCAAATCGGCGGCCGCCACGGCGACGGCCGCCGAGAGGTTGGTGCTGATCATGGCGCTCGTGGCGTTTGTTATCGGCATTCTGTTTGCGTGGTGGATCACCCGCAGCATCGTCAGTCCGATCAACGAGTCGGTGGACGCCGCCAACAGCCTGGCGGAGGGCGACCTGACCCTCAGGATCGAGGTTGACTCGACCGACGAGACCGGGCAGCTCAAGCAGTCGATGAAGAGCATGGCGGAAAAGCTTGCCCACATTATCGGCGAAGTGAACACCGCCTCGGAAGCGCTCAACAGCGCCGCCGCCGAAGTTTCGCAAACCGCCCAGTCCTTGTCGCAATCCTCTTCGGAACAAGCGGCTTCGGTCGAGGAAACGACTGCCTCCATTGAACAAATGACCGCCAGCATCAACCAGAACACCGAGAACGCCAAGGTCACCGACAACATGGCCAGCAAGTCCGCCACCGAAGCCGCCGAGGGCGGTGGCGCAGTGCATGAAACCGTCGAGGCGATGAAGCAGATCGCCGGCAAGATCGGCATCATCGACGACATCGCCTACCAGACCAATTTGCTGGCGCTGAACGCGGCCATCGAGGCGGCGCGGGCCGGCGAGCACGGCAAGGGCTTTGCGGTGGTCGCCGCCGAAGTGCGCAAGCTGGCGGAGCGCAGCCAGATCGCCGCGCAGGAAATCGGCCAACTTGCCGGCAGCAGTGTCGGCATGGCCGAGAAGGCCGGCAAGCTGCTGGATGAAATGGTGCCTTCGATCAAAAAGACCTCCGACCTGGTGCAGGAAATCGCTGCGGCCTCCAAGGAGCAGGCAGCCGGTGTTGGGCAGATCAACGGCGCGATGAGCCAGTTGAATCAGGCGACACAGCAGAATGCCTCGGCCTCCGAGGAACTCGCCGCCACCGCCGAGGAAATGGGCGGCCAGTCGGCGCAGCTCACCTCGCTGATGTCCTTCTTCAAGATCGACCAGGGACAGGGGGCACGCCCCACGGCACGGACGCCGGCTGCCAAGGCGCGCGGCACAACGGGACAGCCAACTGCCAAGGCAGGTAAGGCGAAGGCTGCCACCAACGAGCAAGATTTCGAACGCTTCTGAGCCAGGGGACCATCATGGAAACCCAAGTTCAAGTCAGCCCCGCAGGTGAAAGTACCCGAAGTGGTACAAATCCCCTGGGGGAACAAGGCACGCCGATAAGCACGCCGATAAGCGCGCCAGCGAGTACGCAACTGAGTACCCAGCAGGCCCTCACCGCCGCCCGCCACCTGGCGGCGGCCGGCGAAGCGCATCAATACCTGACCTTTGCGCTGACCGGCGAGATGTTTGGCGTTGGCATACTCAACGTCAAGGAGATCATCGAGTACGGCAATCTCACCGAGATTCCGATGATGCCGGCCTTCATTCGCGGCGTCATCAATCTGCGCGGCGGGGTGGTGCCGGTGGTCGATCTGGCCGCGCGCTTCGGCGGGCAACAGAGCAAAATCGGCAAGCGCACCTGCATCGTCATCGTCGAGATGCGCCAGGACGATATCAAGCAGGATCTCGGCATCATGGTCGATGCGGTATCCGAAGTGCTGGAGATTCCGGGCAGCGAAATCGAACCGCCACCCTCCTTCGGCGCCAAGATCCGCACCGAGTTTATCGCCGGCATGGGCAAGGTGAACAACAAGTTTGTCATCCTGCTGGACATCCAGCGCGTCCTCTCGGTCGATGAGATGGTTACCCTGGCTTCGGTCGCCGGGCAGTCTGGCAATCCTGAAACCACGGCAGTCACTGCCTGAGCTCAGCAACGAAGTGATGAAAGGAGAAGGGTACTGGATATCAAGCCGATGATCGCCCGGTGGGGCCACTGGAGTCTTTCAGAATGAATGAAGTATCCGCCACGAACGCTCACGACGCATTGTCGAACGATTCGCTGTTGCTGATTGTGGACGACATGCCGGAGAACCTGCGGGTGCTGGGCGAACTGTTGCGGGGCGCGGGCTATCGGGTGAGGGTTGCCAATTCAGGACGTTTGGCGCTGCGCAATGCGGCTCAGGAGCCACGCCCAAATCTCATCCTTCTGGATGTGATGATGCCCGGCATGGACGGCTATGAAGTTCTGGGACGGCTGCGGCAAGAGTCTGCCACCGGCGACATTCCAGTCATTTTTCTCACCGCGCTGGACGATGCGCGCGACGAAGAGAAAGGCCTCGAAAGCGGCGCCGCCGACTACATCACCAAACCCATCAAGCCTGCCGTCGTCCTGGCGCGCGTGCGCAACCAGTTGCTGGTCAAGCAGGCGCAGGATTGGCTCCAGGACCGAAACGCCGTCCTGGAAGCCGAGGTGGCGCGCCGCATGGCAGAAAACGAACGAATCCAGACCGTCAGCATTCGCGCCCTGGCCCATCTCGCCGAAACCCGCGACCCTGAGACGGGCAACCATATCCTGCGCACCCAGAATTATGTGCACCTGCTGGCCACGCTGCTGGCAAGCCATCCGCGCTATGCAGCCACACTCGTCGGACCCTACATCGAAATGCTGTCACGCTCCGCCCCTTTGCATGACATTGGCAAAGTGGGGGTTCCCGACAATATCCTCCTGAAACCCGGTAAGCTTGCACCGGAGGAGTTTGAGATCATGAAGACCCATGCCAAACTGGGCAGCGATGCCATCGACATGGCAGAACAGGACATCGACCGGCCGGTGGAATTTCTCAAGCTCGCCAAGGAAATTGCCCACTGGCACCACGAGCGCTGGAACGGCAGCGGCTATCCAGATGGTCTGGCCGGAGAGGCCATCCCCGTTTCGGCCCGGATCATGGCCTTGGCGGATGTCTTCGATGCCCTGATCTCACCGCGCGTCTACAAGTCGCCGCTCTCCCTCGACGAAGCCCGCCAGATCATGACTGAGGAACGCGGTCGCCAGTTCGATCCGGACGTGGCGGACGCCTTCCTGGCCGGCTTCGCCGCATTCGCGGCGATTGCCGAAACACATCGCGATCGTGTCTGACCGCAGAAAGTCTAATAATCCGCCATCGGGCCGCGGGGGACAGCGAAGTACTTTCCCCTTGTGGTTCAGCCCCGCCATTTTAATGGTTTCGTTCATCCTGGTTTTCGTTGCATTTCTTTGGCTCATGCGCGAAAACACTTACAAAATCCAAACTAAAGAGCTTGCAGCCGAGGCGGAGCTGGTAGGAGAAAGCATACGCCTACGGCTGAACGGGAATCGGGACTACCTGCTCATGCTGGCAAAAGATCGGGCCGACAAATTTCTGGATGCAGCCGCGTTTCAAGAACGTGCCTCGCGTTACGTCGCAGACCATCCGGAAATGATTTGCATCAACTGGGTCGATGCCAATTATCTGATTACGGATGTCGCTCCAATCGCCCCCAACAAGCAGATCGTCGGACTGCGACTCAGCCTACCGGAACCGAAGCGCGCATCCCGATTGGCCATGGAAATGCGGCAGCCCGTTTACACCCATCCATTCCAGGTGGTTCAAGGCGAGCTGGCTTTCGAACTGTGGGTGCCGGTGTTTCATGGCGATGCGTTTCTTGGACTGTTCGGCGGCATCTATTCCTACGAAAAACTGCTGCATTCCCTGGTTGCCCCACAATTGCTCAAGACAACTGCGATGAGCGTGGCGGATGTCACAGGAAGGCTTCTATGGGCGCTTCCCCTGGCGGGTACAGTGGATGAAAAGTTGGTTCACCATGTTCCACTGCCTCCGCCGGAAAATGGGATCGTATTGAGATTTGCCGGGTATGGACGGGATCCGATCGAATGGCGAGCGCTAGCGCTGGAATTTCTCTGCTTGGCGCTCGTGCTCGGCATGGCCTGCGCGATGTGGGGGCTTAAACGCGAGATCGAGGTGCGCAAGCGGGCGGAAAAAGAAATCCGCAAGCTCCATCAGGAACTCGAACAGCGCGTCGCGGAGCGCACTGCCCAAATGGAATCGGCGAACAAGGAACTGGAGACCTTCGCCTACTCCGTCTCGCACGACCTGCGCGCCCCGCTGCGCCACATCGACGGATTTCTCGAGCTGCTCAAGGAAAGAATCGATCCGGCACTCGATGCGGAGAGCCGGCGCTACATGAGCGTCATTTCGGAGGCGGCCTTGCGCATGAGTACGCTGATCGACGACCTGCTCTCCTTCTCGCGCATGGGGCATGCCGAGATGGCCAGGACGCAAGTCGATCTGACCGCCTTGGTGCAGGAGGTCATCCGGGAGTTTGAGCCGGAGACCCAGGGTAGAGCCGTCCATTGGCGCATCGCCGAACTTCCCGAAGTCGGCGGAGATCGCGCCATGTTGCGCGTGGCGCTGACCAATCTGATCGAGAATGCCTTGAAATTCACCCGGCCGCGCGCCCAGGCGGAAATCGAGATCGGCTGCGCGCTGGATGATGAAACGGAGACCATCGTCTTCGTGCGCGACAATGGCGTGGGTTTCGACATGCAGTATGTCGACAAGCTGTTCGGCGTCTTCGAGCGCCTGCACAGCGTTCATGAATTCGGAGGCACCGGGATCGGCTTGGCGAATGTCCGCCAAGTCATCGACCGGCATGGCGGCAGAACCTGGGCGGAGGGAAAGATCGACGAAGGCGCAACTTTCTATTTCTCGCTACCGCGTCCTGCCAGCAAAGAAATCATAGGAGAAAAACCATGAACCGACGTCGGGCGATCCTTGCGGCGTTGGCCCTGCTGCTCGGGATTCTGCCCGGCTGTGGCCGCGAACCCGGAAACCAGGGGCCGCAGTTCGGGACGAAACTTTCATCCTCCGGCAAAGCCGAGTATCGCTTCGCGGTTCACCCGCGGCATAACCCCGCCAAACTCATCCAGGCCTATCAACCGCTCATCGACCATCTGAACGGCAGGCTCCAAGACGCGCGCCTGACGCTGGAAGCATCGCGCGACTACGCCAACTTCGAGGAAAAATATCGGGCGCGCAAGCCCGAGTTCATTCTTCCCAATCCCTGGCAGACCCTACAGGCCATTACCGCCGGCTACCGCGTCATCGCGATGGCCGGAGAGCCGCGCGATTTCACCGGAATCTTCGTGGTACGCAAGGACAGCGGCCTGATGCGCCCCGCCGACCTGAAAGGCCAGGCAGTAAGCTATCCCTCCTCCACGGCGCTGGCGGCCTGCATCATGCCCCAGTACTTTCTGCACAGCCACGGCATCAACGTCAATACCGACATCGAAAACCGCTACGTCGGCTCCCAGGAATCCTCGATCATGAACGCCTATCTGAAGCTGACCGCCGCCGGCGCCACCTGGCCGACCCCCTGGCGGGCATTCCAGAAAGAGCATCCGCAGGAAGCGGCGGAGCTCAAGGTCATGTGGGAAACCGAGCCGCTCATCAACAACGCCGTGATGGCACGCAACGACGTGCCTGCACCGGTGGTGGAGCAAGTTCGCGTGCTGTTGCTCGGCTTGGAGGAAACTGCGGAAGGAAAAGCGATCCTTACGGGCATGGAAACGGCCCGCTTCCTAGCCGCTGCGGACCGGGAATACGATGTGGTGCGCCGCTACGTCGCGCGCTTCGAGCAGGAAGTCCGGCCGGTGGAACGGCGATGATGCGGCAAGCGCTATCCCGGTTCTTCCTGGGCACGCTGCGCCGGCGGCTGATCTTCAGCGTGGCCTTGGTGCATGCGGTGATGATGGCGCTGTTCGTCGGCGATCTGACCGTGCGTCAGCGCGACATGCTGCTGGAACGCCAGATCGACGAGGCGACCGCGCTGTCCCAGGCACTGGCCACCTCCGCCGCCGGATGGATCGCCGCCACCGACATCGCGGGTCTGCAGGAACTGGTCGAGGCCCAGAACCGCCATCCGGAGATGCTCTTCGCCATACTCGCCGACGAAAAGGGACGCGTGCTGGCCGCCACCGATACGTCCAGGCAGGGGCAATACCTCCTCGACCTGCCGCGCGAGGCGCGCCAGACGGTGATCTCGGGAGCGCCCGCGCTGGTGGATGTCGCGATTCCGGCCATGATCGGCACACGGCATGTGGGCTGGGCGCGCGTCGGCATCGGGCAGAAGGCGGCCGGCGAAATGCTGGCGCAGATTACCCGGAACGGCGTGGCCTACGCACTCGCGGCGATTCTGATCGGCTCGCTGATCGCCTGGTTCATGGGGCGACGCTTCACCCGACGGCTCCATACCGTCCAGGAGACTTTCGACGCGGTCCGTGCCGGCAATCGCCTGGCCAGATCAAGAATTGCCGGCGACGACGAGGCGGCCGTCCTGGCGTACGAGTTCAACGCCATGCTGGATGCGATGGCGGAGCGGGATGCGGCGCTGCGTGCCAGTGAGGAAAAGTATCGCTCGCTGATCCGCGACATCCAGACCGCCATCGTCGTCCATGATGGCCAGGGCCGCGTGCTGGACAGCAATCCCCTGGCGCAGGCGCTGCTTGGTCTCTCCGCCGACCAGTTATCCGGCAAGACCCTGATCGATCCGGCATGGCATTTCCTGTCGCAAGACGGTTCCGTGCTGCCTGTCGCCGATTATCCGGTCAGCAAGGTGCTCGCGACGCGTCAGCCACTCAGGGACTATTTGACCGGAATCAGCCATCCGGACCGACAGGATATCGCCTGGGTGCTGGTCAATGCCGAGCCGGAATACGACGACAGGAGCGAAATAGCGCGCGTGATTGTTTCTTTCGTTGACATCACCGAGCGCAACCGCGCGGAGGCGCAGTTGCGGCGCAGCGAGCATGGACTGGCCGAAGCGCAGCGCATCGCGCACCTGGGCAACTGGGAACTGGACCTGACAAACAATGTGCTGATCTGGTCGGACGAGATCTATCGCATCTTTGAAATCGACCCGGAGAAATTCGGCGCCTCTTACGCGGCTTTCCTGAATGCGATCCATCCCGAGGATCGCGAGAGGGTGAACCAGGCCTACGCCGACTCGGTAACCCACAAGGTTCCTTACGACATCGTGCATCGCCTGCAGATGCCGGACGGGCGGATCAAATACGTCCACGAGATTTGCGAGACGTATTTCGGCGAAGACGGCAAACCGTTGCGTTCCATCGGCACGGTACATGACATCACCGAGCGCAAAGCGGCCGAAGAAGCGCTGCATCGGCTGAATCGTGAACTGCGCGCGATCAGCAACTGTAACCAAACCCTGATGCGGGCCGAAGACGAGCAGACCTTGCTCGGCAACATCTGCCGCATCATTTGTGACGAAGCCGGTTACCGTATGGCCTGGGTGGGATACGCCGAAAGCGACGATGCCAAGAGCATACGCGCCGTGGCCTGGGCCGGAGCCGCAGATGGCTATTTAGAGCAGGCCAGACTCACCTGGGCCGACACCGAGCGCGGGCGCGGTCCCAGCGGCACCGTCATCCGCAGCGGCACGAGCGCCTGCATCCAGGATTTCGCCACCGACCCGCGCGCCGCGCCGTGGCGGGCCAGCACCATGCAGCACGGCTATCGCTCCAGCATCGCCCTTCCCCTCAAGGACGAAAACGCCAGCACCTTCGGCGTTCTGAACATCTATTCCGCGCAGCCCAATGCCTTCACGGCGGAGGAACAGCGCCTGCTCGACGAACTGGCGGGCGATCTGGCTTTCGGCATCATGGTCCTGCGTACCCGCAGCGAGCGCAAGCAGGCTGAAAACGCGTTGCGGCGGAGAGAGACGGAACTCAGCGAATCGCAGCGCCTGGCGCAGATCGGCAGTTGGGACTGGGACGCCGTAAAGGATACGATCTGGTGGTCGGACGAGTACTATCAAATCTACGGTTTCGACCCGAAACAATCGCCGCCAAACTACGAGGAACACAAGAAGGCCTACACGCCCGAGAGCATCGAGCGGCTCGACGCTGCGGTGCAGCGCGCCATGGAAATCGGCGAGCCCTATGAACTCGATCTGGAGCTGGCGCGGCCGACTCCCGCCACGCGCTGGATCGTCGCGCGCGGCGAGGCCAAGCGCGATGCCAGCGGCAAGATAGGGGGGCTGCGCGGCACCGCGCAGAACATCACCGAGCGCAAACGGGCCGAGGCGGCCCTGCGCGAAAGCGATCGGCGCTACAAGCAACTGCTCGATTCGGTCACGGACTACATCTACACGGTACAAGTGCAGGATGGCCGTCCGGTCGCCACACTGCATGGTCCGGGCTGCCTGGCGGTAACGGGCTACACGCCGGAAGAGTATGCGGCCGACGCCGACCTGTGGTACCGCATGGTGTATGAGCCGGACCGGGCTGCCGTCACGGCGATGGCCACCGGCATTCTTGCGGGAGAGACGATCACGCCGCTCGAACATCGAATCCGGCATCGCGACGGCGCCCTGCGCTGGGTGCGGAACACCTGCGTGCCACGCTACGACCCGCAGTGGCGCCTGGTTGCCTACGATGGCCTGATCGCGGACATCACCGAGCGCAAGCAGGCGGAAGAAGAAATCCGCAAGCTCAATGCGGAACTCGAGCAGCGCGTTACCGAACGCACCGCCCAACTGGAATCGGCGAACAAGGAACTCGAAGCCTTTGCCTACTCGGTCTCGCACGACTTGCGTGCGCCGTTGCGCCACATCGACGGGTTTCTCGACCTGCTCAAGGAGAGAATTGCCCCGGCGCTCGATGCAGAGAGCCGGCGCTACATGACTGTCATCTCAGGAGCGGCCTTGCGCATGGGCACGCTGATCGACGACCTGCTGTCCTTCTCGCGCATGGGGCGCGTCGAGTTGAGCCAAACTCAAGTCGATCTGACCGCCTTGGTCCAGGAGGTGATCCAGGAATTTGCGCAGGAGACCCAGGGCCGAGTCATCGATTGGCGCATCGCCGAACTGCCCTCGGTCGCCGGCGATCGCGCCATGTTGCACGTGGTGCTGGTCAATCTGCTCGCGAATGCGCTGAAATTTACCCGGCCGCGGGCGCAGGCGGAAATCGAGATCGGCTGCCAGCCGGGCAATGCGACAGAGAACGTCATATTCGTGCGCGACAACGGCGTAGGGTTCGACATGCAGTATGTCGACAAGCTCTTCGGTGTCTTCCAGCGTTTGCACCGGGAGGACGAGTTCGAAGGCACCGGCATCGGCCTGGCCAATGTCCGCCGGGTCGTCAGCCGGCATGGCGGCAGAACCTGGGCCGAGAGTCAGGAAAATGGCGGCGCGACCTTCTATTTCTCGCTGCCGCAAGCGCCGGAAAAGGAGGAAAGCGATGCCACTGGCCATTGATGCGGTCGAAATCATGCGGAAGGAGGACGCGCCGGCCGCTGCAGAACCGGCCATCCATGCCCCGAACCGGCTGCTGTTCAACAAGAATCCCCGGGAGTGACGGAGATGCCGGATGAACTCAACATCCTGATACTGGAGGACGAACCGGTCGACGCCACGCTCGCCGTGCAAGCGCTGAGCAAGGCCGGCCTCGTTTTTTCGTTCCAACGCGTGGCCGCACGCAATACCTTCATTGCGGCACTCGAAGAATTCCGACCCAACCTCATCCTTGCCGATTACCGGCTGCCGGCTTTCGATGGACTCGCGGCATTGGCCATCGTACGGGAGCGGGCGCCGGACGTGCCCTTTATTTTCGTCTCCGGCAACATGGGCGAAGAATTCGCCATCGAGACCTTGCGCCAGGGCGCGGCAGACTACGTGCTGAAGGGCTATCTCAGCAAACTGGTGCCGGCGGTCAATCGTGCCTTGCGCAATGCCGAAGAGCGCCGTCGCCGCAAGCAAGCTGGCGAGGCGCTGCGCGACAGCGAGCGGCGCTACAAACAACTGCTCGACTCGGTCACGGACTATATTTATACGGTCCAAGTCGAAGACGGCCATCCTGTTGCGACGATCCATGGTCCGGGTTGCGCCGCGGTGTTGGGCTATGCGCCGGAAGACTATGCGACTGATCCAGGCCTGTGGTCCCGCATGGTCTATGAGCCCGATCGAGCGGCCGTGATGGAACAGGCTGCCAGGGTCCTTGTCGGAGAAGCGGTGCCGCCGCTCGAACATCGAATCCTGCACCGGAACGGAACCCGGCGTTGGGTGCGAAATACCTGCGTGGCACGCTACGATCAGCAGCGACGAATGATTGCCTACGACGGGTTGATCGTGGACATTACCGAGCGCAAGCGCTCCGAGGAGACTTTGCAGCGGGTGAATCGGGAACTGCGCGCCATCAGCAACTGCAATCAGGCGCTGGTACGGGCCGATGACGAGCAGACACTGCTCGACGCGATCTGCCGCAACGTTTGCGAGGAAGCCGGCTATCGCATGGCCTGGGTGGGCTACGTGGAAAACGACGACGCCAAATCCATACGTCCCGTCGCCTGGGCCGGGGAAGACGCGGGCTATCTCGAACAGGCCAAGCTCACTTGGTCGGATCGCAATGAACGTGGACAAGGCCCCGCCGGGAAAGCGGTTCGCAGCGGCGAAATCACTTATGCTCAGGATTTTGCCACCGATCCAATACTATCGCCGTGGCGCGAAAACGCCTTGCAGCGAGGCTATCGTTCCGCCATTGCCCTGCCGCTCAAGGATGAAAGCGCCAGAGTATTCGGCGTGCTGTTGATCTATTCGACCGAGATCAACGCCTTTACCCCGAACGAAATCCGGCTCCTCAAGGAACTCTCCGACGATCTGGCGTTCGGCATCGTCGCCCTGCGCAATCGCGCCGAGCGCAAGGCGGCCGAGCTGCGCCTCCAAGCCAGCGAGCGGCACTACCGCACGCTGGCGGAAAATCATCCGGATGTCATCGTTCGTCATGACACCGCGTGCCGCCATATTTACGCCAATGCCAGCACGTTGCGTGTCACCGGCCAGCCGATAGCCTCCTTGCTCGGCAAGACCATTTGCGAATTGCCGATGCCCGGCAACCCTGAAACACTGCGACCCTTGCACGATTCGGTGTGCAACGCGGTGGCTAGCAAAATGCCGGATGAGCTGGAATTTCTCTGGCCGGACGGCAAAGTATTCGAGGTGCGCCACGTTCCCGAACTGGACGAGGATGGCGCGGTCGCCAGCGTCCTGGGCATCGCCCGCGACATCAGCGAGCGTAAGCGCATGGAATCCCTGCTGCTGCAGCGCGAATACGACTTCCGTTCCTTGGCGGAGAACTCGCCTGACTTTATCGTGCGCTACGACCGCGATTGCCGACGCACCTATGTCAACGCCGCCTTCGAACGGGAAACCGGGATCCCGGTGAATACGGCATTGAACTGCATGCCCGGCACCCTGTGGCGCAGCAGTATTTCTGTGGCGGATTACCTGGACCGGCTGCGACAGGTGATGGCCACCGGCGAGCCGTTGGAACTGGTGCTTGCCTGGGATCGCCCGAACGAAAACGCCGTCGCTCACCATGCGCTGCACATCGTTGCGGAGCGCTCGCCCGACGGCAGCGTGAAAGGCGCCCTGGCCATCGGCCGCAACATCACGTCGCTGGTGGAAGCCGAGCTTCGCCTGGACGAATCGAACAAGCAACTGCGCGACCTCGCAACCCGCCGCGAGACGGCGCGGGAAGAAGAGCGCCGCCGCATTGCCCGCGAACTTCACGACGAACTCGGGCAACAACTGTCGGTGCTGCGCATCGGCGTCAACCTGCTTGACTTCCAGTTCGGCAAGGATCTGCCGGGCCTCAGCGCGAGGACCACCAACCTGCGCAACTTGGTGGACAAGACCATCCTGGTCACGCGTAACGTGTCTTCCGCGCTGCGTCCGGCGGTGCTCGACATGGGCATCGTTCCGGCGCTGGAATGGCTGACGGATGAATTTTCCCGGCACTCGGGCATCGCCTGCGACCTGAAGCTGCCGCAAAACGATGTGCATATGCATGAAGAACATGCCATTGCCGTGTTCCGCATCGCCCAGGAATCACTGACCAACGCGCTGCGCCACGCACGCGCCGAACGCGTGGACATTGTATTCGCGTGCGAAGCGGACGTTTATGTACTCGATATTAGGGACCACGGCATCGGTTTCGAAGTCGACGCGCCGCGCAAGCCGCAATCTTTCGGCCTGGTTGGCATCCGCGAACGCGCGCTGGCAACGGGCGGAGAAGTGGTTATTTCCAGCGCGCCGGGTTGCGGTACCACGGTGCGGTTACGCCTCCCAGTGGTGCAAGGCAATGAGGACGAATCATGATTCGTATACTGATGGCGGATGACCACGGCATTATGCGCGAAGGACTGAAGCAGCTCTTCGCCCTGGTGGAGGATCTCGCTGTGGTGGGGGAAGCCATCAATGGCGGCCAAGTGATCGACGCAGTGAGGAAGGGCGGCTTCGATCTGCTGCTGCTCGACATGAACATGCCGGGCATCAGCGGCGTCGAACTGATTGAGCGGGTACTCAGCCAGCAGCCGAAACTGCCGATCCTGGTGCTCTCCATGCAAAACGAACCGCAGATCGTGAAGCGCACGCTCAAGGCCGGCGCCGCAGGCTATGTCACCAAGGACAGCAATCCGGACCGGCTGCTCGCCGCCATCTACAAGGTGGCCGGCGGTGGCCGCTACATCGACCCGGTCGTCGCCGAGCAGTTGGTTTTCGAAGTCGGCAACGATAATGGCGCCGCCCCGCGCCACGAGCAGTTAACCAATCGCGAGTTCCAAATACTCAAACTGCTGGCGAATGGCATGGGCGTCAACCAGATCGCCGCCATGCTCTCCATCAGCAACAAGACCGTCAGCACCCACAAAGCGCGGCTGATGGAAAAGATGGCTATGAAAACCAGTGCCGAGCTGGTTCGTTATGCACTGAACAACGGGCTGGTCGATTGAGGACGTAATGTCCACCCGGCAGGAGCAGAAGCCGGAAGCCGCCACTGGCCTGCGTCGAGCGGCCGGGGTAGGAAAGTCCCTACCGATTTGTTCCTCTGTCCTTACAGAATAATCCGTCATTGCCCGATAGCGGCGCGATTCGGGGTGCGGCAATCTGGCACCCCGCAAACCTATTCGGGCTCTAGCCGCGTTATGCGTGTTTCGCCGACTATTACCCGGTATCTTCTTGGGATGATGCGCAAGCCGAAACTGTGCGCGGAGATGCGGCGCTCGCTACCAAACGCTTCCGTTCAATCTGTCCCATGGGTAAGGAGAAGTTGATGATCCGCCTTTTCGTCGCCGACGATCATTCCATCCTCCGCGATGGCCTGAAACATCTCTTCGCCCTCGTCGACGACATAGCGGTGGTCGGCGAGGCGGCCAGCGGCGCGCAGGTGCTCGATGCCGTGCGCTGCGGCGGCTTCGATCTGCTGCTGCTCGACATGAACATGCCCGGCATCAGCGGCGTTGATCTCATCTTCCGGATTTGCTCGCACGGAAAAAAACTGCCGATCCTGGTGCTCTCGATGCACAACGAACCTCGGATCGCGAAACGCGCGCTGCTGTCCGGCGCTGCGGGCTACCTGACCAAGGACTGCGACCCCGAGTGTCTGCTCGCCGCGATTCGCAAGGTAGCGAACGGCGGCCGCTATGTCGATCCCTTGCTGGCGGAACAGATGGCCTTTGAGACCGATGGCGAGAGCCGCGAAATCCTCCATGATCGAATCTCGGAGCGGGAAGTCGAAGTGCTGGCGCTGCTGGCGGAGGGATGGAACTCGGCGGAAATCGCCTGTCGATTGCACATCGCCACGAGCACCGTCGAGGTTCACCGCCGCAACCTCATGCGCAAACTTGACATGCACAGCGTGGCCGCACTAACCAAGTACGCCATCCGCCAGAGTCTGATCACGGTCTGAAACAAGTCGTTATCGCGGCGCTACCCGGTAGTCAGTAGGCGCATCCCTACCTCCGCTGCGGCATCATCCGATGTTGCAGCGCTGCTTCCCTACATGAATATCAAGATCGCCTGATGGCGGCGCAACCTGAGTTCGGTCATGCTCGCTTCCACATGCAAACCGCCGAAGTTCCCGATGCGATCCAGGAAATTCCAGCCCCCAGTGGAGGACGTAGCAGACCATGTATACCTTGACACAGCAGACTTCCTGGAACGCTGCGGCAGCGCCGCAGCACGGCACGCAGCGCAAGTTGTGGGTAGCGGTTCCGCCGCTGCTCCTGGGCGTCTTCGGCGCCGCATGCCTGCTTGCGGTCGGCGCCGCCACGCAATTGACCGCGGCGCTGGCTCTGCTGATGGTGGCGCTGGGGATGGGCCTCGCCAGTTGGATGCAGGCACGCTGCGGCACCGAGCAGGCGCTGCTTGCCGCCACGGCGCGCCGGCAGGTCGAAGCCGCGCAATGCACGCACAAGGAACACTGCCTGCGCGGACTCGACCGGCTCTGCCTGAAAGTGCTGCCGGTATGGTCGCGCCAAACGACGATGGCGCGCACCACGACCGAAGACAACATCACCGCCCTGGCCCAGCGTTTCGAGGCGCTCAACCAGCGCGTCGCCAGCACCGTCTCCGCCAGCCAGAGCGGTACCGGCGGCGCAGGCACCAGCCTCGGCACACTGCTGGACAAGGCCCAGGCCGACTTGCGCTCGATCGTCGACGCCTTGCGCGCGGCGCTCGACCTGCGTGAAACCTTGCTCCAGGAAATAGCTCACCTCTCAGGCTTCACCGAGAACTTGAAGGTCATGGCCCAGGATGTCGGCAACATCGCCAAGCAGACCAACCTGCTGGCGCTCAATGCCGCCATCGAGGCGGCGCGCGCCGGCCCGGCCGGGAGCGGTTTCGCCGTGGTCGCCGACGAGGTGCGCAAACTTTCCAACCTTTCCGGCGAAACCGGCAAGCGCATCAGCGAAACCGTGAATACCGTCAACCACGCCATGCTATCCACGTTGGCATCCTCGCGGAAATCCAAGGACGAAGATCACCGCATGGTCGACCAACTGTCCAATACCGTCAAACGGGTACTCGACGATTTCCAGACGGCGTCCACCGAAGCGCATGCGCATATCGAACTCCTGAAAAACGAAAGCATCGGCATTCAGGACGAAGTTTCCGGCGTGCTCGTTGCGCTCCAGTTTCAGGATCGCGTCAGCCAGGTGATCTCGCAGGTCGAAGCCGACTTCGCCAAGCTCGAACAACATCTTGTCGACTTCGAGGCCGGACGGCTTTCCAGCGCAATCGATGCCGGCGAGTGGCTCGCCGAACTTGCACAGACCTACACCATGCCCGAACAGCTCGCGGCGCATAACGGCGACCAGCCAAAAGCAGCCGGTGCGGCAACCGAAATCACGTTTTTTTGAAGGAGCTCACGATGTCAAAAACAATCCTGGTGGTGGACGACTCCGCATCGCTGCGGCAAGTGGTAGGCATCGCCCTCAAAGGTGCCGGCTACGATGTCATCGAAGCCTGCGATGGCAGGGATGCTCTGACCAAGGTCACCGGCCAGAAAGTGCATCTGGTCATCAGCGACGTCAACATGCCGAACATGGACGGCATCAGCTTCGTCAGGGCCATGAAGGAAAATCCTGCCTACAAATTCACGCCGGTCATCATGCTCACCACCGAGGCCGGCGCTGCCAAGAAGTCCGAAGGCCAGGCCGCCGGCGCCAGGGCCTGGGTTGTCAAACCTTTCCAGCCACCGCAGATGCTCGACGCGGTTGCCAAGCTGATCATGCCCTGATCCATTCACCCCACTGCGTCAAGGAGATAAGCCATGGACGTCAATGTCGCCACCGAAGGCAACTGTTGCCGCATCGCCATTACGGGAGAAATGACCATCGGCACCGCCGCCGAACTGCTGCGCGGGTTGACCACGCCGCTGATCCGCAGCGAGGACATCGAAATGAATCTCGCGGCGGTCAGCGAGATTGACTCCGCCGGCATCCAGCTCATGCTGGCCGCCAAGCGCGAAGCCGTGGCCAAGAACAAAACGCTGCGCTTCGTCGAGCACAGCCAGGCCGTGCTCGACATATTCGACCTTTGCGATCTCGCCGGCCACTTCGGCGATCCGCTGGTACTGCGTTCGCGAGGAGCCTGAAATGAACCTAGACGATGCCCTCCACACCTTCATCGAAGAGGCCCGCGAACTGCTCCAGCAAATGGAAGAGGCGCTGCTCGGCCTGGAACAGGCGCCCGCCGACGCCGACACGCTCAACGCCATGTTCCGTGCCGCTCACACCATCAAGGGTTCAGCAGGCCTGTTCGGCCTCGATTACATTGTTAGCTTCACCCATGTGGCGGAAAACGTCCTCGACAAGGTGCGCAGCGGCGAACTGGGCATGACTCTGGAACTCGTCGCCCTGTTCCTGGAAGTCTGCGACCACATCGGCGACCTGGTGGAACATCACGCCAGTTCAGGCAACGTGCCGAATGACGATACGCAAGGCCGCAGCCAGGAATTGATCGGTCAACTCAATGTCCACCTCGGCGTCGCGCCCGACGCCGCCAAAGTGCCGCAGCAGCAGAATGTTCCTGTCATACAGGATCAGCCCTACCTGGCCGAAGCCGGCAGTGGCATCGGCTCCGACAACTGGCACATCTCATTGCGCTTCGGGCCGGACGTGCTGCGCTACGGCATGGATCCCATCGCCTGCCTGCGCTACCTCGAAACGCTGGGCACCATCGAGCATATCGTCACGCTGGCCGATCTGGTACCGACGCTCACCGCCATCGATCCCGAAACCTGCTACCTCGGCTTCGAGATCAGC
Source organism: Sterolibacterium sp. (assembly GCA_041674465.1). Lineage (GTDB taxonomy): Bacteria > Pseudomonadota > Gammaproteobacteria > Burkholderiales > Rhodocyclaceae > JACRAR01. The sequence goes on from JBAYVV010000035.1 coordinate 26,207, forward strand.
TTCAATAGCGATGCCGACAAGGCCGACATCGAAGGCGCCTTCGACTTCGTGCGCGAATCAAGCCGCATCCGTATCCTGCCGCCGCACGGAAAAATATCCGAGTACCTCGACTTCATCAACGCCCTGCCGGTAGAGGAAATGCTGCTCGGCGACATCCTGGTGCGTTGCGGCACGCTGACCCAGGCCGAACTGGACGCCGCCCTGCGCTCGCAGGGACGGGGCGCCGCCCAGCCGGCACTTCCCATTGGCCAGGTACTGGTGGAACAGAGCATGGTACGGCCCATGGTCGTCGAAGCCGCCCTGGAAAAGCAGAAGCAGGTCAAGGAACACAAGACCGCCGAAAACAACTCCATCCGCGTCGATGCGCGTAAGCTCGACCAGCTCATCAACCTGGTCGGCGAGCTCATCATCACCGGCGCCGGCGCCAATCTGATCGCTCAGCGCCTGAACGATGGCGACCTGCTCGAAACCACCGCCACCATGGGCCGCCTGGTCGAGGAAGTACGCGACTCCGCGCTCAACCTGCGCATGGTGCAGATCGGCGCCACTTTCAACCGCTTCCAGCGCGTCGTGCACGACATGAGCAAGGATCTGGGCAAGGACATACGCCTCGTCATCAGCGGTGAGGACACGGAACTCGACAAGACCGTGGTCGAAAAGATCGGCGATCCGCTCACCCACCTGGTGCGTAATTCCATGGATCACGGCATCGAATCCGCCGAAGAACGTAGCGCCGCCGGCAAGCCAGCGCACGGCACGCTGCGACTTAATGCTTACCACGATTCCGGCGCCATCGTCATCGAGGTTTCCGACGACGGCGGCGGCCTGAAAAAGGACAGGATTCTCGCCAAGGCCATCGAACGTGGACTGGTCGCGGCCGACGCCAACCTCAGCGACAAGGAAATCTATAACCTCATCTTTGAGCCGGGCTTCTCGACGGCCGAGAAGGTCAGCAATCTTTCCGGCCGCGGCGTCGGCATGGATGTCGTGCGCCGCAATATCCAGTCTCTGCGCGGCAGCGTCGAGCTCGACTCGACGGCGGGCGTGGCGACGCGGGTACGTATCCATCTGCCGCTGACGCTGGCCATCATCGACGGCTTCCTGGTCGGCGTCGGCGACGCCTCCTACGTGCTGCCGCTCGACATGGTAGTCGAGTGCATTGAGCTGCGCCGCCGTCGCACCGACGACGACGAAGATGAGGCCGGCGAGGACCACTGGGACAGCGAGGAAGAAGAAGGCAGCGACGACGAAGTGCAGTACGACGATCTTCTCGAAGGCGAAGCCAGCCACTATCTCAATCTGCGCGGCGAAGTGCTGCCTTTCCTGCGCCTGCGCGAGGTACTCGACGTGCACGGCGCGCCGGCGGAGCGCCAGAGCGTGGTGGTGGTGCAGTATGCGGGGCACAAGGCCGGCCTGGTGGTGGATAACCTGATCGGCGAATGCCAGACCGTCATCAAGCCGCTCGGCAAAGTATTCCAGAAGATGAAGGGGGTCGGCGGCTTCACCATCATGGGCAACGGCATGGTGGCGCTGATCATCGATGTGCCCAGCCTGCTGCACCGCTTTACCAACCCTGACCCGTTGGCGCTGGCGGCGTAAGCAGTTATTCCATCACGAATTTGCTGTTTCACTGCGGCCGCAACCTATGCCGCATCCTAGGAGGTACTAGCTATGTTCAAGAACATGCGCGTCGCAATGAAACTCGGTTTCGGCTTCGGCGTCGTCATCCTGCTCGCCATCGCTCTGGGCGCTGTTTCCCTGATGCAGGTACACGCCATCGGCGGCGTATGGGACGACTTTGAAACCGTGACTCTCAAGAAACGCGATGCCGCGACCAAGGGGCTGCAGGGTCTGCAGGATGGCATTCATTACTTCAAGAACTTCGTCCTGCGCGGCGGGGACTACGCCAAAAAATTCGGCAATGCAATGACGAGCATCGACCATGCCGTCGCCGACTACCGCAAGGCCGGCGCGCTCAGCGCCGACGAAGACAAGTTGCTCCTGCAGATCGCCGAGGGCGCGAATGTTTACCGCAAGGCGATCGAGGACGCCCAGCGCCTCGCCGCCGAGCGCCAGACCTCGAACCAGATCGACCAGGCGATCAAGGGCGCCGACAAGGAATTGAATCAGGGCCTCATCGGCCTTCTCGAAATCAATGCCAAGCGCACCCAGGACGCGGCAACCGGCATTCGGGCCGTCGTCGCCACGGCGTCGCTGTGGATCGCCGTGCTGAGCGTGGCGATTCTGGCTCTCGGCATCCTTGCCGCCTGGATGATCGGGCGTTCCATCACCAGGCCGCTGGCCATGTCGGTGGCCGCCGCCAACGCCATCGCCACCGGCGACCTGACGCAGAGGATCGAGGTGGATTCGAAAGATGAAACCGGGCAGCTCATGGCAGCAATGATGCGCATGAGCGCGTCGATTCAGGCGCTGGTGACAGACGCCAATGGTCTTGCCAGCGCCGCCGTCGACGGCAAGCTGGCCACGCGCGCCGACGCAGCCAAGCATCAGGGCGAGTTTCGCGCCATCGTCGAGGGCATCAATCGCACGCTCGACCGTCTGGTCGGCTTCCTCGACAACATGCCGGCGCCGGTCGCGGTGATGGACCGGGAATTCAACATCCAGTACATCAATCGCATCGGCGCTGCCGTCGGCGGCAAGACGCCGCAGCAACTGACGAATACCAAGTGCTACGACTTCTTCAAGGCCGAGGATTGCCGTACCGACCGTTGCGCCTGCGCCCGCGCCATGAGCAGCGGCGAGCTGTGCAGCGGCGAAACCCACGTCTGCCCGGGCAGCGCCAGCCTGGACATCGCATATTCCGGCCTGCCCTTACGCGGCCTCGACGGCGCAATCGTCGGCGTGATGGAAATCGTGACCGACCAGACGGCGGTGAAACAGGCGAGCCGGGTTTCCGCCAAGATGGCGGCCTATCAGGAAACCGAGACCAAGAAACTCGTCGAGGGGCTGGGTGAGCTCGCGCGGGGCAACCTCGATTTTTCCGTCGTTCCGGCGGAAGCCGATGGCGAAACTCAGTCCGTCAAGGCGGCCTATGATGAGATCGCAGCAGCGATCAACCGCAGCGTCGGCGCGATCCAGTTGCTGGTGAAGGACGCCAATCTCCTGGCTGCCGCCGCTGTCGAAGGCCGGCTCGACACGCGGGCGGATGCGGGCAAGCACCAGGGCGATTTCCGCAAGATTGTGGAAGGCGTGAATGCGACGCTGGACGGGGTGATTTTGCCGCTCAACGAAGCC